>NZ_JBONDW010000003.1:0-432086 GCF_054919535.1 Mycobacterium venezuelense
TTGTGGTCGGTCGTCGAGATTGCGGTGATGGCTGTGGTTTTGGCGAATTCACAACCCTGAGCGCAATTTCAACGCTTCGCGCGCTCGGTGGAGGATATAGGCCTTGCTGTGCTCGGCTACCACGCGGATGTCGTCCCAGCCTTCGCGGTCGATCAACTCGGCTCGCCCGATATCGAACACGTATTGCCTGCGGTCCTCGCTGTGATGTTTGCCCTCATAGTCGAAACCGACCTTCGGCCCCTCGTAGCCCATGTCGATAAACGCCTCGTTGAACCCGTCGGTCACCTGGATCTGTGTAGCTGGTCGCGGTAGGCCGCCGTCCATCAGAACCAGGCGCAGCCAGGTCTCTTTCGGCGACTCGGCACCTCCGTCCATCAGGTCGAGAGCGATCTCGGATCGGCGCAAGCCGCGTGCCCGTGGGTAACGGTCGGCCAGTATCAGCGCATCGACCGCCTTGACGTGGGTGGCGCGGGCGAGCGCGTCCAAGTAGCGGACCGCGACGTCGCGGGTCAGATGCCGTCCCAGGTCAAACGCCGTGCGCTCCGGCGTCATCACCGGTAAGCCGTCGATTTCGATGACTTCGTCCGCGTCAATCCGCTCGTTCCGCACGACGATGCCCGGAGGTGGACGACCGTTACGCCAGATCAACTCGACCGGTGTGGCGGCAGAAGCCCACCGTGCACCGTGCAAAGCGGCCGCCGCCCGTCCGGCGATCACGGCGTTGCGGCCCGACCACAGCCATGCGCCAACGGTTCTACGGCGCAGCGACGGCGCTGCCTTATTCGGCACGTAGATGTCGGGAAAGATCGCCCGGTAATTCCACCGCAGGTCGCCACGCGTCAGAGCACCGGCTCTGAGCATTTCGCTGCCGATGAACACGTCTCGCATGGCGTGATGTTGCGCAGCGCGACCGACATTTCTCAGCGTCGACGTCGAGATTGCGCGTAGGGCTGTGGATAACTCGAAAGCACAACCCTGAGCGCAATTTCAACGCGCAGGCCGCGCACTACCGCCAGCTCGGCAACCAGATCTGCAGGTTCCATGTGGCCTGCGAGATCGGCAGACCCGTGAGGATCGGATACATCCAGGCGAAGTTCGTGATCACAAGCGCCACATAGAAACACACCGTCAAGAGTCCCAACGTTCGCCGCTCGGGGTTCTGATTGGGTTTGTACAGAATGTCGCCGAGGATCAGGGCGATCGCGAGCACGAGAAACGGCGCCATGACGGTCGCGTAGAAGAAGTACATCTGCCGGTCGATGTCGGCGAACCACGGCAGGAAGCCCGCCGAGTAGCCGACGAGCACCGCGCCGTAGCGCCAGTCGCGGCGAACCACGGCCCGCCACAACGCCCAGCCGATCACCGGCACCGCGATGAACCACATGGCAGGCGTGCCGACGAGCATCACGGCCTTCACACACGATTGCGCGCCGCAGCCGGGCACATCCTGGTTGTCGATCGCGTAGAGCACGGGCCGCAATGACATCGGCCACGTCCACGGCTTCGACTCCCACGGATGGTGGTTGCCGTCGGCGTTGGTGAGCCCGGAGTGGAATCGGTAGGCGGCATAGGTGTAGTGCCACAGCGACCGCACGGCGTCGGGCAGCGGCAGGATGCTGTTCTCGCCGATGGACTGACCGACCTCATGGCGGTCGACCCCGGTTTCGGACGCGAACCACGGCGCATACGACGCGAGATACACCCCGAACGGGATCAACCCGAGCGCATAAACCGCAGGGCCCACATCGCGCCGCAGCATGCCGCGCCAGGGTTGCGGTACGTGATACTGCCTGCGTGCGACGGCGTCGAACACGAGCGTCATCACCCCGAAGAACAGCACGAAGTACAGGCCGGACCACTTTGTCGCACAAGCCAACCCGAGCAGCACCCCGGCACCGAACCGCCACCACCGCACACCGAGGCGTGGGCCCAACGGCGTCTCGGCGATGCGGCCCTCCAGGAACGCCACGTGCATCCGTTCGCGGACCTGATCGCGGTCGACCATCAAGCACGCGAACGCCGCGACAACGAACATCGTCAGGAATGCATCGAGCAGTGCCGTGCGCGCCGAGACGAAACTGACGCCCTCGGCGATCAGCAGGAGGCCGGCGATGCCGCCGACGAGCGTCGAGCGGGTGATCCGTCGCGCGATGCGCACGACGAGCATCACGAGGATGACACCGCACACCGCGCCGGAGAACCGCCAGCCGAGCCCGTTGTAGCCGAACAGCCACTCGCCGATGGCGATGAGCTGCTTGCCCACCGGCGGGTGCACCACGAGCCCGTAACCCGGGTTGTCCTCGACGCCGTGATTGTGCAGCACCTGCCAGGCCTGGGGCGCGTAGTGCTTCTCGTCGAAGATCGGCGTGCCTGCGTCGGTCGGCGAGCCCAGGTTGAGGAACCTGCTCACCGCGGCGAGAGCGGTGATGACGGCCGTCATCGCCCAGCCCTGCAATCGGTCGACCGGACCGAAATCGGGTGCCGGGATCACCGGCGCCGGGCTGATCAACGGGACCGAGCGACCAGCCGTCGGCATATCGGTGGCGGGGGCGGTCACGCAAGCGATCGTAGGCTGTCGGTCGTGACACCCGGCAAACTGTTGATCGGCGCCACGCCGTTGGGGCAGCCTTCGGACGCCTCGGCGCGGCTGGTCACGGCGCTGAAGAGCGCCGACATCATCGCTGCCGAGGACACCAGGAGGGTCCGGTCACTCGCGCAGGCGCTCGAGGTCACCCCGCGCGGCCGGGTGCTGAGTTTCTTCGACCAGAACGAGGCCAGTCGCGTTCCGGGCCTGGTCGAGGAGATCTCGTCCGGTGCGACGGTGCTCGTGGTCAGCGACGCCGGTATGCCGTTGATCAACGATCCCGGTTACCGGCTGGTGGCGGCCTGCGTCGAGGCGGGCCTGCCGGTCAGCTGCCTGCCTGGCCCGTCGGCGGTGACGACGGCGCTCGCGGTGTCGGGCCTCGCGTCGGACCGGTTCTGCTTCGAAGGTTTCGCGCCGCGCAAGCACGCGGCCCGTATGACGTGGTTGCAGACGCTCGCGACCGAACGACGCACGTGCGTGTTCTTCGAATCTCCGCGCCGGCTGGCCGAGACGCTGCGCGACGCCGTCGACGCGCTCGGCCCGGCACGTAGAGCGGTGGTCTGCCGCGAGCTGACCAAGATCCATGAGGAGATCGTCCGGGGAACGCTCGAAGAACTGGCCGAATGGGCTGCTGACGGAGTGCTGGGCGAGATCACCGTGGTGCTCGACGGCGCGACCCCGACGGCTGATCTGGACGCCTTGGTGGCCGAGGTCGAGGACCTGGTCGAGGCGGGCGCCCGCGTGAAGGACGCGTGTGCGCAGGTGGTTGCCGACAATCCCGGCGCACCGTCCCGGCGTGAGCTCTACGACGCCGTGCTGCGTGCGCGCTCTACGGGGTGACCGACCAGTTCGACGTCGCGATCAGCTCGCCGCGTTCCAGCGCCGCGGCCCGATGCTTGTGCACGGCCGCATACTCCTCGCTGGCCACCATCTCCAGAAAGGCCGCAGGCGTCGGATACTCGACCACGAGGATGACGTCCCACCAGGGCTTCGCGTCTTCGCCGAGGAGGACCGCAGGCGCCGACCCGCCGTAGCGGACCTTCGCGCCGGCACGCTCCAGCAGCGGGGCCACGCCTTCGCCGTACTTCATATAGCTGTCCAGCCCGTCGGGTTCCTTGAACTTCAGCAGGTTCACCATCACGATCGGCGCGTCGGACGGGAAGTCGTTCAGTGCGCGGGGAATATCGGCCGGTGTGGTCATAGCGGATTGATTACCACAGTGCGCGACTCCACGAGGCTCGACGCCTTGTGCAGACACTCGTCCCACTCGGCGTCGACATCGGAATCGGCAGTGATGCCGCCGCCGACGCCCAGCATCGCCGCGCCGGAGGCGTCGAATTCGACGGTGCGGATCGCGACGTTCAGCTCGCAACCCGCCACCGGTGAAGCCAAACCGACAGTGCCGCAATAGACCCCCCGCCGGGCCGGCTCCCACCCCCGCAACAGCTCGCGAGCGCGGCCCTTGGGGGTTCCGGTCACCGACGCAGGTGGGAACGCCGCGTCGAGTAACGCCGACATGGGCACCGCGGTGTCGACCTGCGCGGTGACGGTCGAGACCAGATGCCAGACCCCTGGCGCCGGGCGTATCGCCAGCAGTTCGGGCACGGTCACACTCCCGGTGTGCGAGACGCGGCCCAGGTCGTTGCGGACGAGGTCGACGATCATGATGTTCTCCGCCACGTCCTTGACCGAGGCGAGCAGGCCGGACGGATCGGCATGGCGCGGCAACGTCCCCTTGATCGGGCTCGACGTCACCGACGTGCCACGCCGGCTCAGGAACAGTTCCGGCGACAGCGAGGCCACCGCGCCCCAGTGCCCTGCGATGTACGCGGCACGGGCAGGCGCGGTCCGGGTCACCGCATCGGCGAAGAACTCCAGCGCGGACCCGTCGATCCGGCCGGTGAACCGCGTGCAGACGCAGGCCTGATACACCTCACCGGCGGCGATGGCGTCGAGGCACGCGAGCACACCGTGCCGGTGGCTTGCGCGGTCGGGCGCTACCCACTCGAGCGTGTACGGCACGGGCGGCACGGCAGGCAGAACGCGCAGCCAGTCGGGAAATGCTGTGCCGGTGAGGCTTTCGTACCACCAGTCGCCGTCGGCGTCTTGGCGCAGCACGCAGTCCGACCATCCGCCCGCCGCCTCGGGGATGCGCGGTGTCGACTCTCGAGCACCCGGATCGGGATAGGACAGGTAGCCGAACCAGCCGCCGCCGACGATGTCGTCGGCGCCGGGCGGTGCGTCGAACACGGTCGCCGGGGCGACCGGTAGGGCAGCCAGCGACGGGGCGATCACCGCGCGAGACCCGAACCAGTCACCGATCAGGGCGGCGGGCGGCGGCAGGTGAGCGGCAGCCGCCGCGGCCGCGACGCTGCGCAGCAAGGCGGGTGCCTCACCCAGGTCGCCGAGCCGCTCGATCCGCATGCCACCAGCGTGGCAGAACGCTAGCGGCTGATCGTCCGCGGGATGTCGACGCCGGTGAGCTTGTCCGGATTGCGCATCGCGTAGAAGTGGGTGATGCGGCCGTCGGTGATCTCGACGGTGATCACGCCTTCGAAGCTGTCACCGAGGTAGAGCTTGAGCGACGGGGCGTTGTTGAACATCGCGGGCTCGACGCGTGCGGACTCGCCGCCCATCCGCACCAGACCAATGACCAGCCGGGCCACGGCCACGGCGCCCGAAACCGGGCGGCGGGCGGCGCTGCGCTTGCCGGCGCTGTCCGCCGTCCACACGACGTCCGGTGCCAGCACCTCCAGCAATGTGTCCATGTCGCCGGTCGAGGCGGCCGCGAAGAACCGCGCGGTCACTTCCATCGACAGCTGCGGGTCGACCGGCTCGAATCGCTTGCGCCGCGACTGCACATGCTCGCGGGCGCGGTGCGCCATCTGTCGCACCGCGCTCGCGGATTTGCCTATGGCCGATGCGATTTCGTCGTGGCTGAAGCCGAACACCTCCCGCAGCACGAACACCGCACGCTCATCGGGTGTCAACGTCTCCAGCACCACGAGCATGGCCATCGACACCGATTCGGCGAGCACCGCGTCGGCAGCGCCGTCCCGGTGATCGAGCAGCAGCGGCTCGGGCAGCCACGGCCCGACATAGTCCTCGCGCCTGCGAGATTCGGCTCGCATAGCGTTGAGGGCCTGGCGGGTGACGAGCTTGGCCAGGTAGGCCTTGGTGTCGGTCACCGTCGCCAGGTCCACCTCGGCCCAGCGCAGGTAACTCTCCTGCAGCACATCGTCGGATTCCGTTGCAGTGCCCAGAATCTCGTAGGCGATGGTGAACAGCAACGGCCGCAGCAGCGTGAACCGTTCGGCGTGTTCGGTCGAGTTACCTGCGCTGGGTTGTGTCATCGGACGACGGTCTCCTTGCGTGCCTCGGCGATCTGGCGTTCCCGGTCGCCGCCCTTGAACCAGAAGTACGAGCCGGGTTTGCGGCCTTCCTTGCCCATGAAGGTCACCGTGGCCCGGCAGACCTGTTCTTTGACGAATGCCGCGGTGCGCCCGCCGAGGTAGATCCGTCGCGGCGTGTCGTCGGAATGCGAGATCTGCACAGTCCCGTAGGTGCGCCCGACGCTGATGCACTGCCCGCTGAACGCCTGGTTCAGCTCTGCGGGCTTCTCGCCGGCGACGCGGGCGAGGACTGTGTTGGCGGCCTGCACGCCCATGGGCCCGGCGGCCTGGCAGCTCATGCGCAGCGGCACGCCCGACGGCGACGCGGCGTCGCCGGCCGCGACGATGCGGGCGTCGTCGACGCTGGTGAGAGTCTCGTCGGTGAGCAGCCTGCCGAGCCCGTCGGTGGTCAGACCACTGGCCGCGGCGAGACCGGGTACACCGAATCCGGTGGTCCACACCGTCACCGCAGCGGGCAGCCGATTGCCGTCGGCCATCGTGACTGAATCCGGCCCGACGCCTGCGACCAGGATGTCGGGGCCGTCGACGATCGTGACGCCGAGTTTCGTGAGCGCCTTGACCACCGAGCGCCGTGCCTGCACGCCCAGAGAAGCCCCGACCACGTCGGTGACGAGGGTGACGTTGCGGCCCGCTTCGGCGAACTCGCCCGCCGCCTCGATTCCGGTGAGCCCGCCACCGACCACCACGATAGGCGCGGACATCGGCACATCCTGGAGCCGGGCGCGCAGGCGTTGGGCCTGCTCGAATTCGCTGAGCGGATAGGCGAATTCAGCAGCACCCGGTATCGATGCCGGAACCCCGCCGGTGCTGCCGACGGCGTAGATCAGGTAGTCGTAGTCCAGCACGTCCCCCGAGGTCAGCTGGACCTGACGGATCTCGGCGTCGATGCGCTCGGCGCCGTCGACGACCAGGCGGACCCGGTCACCCAGCAGGTTGGCGTAGTCCGCGGCGGCGTCGTAGTTGCCCGCCGCCATCTGGTGCAGGCGAATCCGCTCGACGAACTTCGGCCGCGGGTTCACCAGGGTGATGGCCAGGCCAGGATTGCTCTGCAGGTGGTTGGCGGCAAGGACCCCGGCGTATCCACCGCCGATCACGACGACGTGTGCTGTCTGGTCATTCACGAGTGTCTCCTTTCAAAGGCTTGTGCCCTCAAGACACCGCGCGCCGCCGAAATGTGACAGACCGTGACGAGCGCCACACTCGCGGTTGTCCAGCGTAATGCGTCCGGCACCGAGCACATCGCCGGCGGAAACATCAGCGATCCACATTGGTGCCATGTTTCACCTGGGGTGGTTTCTCGGCAGCGGGTTCTCCGTGCAGACGTGGGCGTTGGATCCGTGGGTGGGCACAACTGGCAAGGACTGGATGACGGGCGAGCTGTTCGTCGATCTTGCCGCGTCGCTCGAACGGGCGCGCTTCGACTATCTGCTCGTCGAAGACACCAGCATGATCGAGGACGCATACGGCCGTTCCATGGAAACCACGCTCAAGTACGGTCTGCTGGCGCCGAAGTGCGATCCCGTACCGCTGGTCCCGCTGTTGACGCAGCGCACGAAACACATCGGAATCGCCGTCACGCTGTCGACAAGCTTCTATCACCCCTTCATGGCGGCGCGGACGATGACGACGCTCGACCATCTGACCGAGGGGCGCGTCGGGCTCAATGTCGTGACCGGAAGCTCGACGCGGGCGGCGCAACAGTACGGATACGACGAGTTGATGCTGCACGGCGAACGCTACGAGATGGCCAAGGAGTGGATGGAAGCCGTTGGGGCGCTGTGGGACTCATGGGAGGACGGTGCGGTCCTGGTGGATCAGGAGACCCCGCGCTATGCCGACCACCGCAAGGTGCACCCCGTCGACTTCGAGGGCAAGTACTTCCGTACCCGGGGGCCGCTGAACACCATTCCAGGCCCGCAGCGCCGACCCGTCATCGTGCAGGCCGGTGCCTCATCGGCCGGGCGTGACCTCGCGGCGAAGTATGCGGAGTCGATGCTTGCGCACGGCACCAGCATCGAGGGAATGAAGGCGTTCCGGCAGGACATGCACCGCCGGATGAAGGATTACGGGCGCGATCCCAGCACGCTGAAGATCCTCTTCCTGATCGATCCGATCCTCGGGGACACCGACCGCGTCGCGCAGGCGCGCGAAGAGGCTGCGACGGCCGCCCGCTGGAGCGATCACGCGATCGAGCGACGGCTGTGGGGTCTGAGCTACACCTCGGGCGGGGAATTCGACTTCTCCGCTTTCGATCTCGACAAGGAGGTGCCCGACGTATGGGGCAACGGCGAGACCAGCACGTTGCGCACCTTCATCGAAGGCGCCCGTGGCAAGACGCTTCGCGAGGCCATCGCCACCGTCGACACTCATGCCGGGCTGGCATTCGTCGGCTCACCCGACACCGTCGCGGCGAAGATGGGTGAGGCGATGGAGGAGGTCGGCGGCGACGGCTTCCTGCTGTCGCCGACCGTCACCCGGCGCAATATCGCCGAGATCGCCGATGGACTCGCCCCCGCGCTCCGTAGACGCGGCCTCATCCGCGACGGCTACAGCCACAGCACCTTCCGGGAGAACCTTCTGGAGTTCTAGCGGCCGCCGGAATCGGCGTAATACGAGGGGTACCGACGCGAAGCGGTGGTGTCACGCGATGCCGGTGTACTTCTGCGACAGCACGCCGCCGTGCAGTCACGTCAACAGTCACTTTCAAGGAGGATTTCGTGGTCGATTCGGCAGACGTACCGGTGGCATGGGACCGTCGCACCTTCCTGAAGGCAAGCGGCATCACCGTCGGAGGGATCGGCCTCGCGTCGTTCCTCGCCGCGTGCGGTGGCGGCGGCGGTTCCAGCAGCGGCACGCTCACCTTGCGAATGCCGTTCCTCGCCGACATGCAGGTTCCCGATCCCGACATCATGTACGAAGGCGAAGGTGCGCAGCTGATGGAATGCGCGTACGAGGGACTGGTGCGCTACGAGCCGGGCTCATCGAAATTCACCGGCAGCCTGGCGAAGTCGTGGACGGTCTCCGATGACCAGTTGACGTACACGTTCGCGTTGCAACCCGACGTGACTTTCCACGATGGAACGCCGGCCGACGCGGCGGCATGGGCCAAGAGCTTCGAGCGCAGGACGGCGGTCAATCAGGGTCCCTCTTACATGGTCGCTGGTGTCGCCGGGACCGATGCGCCGAACCCGACGACCTTCGTCGTCACCCTCAAAGAGCCCAACTCGGCGTTCCTCCACTACCTCGCTTGTCCGTGGCAGCCGTTCGCGGTGAGCCCGACGGCAGTCGAGCAGCATGCCGTCGGTGGCGACCTCGCGCAGGAGTGGCTGAAGACCAACGACGCAGGCACCGGGCCGTACACGATCAAGGAATTCGTGCCAGGAAGCCACTACACTCTCGCCGCGTATCCCGACTACTGGGGTGAGAAGGCGGCATTCGATGCCATCCGGATCGAGATCACGCCGAGCATCGCCACCCAGAAGCTGCAACTCGACTCGGGCGCGTTCGACATGGTCACCAAAGGCTTCGCAATTCCGGATGTCGTTGCCTACCAGGACAATCCAAAGTTCAAGGTGGTCAACGCGTACGGCGGGGTCGGCGAGGCCATCTGGTTGAACCCCAACTCGGGCATTTTCGCCGACAAGGCGCTTCGCAAGGCCGTGCTCACCGCACTGGACCGCGACGCGATCGTCGAGCCGGCGTGGGCCGGTCTCACCACGGTGCAGAAAGGCATGTGGCCGGACCAGACGTTCTCCCCGGAGCTCGCCCCGTTCCCGGCCGCGGTCGACCCCGGTCCGCTCAAGGCAATGGTTGCGGGGTTGCCGTCGAAGAAGATCGACCTCGCATGGAGCGCCGACGGCGGTGCGCCCCGCCAGCAGATGGCCGAGCTGATCCAGAGTCAGCTCGCTGCCCATGGACTCGACGTCACCGTGCGCACCCTGCCGGTGGCCGAACAGTTCGACCTCGCCAACCAGCCGCCTGAGCGGCGGCCCGACATGATGGTGACCTTCATCGGCGGTGACGCGCTGCACCTGGACACCACGTTCCGTATCTTGCTCCGGACCGGTGCCAAACCGTTGAACTTCTACCAGTATTCGAATCCGGAGCTCGACCAGCTGATGGACGAGGCGGTACGGCAGCCGACCACCCAACAGGCGGATGCCATCTATCAGCGGTGCAGTGAGATCATTCTCGACGAGGCGATCTGGATTCCGCTGTGCCTGCCGCCGAACTCGACGATTGCCCACGGCTACATGGACGGAATCGAGAGCAACTCGTTTTTTCCGCAGATCGTGTGGCCGCATTCGCTGCGACGCACGTGATCCTCAGGTCGCCGGCGCCAGTTCGTGGAAGTTGCTGCGGTGAAAAACCATTGGCAGTACGTCGGGATTCATGGCGAGCGCGACGATCCGCAGCACGACGATTTCGTGGTCGCCGGCCTCGACGATTTTGAACGGTGCGCACTCCAGCCAGAGCGTCGAGCCGTGCACGAACACCGCGCCGCTCTCGGTCGCCGTCCAGTCGACCCCGCTGAACCGGTCGCCGTTCTTCGCCGACAGAGCGCGAGCGATCGGCGCGTGGTCGCTGGCGAGCACGCTCAGCCCGACCCGCTGGAGCCCGGCCAGCTTCGGCCACGTCGTCGACGTGTTGGCGACGCAGACCGAAACCAGCGGCGGATCGAGCGAAACCGAGGTGAACGAACTCGCCGCCATGCCTTCGGCGACACCGTCGAGTAGACCGCAGAAAGCCGTTACGCCGCTCGGGAAACAGCCGAACGCCTGCCGAAGCAG
The DNA here is from genome assembly GCF_054919535.1 of Mycobacterium venezuelense. Taxonomy (NCBI): domain Bacteria; kingdom Bacillati; phylum Actinomycetota; class Actinomycetes; order Mycobacteriales; family Mycobacteriaceae; genus Mycobacterium; species Mycobacterium venezuelense. Next base: position 10,788 of record NZ_JBONDW010000003.1, read on the forward strand.
GGCTGGATCGAAGCGGTCGTCGTTCGCGGCGATCATGACGACACCGCGGGGACGAACCGGCGGGCAACCTCGAGCCATTTGTCGAGATCGGCCGACGTCTCGTACTCGGAGTCGAGCAGATACAAGCTCGGCGCGGGGCAGCTCGCGCCGATCTCGACAAGCACGGGCCGCAGGGTCAGTTCGGGCGCCAGTGCGTGGGTGTACGCGCCGCCGAGCATGAGCGGAAACGTCGTGATCTGACCGAGCTCGCCTGCCCCGAACTGGTCCAGGAAGAGTTTCAGCAGCCCGGTGTAGGTGGCCTTGAAGGTGGGGGAGGCAACCACGAGCGAGTCGGCGGACTTCACGATGTCTTTCGCTTCGGCCACCTTCGGATCGCCCCAACCGAGCAGGCCGGCACCGAGGTCGACGACATCGATCACATGTTGGGGAGCATCGCCGGTGAGCTTCTCGGCAACCAACTCGGCTGCGGCGCGCGTTCGCGACATCGGCTTGGGATTTCCTACGACAACGACAGTCATGCCAGTAGTCAACCCGCGCCCAATTTCGCCGGCTCGGTCCGGGGGTAAACCTTTGATTGCGCCACAACGCGATTCGGGCGTGGCTTGTCCGGTGGCGTAATCGCAGTGCTATGAGGGCGAATTCGGCATGACACCGAACGGTCGTTCGATGAGTTCCACAGCGACATGAAGGAGACCGCGATGACGAAGAAACTCCACCTGGGTTGGTTCATGAATTTCATTCCGCCGGAATGGGACACTCAGTGGGCCTCACCGGATGTGGCGAAGTGGGCCAACGGCCGGTTCTACGTCGACATGGCCAAGAGCATGGAGCGGGCCTGCTTCGACTTCATCATGATCGAGGACACCGTGATGGTGGCCGACGCTTACGGCGGATCGATGGAGGGCGCGCTCAAGAACTCGGTCTTCGCGCCGAAGCACGATCCGGTGCCGTTGGCCGTGCAGATCGCTGCGAACACGTCGAAGCTGGGTGTGGTCGCGACGATGTCGACCTCGTTCTACCCGCCGTACCTGCTGGCTCGGCTGGCGTCGACGGTGGATTCCATCGCCGAGGGCCGGTTCGGTTGGAACATCGTGTCGTCGGCCGAGGACCGGGCCGCGCAGAACTTCGGGCTGGACGCGCTGCCCGAACACGACGAGCGGTACAACGTGGCCGACGAGTACTACGACCTCGTATGCGAGCTGTGGGATTCGTGGGACGCCGACGCGGTCGTGATGGATCGCGAGACCCACACGTACGCCGACTACCGCAAGGTCCGCACTGTTGACTTCGTTGGCAAGTACTTCAAGTCCCGCGGCCCACTGAACACGGTGCCGTCGCCACAGCACAAGCCGACCATCCTCCAGGCAGGCGCGTCTCCTCGGGGCCGGGCGTTCGCGTCGCGTGCCGCCGACGCGATCGTCGCGGTGGGTACGGGAGTCGAGGGCATGCGTGAGTACCGCAACGACATTCGGGCTCGCGCGGCCAAGGCAGGCCGCAATCCTGACGACATCAAGCTCATGTTCTGCGTGTCGCCGGTGGTCGCCGCGACCGAGGGCGAGGCGCGTGCGGAAATCGACCGCCTGACCGCCAAGAGCAGCTACATCGAAAAACAGCTTGTCTCCATCTCGTCGAACACCGAGATCGATTTCAAGCAGTTCGACTGGGACGAGCCGCTTCCGGAGGGTCTGACCACCAACGGTGAGCGCGGATCGCTCGAACACTTCATGCGTGGCGATGGCAGTCCTGGGTCGAAGACGTTGCGCCAGTTGGCGATCGATTGGGCAACCACCGGTGTCGAGTTCGTCGGCACGGCCGAACAGGTCGCCCGTCAGATGGGCGAGGCGATGGAGGAGATCGGCGGTGACGGGTTCCTCATCATGAAGCCGGGCTGGGACCTGAACCGCAACTACATCTCGTCGATCACCGACGGCCTGGTGCCGGAACTGCAGCGGCTGGGCCTCAGCCGCACCGAGTACACGAAGTCGACCCTGCGGGAAACGCTGCGCGAATTCTGAGCTCCGACGTTAACCCGCCATTGCGCCGATCGAATCTCCCTGTTGCCCAGGCCCTTCGGCGCAATGGTGTGGGAACCGTGGTGATCCGGCGTCGTCACGCCCGCTCATTACCGTGCGAATTCGGGTTGTCGGTCTCGATGGCCCGAGGCGAGGCCGAGGAGGGCGAAGGATGCCGGTGAGCGGGCGAAAAGCGACGGCGAACAAATCCGATCCGCTGTCGATCGCCGAGCGGGCCGCGTTGCAGCGGCGCACCCTGCGAGTCCTCGTCATGGGCCAGGTGGTCGGGGCCGCCGCCCTCGGCGCGGCGATCACCGTTGGGGGTTTCGTCGTTGAGGACATCGTCGGTGTCGGCACGCCATGGGTGGGAGTCTCGACCGCCGCTGTGACGGCCGGGTCGGGCGCGATGGCGCAATTTCTGTCGCGCGTGATGCGCCGCTACGGCCGTCGTGCCGGCATGCAGATGGGTTACGGCCTGGCGACCGCCGGTGGCCTGATCGCCTGCGTCGGTGTGCAAATCGCAATGCTTGCGGTGTTTTTGGCCGGCCTGTTGCTCTACGGTGCGGGGTCGGCGACCAACCTGCTGGCCCGCTATGCCGCCACCGATCTGGCCGAACCGGATGAGCGCGGGCGCGCGATGGGCCGCATCCTGTTCGCGGCGACTTTCGGTGCGGTGTTCGGTCCCACACTCGTCGTGCCGGCCGAGCATCTCGGCGTCGCGTTGTTCGGCCTCGACTTGTACGCCGGACCATGGCTTTTCAGCTCGTTCTTCTTCGCGTGCGCCGGTATCAACGTCGCCGTGCGGCTGCGGCCCGATCCGCTGCTGGTGTCGGCGGCCGAACACCGCACCGCCGCCGACGACCGGCCGGTACGGCTGCGGGAGTCGCTGCGCGTGATTGCCGCCTCCCCGATGGCGCGGCTGGCCCTGCTGGCGATGGTCACCGCGCAGGCGGTGATGGTCGGTGTCATGGCGATGGCGCCGATCGACATGAAGGCCCACAACCATGAGGCGATCAGCTCGTTCGTGGTCTCCGCGCACATCGCGGGCATGTTCGCGTTCAGCCCGCTCGTCGGCCGCTACGCCGACCGCCGTGGGCGGCTGGTCTCGGTGCGCACCGGCGCGCTGGTCCTGATCGCCGCATGCGGACTGACCGCGTTCGCATCCGAGAGTGTGCCGGTCATGTTCGCGGCGATGTTCGCCCTCGGGTTGGGCTGGACGCTCGCCCTCATAGGCGGGTCAAGCCTGCTGGTCGAGCACATCCCCTTCGAATACCGCGTGCCCGTACAGGGCACCGCGGACCTGATCACCGCCGTGTGCGGCGGCCTGGCCAGCGTGGTGTGCGGATTGATCATGAACTGGGCTGGATTCGCAGCGCTGACGGTCGGCTCCGCCGCGCTAACCCTGCCGGTTCTGGTGGGACTGCTGCGGCAGCGCCGCGCCGGGTCCGGCGCAGCGGCCGCCGCATGACCGCCGACGACGTGGTCGCGCTCGCGAGCGAGCAGGCGGCGGACCGGCCGGGGCTCCGGTGCCTGCTGCGAGTGTCGGGCTATCGCAACCTGTTTCTGAGCTCGCTGATCTGGCACACGACCCGGTGGGGCGCGCTGTTCACCACCAGCTACCTGCTCACTCAGATCGCCGACCAGCCGGTTCTCAACCAGGTGGTGGGGGCGCTGTTCTTCCTGCCGATGCTGCTCGGCGGGTTCTTCGCCGGCGTGATCAGCGACCGGGTCGAACGCAAGCGACTGATCCTGACCGTGCAGTTGGTCCTCATCCCGGTCGAGCTGTTGATGTTCGCCGCGGTGCAGTCGGGCCGGGTCGAGGTGTGGATGACGTTCCCGTTCATGTTCCTCGTCGGCATTGGCGGCCTGGTCAACATGACCGCGCAGCGCCCGCTGATCTACGAAACGGTGGGGCCGGGGCTGGCCAGTCGGGCGATGACGATCGAGGCGACCGCGCAGGCGGGTTCGGCGATGTTCGGTACCCTCGTCGGCGGCGTGCTGATCCACCAGCTCGGGATGGGCGCCGGGTTCGCCGGTATGGGCGCGATGCTGTGCATCTCGACGGTCCTGTTGGCTTTCGTGCCGCATCCTCGTCACGCCGCCGCGCCACCTGCGCCGGGTGCGGTCTCACTGCGAAGCCAGGTGCGGGCGAGCGCGGGGCTGGTGCGGCGAAGCAGGCGGTTTGTCGCCATGCTCGCGATCACGGTGGTGATGAACCTGTGCATGTTCGGCTATATGCCGCTGGTGCCGGTCGTGGCCGAGGGGTTCGCAGTCAGTGCGGTGGTCGCCGGGGCGCTCGCGGCCGCTCCCGGCTTCGGGCAGATCATCGCGGGTCTGATCCTCAGCACCCGTCCGCTGTACCGTCACGGCTTGGTGTTCGCCTGTGGCTCGGCCGTTGCCCTCACCGGATTGTTCGTTTTCGCAACCATTCCCGTGCTCATCGTCGCGTTCGTCGCGCTGTTCGTAGCGGGTGTCGGCCAGGCCGGGTTCGGGTCGATGCAGAGTCTCTTGGCCATCGAATCCGCGGGCGCGTCCGAGCGGGGCGTGGCCCTCGGTGTGCTCAGTACCGCCATCGGAGCGCTGCCCATCGGGATGTCGCTCATCGGCCTCGGCGCGGAGCTGCTCGGAACGCGGACGGCACTGCTGATTTCGTCGCTGCTCGGTCTTGCCGTGCTCACCGTGATCGTGCTGCGGGAACGCCGCGATCTGCTGGGCCCCAATCCGCACTCGACGGTGATGTCGGATCCGACGTGACCGCCGCCATCCAACCGTTACACAAGCAATGCGCCGGGCGTTGCGGCGCAATAGAAAGACCACGGCGGCGACCTCGGACCGTCACATGCCGCAGGTTTGATTCCAGTTCAACAAGCGCGGACCGGTGAAGTGGCCGTGCTCATCTGGCGCCGCGCCGCTGATCGCCGCCGCGCCGTACACCCGAGCCCCCGCAACCGGAGGAGACGCCGTGACTCGTGCTTCGTTCAATTTGGACCGTCGGACTTTCTTGAAGGCCAGTGGTGTGACGGTGGGTGGGTTCGGCTTGGCCCACCTTCTGTCCGCCTGCGGTGGTTCGGCCAGCGTGGATGGGCAGCGCAACCTGACGCTGCACATGCCGTTCCTGCAGGACATGCAGGTGCCCGATCCCGACATCATGTATGAGGGCGAGGGCGTTCAGGTGATGAATTCGTGTTACGAGGGTCTGGTCAATTACAAGTCGGGGACTTCGGAGATCATCTCTGGACTGGCCGAGTCGTGGACGGTTTCGGATGACCAGTTGACCTACACGTTCAAGTTGGTGCCCGACGTGTTGTTCCACGACGGCACTCCGGCGGATGCGGCGGCCTGGATCAAGAGTTTTGAGCGGCGGCTGGCGGTCAACGAAGGGCCGGCATACATGGTGGCCGGGATCGCAAAGTCGGAGGCGCCGGATCCGACGACGCTGGTGGTCACGCTCAAGGAACCCAACAATGCGTTCCTGCATTACGCGGCGTGTCCGTGGCAGATGTATGCGGTGAGCCCGACGGCGGTCGAAAAGAATGCGGCGGGTGGCGATTTGGCCAAAGAATGGCTCAAGACTCACGACGCGGGCACCGGGCCGTATGTGATGAAGGAGTTCATTCCCGGCAGCCACTACACCCTCGAGGCGTTTCCCGACTACTGGGGGGAGAAGCCCTATTTCCAGACGGTTCGTATCGGAATCGTGCCGGAGATCTCCACTCAGAAACTGCAATTGGACCAGGGTGCCTTCGACCTGGTCGCCAAAGGCTTCGCCATCCCCGACGTATTGACCTACGGGGAGAACGCCGATTTCGAGGTCATGACCACCAAGGGAGCGTCGATGATGTCGCTCTACATGAACCCCGATGCGGGTATCTTCGCCGACAAGGCGTTGCGGCAGGCGATGATGACCGCCCTGGACCGTACGTCGATCGTCGACACCGCGTTCCAGGGACTCACTGGTGTGCAGGCCAACTTCTGGCCGGAAAACATGTTTCCCGAAGGCATCGCGCCCTTCAACCCACCCCTCGACACCGGTCCGCTCCAGGCGCTTGGAGCCAAACTGCCGCCCACGACGCTTGACCTCGCCTGGGTGACCTCCAACGGTGCGCCGGCCCAACAGGTGGCCGAGTTGATCCAGACACAGCTTGCCCCGATGGGACTCGACATGACCGTCCGAGCCATGCCGAGCGCCGAGTGGTTCGACCTGTGCAACCAGCCACCCGAACGGCGCCCGGACCTGCTGGTCGCCACGATGGGCGGCGACGCGCTGCACCTGGACACCGCGATGCGGATCTTCCTGCGCACCGGGGCCAAGCCGCTCAATGCCTACCAGTACGGCAACCCCGAGGTCGACCGTCTCATGGACGAGGCGATCACCAAGCCGACGGCTGACGAGACGAATCAGATCTACCTCCAGATCACCGACATCCTCGAGGACGAAGCGCTGTGGGTGCCGCTGTGCCGCATGCCGCAGAACATGGTGACCCACGCCTATATCGACGGTGTCGAGCAGGACTCGTACATCCCTTACGTATTCACACCCAACAAGATCACCCGTGTGTGAGCGCGGGACATTCGAAACACGATGTGCCACTTAGGGAAGAGGTAGCGCCATGTCCACGGTGCACGATCTGGCCGCCGTTCCGTCCGATATGCCGACCAGCCCGCGAGCCCGGGTCGAGGACCTGACCGTCACCTTCGAACGCCGCGGAGTGCCGGTCAACGCGCTGCGCGGTGTCACGCTGGACATCAGACCTGGCGAAATCCTGGCCGTTGTGGGCGAATCCGGCTCCGGCAAGAGTGTGATGGGCCTTGCCTTGCTTGGTCTGTTGTCTGGCGACCCGATGCCGACGATCACCGGCCGCGCCGAAGTATGCGGCGTCGACATGGTCGCGGCATCCGACGCGGAGCGGCTCCGGCTCCGTAAAGCGCACCTCGGCGCCGTCTTTCAGGACCCCATGACGTCACTCAACCCGACCATGCGGGTGGGCCGCCAGGTCGTGGAGGCCGCGGGTTCGAAGGACGAGGCACTGCGCCTCCTCGACCTCGTCGGCATCCCGGACCCGGCCCGTCGCATGAAGGCGTACCCGCATGAACTGTCGGGTGGGCTGCGTCAGCGGGTGATGATCGCCATGGCGGTGGCAGGCAAGCCCGATCTGGTGATCGCCGACGAACCGACGACGGCACTCGATGTCACCGTGCAGGCTCAGGTCCTCGGCTTGATCCGAGACCTCTGTGACCAGCTCGGGACGTCGTTCATTCTCGTCACCCATGACATCGGCGTGGCATCACAGGTGTGCGACCGTATCGCCGTCATGTACGGCGGCAGGCTGGCGGAGGAGGGCCGGATGTCGGACGTGTTGCGCGCGCCGTCACACCCCTACACCGTCGGGCTGCTGAACGCGCGGCTGGACTTGGATCTGCCTATCGGCCGCCCGATTCCGTCGCTGCCGGGCGAGCCGCCCGATCCGCGTGCGCATCCGTCCGGCTGCGCCTTTGAACCCCGCTGTCCAGCCGCGGTCGACGCGTGTCGCACCACGCTGCCCGTTCCGGTCGCCGCCGCCACCCACGATGGCATAGTGGCCTGTCTTCTCCCCGACGCCACGGAGGTGGCGGCAAGTTTCGTCGACACGCCGTTGTTCTCGCCCATGGAGGAATTGCGGGACAGCGCGCCGGCAGCGCGGATCAACGGCGTGGACAAACAGTTTGATGTGCGGCGGGGGATGTTCGCCAAGGACAAGCTACACGCGCTGCGCAACGTGATCCTCGACGTCGCCCCAGGCGAGTCGATGGCTGTGGTCGGCGAATCGGGGTCGGGGAAGTCAACCCTGCTTCGGGTCGTTGCCGGTCTGATGAAGCCGGACAGCGGCACGGTCGAATGCGTTGGCGGCCAACCACAAATGGTGTTCCAGGACGCCGGTGCCTCGCTGACCCCGTGGCTGACCGTAGGCGAGATCGTGGGCGAGCGGTTGAGGGGTAAGGCCGGCAGGGCCGAGCGGCACGACAGGGTCGACCGGGCGCTGCGTCAGGTCGGGTTGCCGCCCGACGTGGCGGGCGTCAAGGCGGGCCTGCTGTCGGGCGGCCAGCGCCAGCGCGTCGCATTCGCGAGGGCGATCATCGTGCCGCCGAAACTGCTGCTGTGTGACGAGCCGACGTCGGCGCTGGACGCGTCGTTGGCCGCCTCCGTGCTGAATCTGCTGCAAGAACTGCGTCGGGAGCTCGGCATGGCGGTGATGTTCGTGACCCACGACCTGGCCGCCGCCCGGTTCATCTCCGACCGCACGGCGGTCATGTATCTCGGCCAGATCATCGAGGTCGGCCCGACCCTTGAGGTCATCAGCAATCCGAAGCACCCGTACACCAAGGCGCTGCTGGCCGCGATCCCGTCACCGGGCGCGGCGCCGGTCCGCCTACCCGGTGAGCCGGCCAGTCCGCTCGCCGTGCCGTCGGGATGCTCGTTTCATCCGCGCTGTCCGGAGCGGATCGACGGCTGCTCAACCGAGGAACCGATTCTGTCTTCGCTCGACGGCACCAGCCGACGATTCGCGGCATGTCTACTGACCGAAACGGATCGCGAGGACCCAGAGCGCGCCGCGTCCTAGCCCGGATTGCAGCCGGCGGAATGTGGGCGAGGGCGGCGCAATAGAAGCGCCACGGTGGCGCATCTGTCACGACATCCACGAGCGCTGTGATGGTTTCGACAAGGCGGACAAGCGATTCAGGAGACAACGCGATGACGAAGAAGTTTCACCTCGGCTGGTTCATGAATTTCACGCCGCCGGACTGGGAATCGGAATGGGCGTCGCCGGACGTGCATAAGTGGCCGAATGGCCGGTTCTATGTCGATATGGCGCGCAGCATGGAGCGGGCGTGTTTTGACTTCATGATGATCGAGGACACCGTGATGGTGGCCGACGCGTACGGCGGGACGATGGAGGGTTCGCTGAAGAACGCGATCTTCGCACCCAAGCAGGATCCGGTTCCGTTGGCCGTGCAGATCGCCTGCAACACCACGCGCATGGGCGTCGTGGCCACGATGTCGACGTCGTTTTATCCGCCGTATTTGTTGGCGCGGTTGTGTTCGACGGTCGATTCGATCGCCGAGGGCCGGTTCGGGTGGAACATCGTGTCCTCGGCCGAGGATCGTGCGGCGCAGAACTTCGGTCTCGATGGGTTGCCGGAACACGATGAGCGTTACAACGTCGCCGAGGAGTATTTCGACGTCGTCAATCAGTTGTGGGATTCCTGGGATGCCGATGCGGTGGTGATGGATCGGCAGTCGCATACGTTTGCCGATTATCGCAAGGTGCGCACGATTGACTTCGTCGGCAAGTACTTCAAGTCGCGGGGGCCGTTGAACACGGTTCCGTCGCCGCAGCATCGGCCAGCGTTTTTGCAGGCGGGTGCTTCGCCGCGGGGTCGGCAGTTTGCCGCGGGTGCGGCCGATGCGATCATCGCGGTGGGTACCGGGGTCGCGGGGATGAAGGAGTACCGCGATGATGTGCGGGCGCGGGCAAAGGCGTTGGGGCGCAATCCCGATGACATAAAACTGCTGTTCGTGGTGTCGCCGACGATCGCCGCTACCGAAGCCGAGGCTCGCGCGGAGGTCGAGCGTATGCTCAACCACCCGTCGTACATCGAGAAGTCCTTGGTCAACATCTCGTCGAACACCGAAATCGATTTCAAGCAATTCGATTTGGACCAGCCGCTGCCCGCGGATCTGACCACCAACGGCGAACGTGGATCACTGGAGCACTTCATGCGCGGCGACGGCAGCCCCGGAGCCAAAACGCTGCGCGAACTCGTCCGCGCACGATCCACGCGCGGCCTCGAACTTGTCGGCACTCCCGCCCAGGTCGCCCAGAAGATGGGCGAGGCGATGGAGGAGATCGGCGGCGACGGCTTCCTGATCAGCAGGGGCGCGCGCGATCTCTCTCGTGAGTACATCACCGAGGTGTGTGACGGCCTCGTACCCGAACTGCAGCGGCTCGGCCTGATGCGCACGGAGTACACCACCTCCACCCTGCGCGAAACGCTGCGCGAGTTCTGATAACCCTCAACACGATCCAGGAGACAACGCGATGACGAAGAAGTTTCACCTCGGCTGGTTCATGAACTTTATTCCGCCGGAGTGGGACACCGATGCCGCCTCGCCGGACGCGCACAAGTGGCCGAATGGCCGGTTCTATGTCGATATGGCGCGCAGCATGGAGCGGGCGTGTTTTGACTTCATGATGATCGAGGACACCGTGATGGTGGCCGACGCGTACGGCGGGACGATGGAGGGTTCGCTGAAGAACGCGATCTTCGCACCCAAGCAGGATCCGGTTCCGTTGGCCGTGCAGATCGCCTGCAACACCACGCGCATGGGCGTCGTGGCCACGATGTCGACGTCGTTTTATCCGCCGTATTTGTTGGCGCGGTTGTGTTCGACGGTCGATTCGATCGCCGAGGGCCGGTTCGGGTGGAACATCGTGTCCTCGGCCGAGGATCGTGCGGCGCAGAACTTCGGTCTCGATGGGTTGCCGGAACACGATGAGCGTTACAACGTCGCCGAGGAGTATTTCGACGTCGTCAATCAGTTGTGGGATTCCTGGGATGCCGATGCGGTGGTGATGGATCGGCAGTCGCATACGTTTGCCGATTATCGCAAGGTGCGCACGATTGACTTCGTCGGCAAGTACTTCAAGTCGCGGGGGCCGTTGAACACGGTTCCGTCGCCGCAGCATCGGCCAGCGTTTTTGCAGGCGGGTGCTTCGCCGCGGGGTCGGCAGTTTGCCGCGGGTGCGGCCGATGCGATCATCGCGGTGGGTACCGGGGTCGCGGGGATGAAGGAGTACCGCGATGATGTGCGGGCGCGGGCAAAGGCGTTGGGGCGCAATCCCGATGACATAAAACTGCTGTTCGTGGTGTCGCCGACGATCGCCGCTACCGAAGCCGAGGCTCGCGCGGAGGTCGAGCGTATGCTCAACCACCCGTCGTACATCGAGAAGTCCTTGGTCAACATCTCGTCGAACACCGAAATCGATTTCAAGCAATTCGATTTGGACCAGCCGCTGCCCGCGGATCTGACCACCAACGGCGAACGTGGATCACTGGAGCACTTCATGCGCGGCGACGGCAGCCCCGGAGCCAAAACGCTGCGCGAACTCGTACTGCACCGCGCGAAGCGGGGTCTGGAACTGATCGGCACTCCCGCCCAGGTCGCGCAGAGGATGGGCGAGGCGATCGAGGAGATCGGCGGCGATGGCTTCCTGATCGCCAAGCCGGGCTGGGACATGTCGCGCAAGTACATCGAGTCGATCTGTGACGGACTCGTACCCGAACTGCAGCGGCTCGGTCTCACGCGCACCCAATACACCAAACCCACGCTGCGCGAAACGCTTCGCGAGTACTGAAACCGGTCATCGATGAGGTGTCGTGGAGCCATTCGGTGCTCGTCGTGGCGCTGAGCGCGAACGCATCAGCCGGAGTGGCGACATGCCGAATAGCCTGCGGCATCGGCTCACCCGGCGTAACCCAACGTGAAACTTGCAGGCCCGGCGCGCAATCGGTTGGCAACACAAGCGAACTGTCCGCGACACCGGATGCGTGTGCACTCACTAACCAGAGCTTCCACGTACTCGCCGATTAGGAGCCATCATGGCAATTGCGCAACCGTACGTACCCGGCGTCCTGGTTCCGGTTCCTCTCCGGGGCAGAGCCGCCCTCGCCCTCAACCAGTATTTCCGCGGCACCTCCCTGTCGAGCTGGATCGCGTTCGGCGCGCTTGCGCTGATGTTCCTCGTCGCAATCTTCGCCCACGTGCTGGCTCCCTTCGACCCTCTTGTCCCGGTCGCCAAACCAATGACCGCGCCCAACGCCACGAACTGGTTGGGCACCGACACTGTCGGCCGCGACGTGCTGTCGCGGGTGCTTGTCGGCATGTCCACGAGCTGGTGGGGCGCGCTTGCCGTGGTGGCGTTCGGTGTGGTCTTCGGCGGCCTGGTCGGCTTGATCGCCGGCGCCGTCGGCGGTGTCGTCGACAACGTGCTGATGCGGATGACCGACGTGTTCCTCGCGCTTCCCGGCCCGGTGCTGGCGATCGCGGTGGTGGCGGCGATGGGCCCGTCCTATCTCCACACGCTCATCGGCGTCTCGATCGTGTGGTGGCCGCTCTATACCCGCATCGTCCGGGCCGAGGTGCGCAAGCTGCGCGCCTCACCGCACATGGAGGCCGCCCGCATTTGCGGCGTAAGCCGGTGGCGCCAGCTCACCCGGCACCTGATGCCAGGCGCGGTCCCCGTCACCATCGTCACCGCCAGCCTCGACATCTCCGCGCTGATCCTCCTGCTGTCGGGCCTGTCCTTCCTCGGCCTCGGTGCACCGCAGCCGGCGCCCGAGCTCGGCGCGATGAGCGCCCAGGGCCTGACGCACATCTTCAGTGCGTGGTGGATCCCGATCTTCCCTGCTGTCGCCGTGGGCCTCATCGCGATCGTCAGCAACTTCGCCGGTGACGCGCTGCGCGACCGCATCCGCGACCGCTGACCGGAAAGGACCGCCATGCTTTTCACCTTGAGCCGGCGCCTCCTGGGCGCCCTACCGGTCCTGGTCGCGCTTGTCGCGGTCGTCTTCACGCTGCAGAAGGTGGCGCCGGTCGACCCGGTCGCGGCCCTGGTCGGGGAGAAAGCGCCACCCGAAGTGTACGAGGCGGCCCGGGAGCGCCTCGGCCTCAATGACCCGTTGCCCGTGCAGTTCGCGAACTACATCGGAAGGGCGTTGCAAGGTGACCTCGGCATCTCGTCGGTCACACGCACACCCGTCGCGCAGGACCTCGTCGAATTCCTGCCGGTGACATTGGAGTTGATCTTCGTCGCATTCATCCTGATCGCGGTGATCGGCTTCTTCCTCGGGCTCGCGACCGCCCAGGGGTGGCGCGGTTCGGGCGCGCTGCGGGCCGTGATGATCTCCGGCGCGTCGGTACCGGTGTTCCTGGCGTGCCTGCTTGCGATGTTGGTCTTCTATCGCTGGCTCGGCATCCTGCCCGCCACCGGCCAGACATCGGCGTACGACGCCCCAACGGGTCCAACGCATTTCCTGCTCATCGACAGCCTGCTGGCAGGTCGGCCCGCATTGTTCCTCGACGCGCTCAAACACCTGATTTTGCCCGCTCTGTGCCTCGCCATCACCCCGGCAGTTGCGGTCGGCCGGGTGCTGCGCAGCAGCCTGGAATCAACGCTGCGCGCCGACTACACGCGCACGGCACGGGCGAAAGGTCTTGGGGAGAAGCAAATCCTGGTCAAGCACGCGTTGCGCAACTCCGTCGGCCCGGTGTTCGCGTTGATGGGCTTGCAGCTGGCCGCCATGGTCGGTAACGCGATTCTGGTCGAGATGATCTTCGCGCGGCCCGGCATCGGTTTGTTCATCTCCCAGGCTATCTACAAAGGCGACTTCAACACCATTGCCGGCGTAACCCTCGTCATCGGCACCCTGTACGTGGTGGCCAACATCTTCGTCGACGCGCTGCAGGCGGCCGCGGACCCGCGTGTCGCCGTATGACGGCCGCGGCCGTGCAATCACGCCGCTGACAGCGCGCTGTGCTGCTGAAGACCTCGCGCTCGAGTCATGCCGAGCGTGACGCGCTCGCCGTGAATGCGATCCGATCGCTTCGCATCCGGAACTGCGACAGGGCGCGCGGCTGGCCGTTGTCGTCCTCGAGGACGTCCTCCAGGAAGATCATCGGCGCGCCGAGTTCGACACCGACGAGGGCCGCGGACTGCGCGTCTGCGGCGGTCGCGCCGATCGTGGCGTGACTGCCTGCGATGTTCACGCCGAGATGGCGCTCGAAATACAGAATCGGGTCCGGCTCGTCGATCGCGAGGGTGCGTGGCTGCTGCGGGTCCTGCGCGATGTAGCTCACCGAAAGGCCAAGCGGCTGTTCGTCTTGCACGATCAGCGACTCGATCATCAGCACCGTCCAGTCGCGCGGCAGACGTAGCCGTTCGTGCACGATGGGCAGGCCGGCGAGAGTGCGGTATTCGAGCGTCTTGAGCTCGGTGCGGATGGTGGAGTTACCGCCGAATTCGTTGACGGGGGAGAGCTGCGTGAGGTGCAGCATGAGCGACCGCGCCGCACGGGTGCCGCGCTTGGGGCTGCGGGTCACCAGACCGTCCTTGGCGAGCTGCTGCAGCACCGCCCGCACGGTGTTGCGACTCGCGGAGAGTGCGTCGGTGAGCTCTCCCTCGACCAGGTACTGGTCGCCCTGCCCGTTCTGCAACGTGGACCGCAGCAGGTCGTAGCTCCGCCGCAGTGAATTGTTCAGGCGATCCGGTGCCGGCCGGTTGCGTTGGAACAGCGTCTCTGGCCGTACGGGTTGGGGCGGTTGTGGCCTCACTGCATCTCCTGTCCTCACGCTTCGGGGAAGTGTCGAGTTTCAAATATCAACGCCAGGTTTCGCGTGATCGCCAGCCAGAAGTCGCGCGCTTTACGCGGGTGCGCGCATACGTGATGTCGGCCACGCGCGGCCGCCGTTGCGTGGTCGTAACGCGTGCCGCCACCGCGCAATCGAGTCGTTCGGGAGCCGACACGGGTGGATCACCGGCGCCGGATTGGATGGACCGCCAACGGTGCCTGCGAGACGGCGCCGACGGCACGAGGAGGCGTTGTGGACGGTGATCGCCGTATGCACCTGGCCTGGTTTCTCGGCAACGGGTTCGGTGTGCACGATTGGAAGAGTCAGTGGCGTGGAACCGCCGCGATGGATTGGATGAACGCCGACTTCCACGTCGACTTCATCCGCGCATTGGAGCGGGCTCGGTTCGACTATCTGATCATCGAGGATTCGGCCTACGTCCCCGATGGCTATGAGAAGTCGATGCGGTACTACCTCCAGCACGCGCGGTCGGTGCCCAAGCATGATCCGGCGGTGCTGGCGACGGTGATGCTGACGGCGACCCGCCACATCGGTGTGGTTCCCACCCTTGCGGTCACGGAGTATCAGCCTTACCTTCTGGCGAGACTTGTTGCGACGCTTGACAACCTGTCCGGTGGTCGAGCTGGCTGGAACATTGTCACCGGCAGCTCGGACCGGGCCGCCCAGAATTACGGCAAGCAGGCCCAGCCCGCGCACGACCTGCGCTATGAGATGGCCCAGGAGATGACCGACGCCGTCTGCGCCCTGTGGTCGTCCTGGGACGCCGACGCGGTGGTGGCTGACCTGGATGCCGAGATGTTCGCCGACCACACCAAGGTGCGGCCGGTGGATTTCATCGGCCGGTTCTTTTCCACTCGCGGCCCGCTGAACACCGCGCCGCCGCCGCAGGGCAGACCGGCGCTGGTCCAGGCCGGCGGGTCGCCCGCGGGCCGTGACTTCGCCGCCCGCAACGCCGACAGCATCATCGCCGCGGCGACGACGGTCGAGGAGATGAAGGAGTATCGCGACGACGTCCGCGCCCGCGCCGAGGCGGCCGGGCGGAATCCAGACGAGATCAAGGTGCTGTTCTTGTGCACGCCCTACCTGGGCGAAACCCGCTCCGAGGCGGTGGACCGCAAGAAGCGGCACGACGACGACGTGTGGGAGAACCCCGAGGCCGGGCTGGCCGGGCTCGGTTTCATCACCGACATCGACTTCTCGCCGTATGACGTCGACACCCCGGTGGAGGAGTTGGCCGCTACGTTCGAGACCAACGGTCACCAGAGCTCACTGGCCGCGAGGATCGGCGATCCGCGGCGCACGCTGCGGGAAGTCGCGGCGAAACCCCACGCCGTCGAGCCGGTGGGCACGCCGGCGGAGGTGGCCTGCGAGCTTGGCAAGATGATGGGCGAGGTCGGCGGCGACGGGTTCCTGTTCGTGGCGGGGCCGCTGAACCGGCGGGTGGTCGCCGAGATCGCCGACGGCCTGGTGCCCGAGTTGCAGGTGCGTGGACTCGCGCGGACCACTTACGACTCCCCACACCTGCGCGGAAACCTGACCAGCTTTTGACCGGACGTCACGCGGAGCGGCGGCGGGCGGTGGCCGAGAAGGAGACCCGGTCACTGCGCAGCCGCAGCTGTGACAGCGCCCTCGGCTGCCCGTCCTCGTCCTCGATGACGTCCTCGAGCCAGACCAACGGCGCGCCGACGTCCACACCGAGCAGTTCGGCGGTCTGATCATCGGCGGCGACAGCGCCGACAGTAGTGCTGCTGCCGCCGATCCGGATCCCGAGGTGGCGCTCCAGTATCGAGATGACGTCCTGCCCGTCCATGTCGATCGCGGGGCTGGACTCCTCGCCGAGGGCGATGTAGCCGACCGTAAGCCCCAGCGGGCGCCCGTTCTGCACCATCAGGTTCTCGATCATCAGCACGGTCCACCCGGCTGGCAGACGCAGGCGGTCACGCACCAGCGGTGGGCAACCGAGCGGTCGGCATTCCAGTGTGCGCGCTTCGACCCGGTCCGACCGATCGCTGGCAAGCTGGGCCACCGTCTTGAGTTCGTCGATTCTCAGCAGTAGGGATCCCGTTGTCCGAGTACCGTTCTTGGGTTCGCGGGTGACCAGTCCTTCGCGGGCGAGCTGCTGCAGCACCGCCCGGACCGTGCTGCGGCTGGCCGACAGGGCGTCGGTCAGCTCCCGTTCCACCAAAAGCATGTTGCGGCCGGTTGCGACAAGGGTCGAGCGCAGCAGGTCGTACGTGCGCCGAGGCGAGTTGTTGAGCCGATCCGGGCTGGGGCGCTGGCGTTGATACAGCACTTCCCGGCGGACCGGCTCCGTGGGTCGGAGTCGCGCTCGGCACCGCCCGAATGATGCAGGGTCCCCTGTAGACAACTTGGTGACGCTCCTAAGCAATTGGGAATGGCGGACTTTCGTCAATATCGGACCAAACGATTGTTAACAAATGCGGGCAGGGCTGGGTCGCCAGCGTTACGCCGTCGCAACCCCGACGAATCGCGCGAGCAATGCGCTGCCCAACAGGATCAGCGCGATCGCTCCGAACAATGGCCCGATCCCGATCTGCGTGGCGAGCACCGCACAGCCGACGGACCCGCACAGTATCCCGATGCCCGCCGAGATCCGGAACATCGCCAGCCCAGCGGCGGAGTCACCGACATGTGCGACGACCAGCACCGGCAAGCTGGCGGTGGCGCCGGCCAGGCTCACTCCGAAGAGCGCGGACACCACGAGAAAGGTTGTCGGATCGGGATTTACCGCCAGAAACACCGCGCACAGGCTGCCCAGTACAAGCGATGCGACGAGCATGGTGACCACTCCGACACGGCGGATGGTCCGGTAGGCCACCGCGAGTGCGACGATCTCCATCCCCGCCATGATCGCTATACCCGCCGTGATCGTCAGCATCGGGTAGTCGCGGGCGGCGCCGGCGAGCGGCAGTGCGGTGAACAGCACGCCGCCGCGAAGGAAGTCGGCCATCATCGCCAGCACCAGAGCGCATCTGCTGCCCGGAGTCCTCGCGAGCCGAGGCAGTCCGATCTGCGGCGGCGGCACACCCGGCGGCGCGTCCAGGTGGGGCAGCACCACGGCCAGGCCCCCTGCCACCAGCAGTGCCAGCATGCCGGTGAGGACGAACGCGACCTGGTATCCGAACCGGCCCTCGATGAAACCCGTGACGAGCAGCCCACCCGGCGAGCCGAGAGCACCGCCGAACAGAAACGCGGTGT
Organism: Mycobacterium venezuelense; assembly: GCF_054919535.1. Classification (NCBI taxonomy): domain Bacteria; kingdom Bacillati; phylum Actinomycetota; class Actinomycetes; order Mycobacteriales; family Mycobacteriaceae; genus Mycobacterium; species Mycobacterium venezuelense. The sequence continues at coordinate 28,428 of NZ_JBONDW010000003.1, forward strand.
TGAACCGGCCGACCGACCGGGCTACATCGTCGCTGACTGGCGCGACCCGCACGGCGGCCTGAAGTCCCGCGCCCAGCATCACGCCCCCACCCAGGCCCTGGAGTACCCGCGCGGCCATCAGTGGGGCGCCACCGCGCACCAGCCCCATGCAGATGCAGGCCAACCCGAACATCACGAGTCCGGCGGTCAGCGCGGTGCGGGCATCGATCCCAGGCACGAACCGGTTGCCGAATACGTCGACGACGATCACCCCGAGCGACGCGGTGAGCATGAAAGTGCCGATGTAGAAACCGCTTTGCGAAAGATCGTGCACGAAGAGCACTTCCAGCGGAGCGGTCAGGCTCATCGTGATTCCTGCGGCCGCGACCAAGGGCAGGAAGTACCGCGTCGGCCGTTGCTGTGCCCGAGTCATCCACGTCGTCGGTCAGGACGAGTTCGACATCAGGCCGACCGGAAGGCCTACGGTCTCGACGACCTCGAGGCCGTAGGCCTCGAGCCCGATGCGTTTGACCGGATTGTTGGTCAGAAGTCGCATGCGGTGCACGCCGAGGTCGGCGAGAATCTGCGCGCCGACGCCGTAATCGCGGGCGTCCGCCGCGTCGCGTCCGATGTCGCGCAGGCGCAACGAATGCCGGCCCTCGAGTCCGCGCAGATATACCAGGACACCGCGGCCCTCGGCGGCGATCATCTGCAGCGCGTGTTCCAACTGCGGACCGCAGTCGCATGCCGCCGACTCGAACACGTTGCCCATCAGGCATTCCGCGTGCACTCGGACGAGTGTCGGCGAAAGATTTTGGCGGGCAACGTCACCCATCGCAAGTGCGACGTGCTCGTGCCCGTCGAGCACGGACCTGAAGCCGTGGGCGTGGAATTCGCCGTGACATGTCGGCAGGCGACTCGACGCCTTGAACTCCACCAGGCGGCCGGTGCGGCGCCGGTAGGCGATCAGGTCCGACATCGTCACGATCGTGAGGCCGTGCGTGGCAGCGAACACCTGTAATCGCTCGCCGCGCGCGACCGTGCCGTCGTCGTCGAGGACTTCGCCGATCACCGCGACGGGCGGTAGCCCAGCCAGTTGCGCCAGATCGACGGCTGCCTCGGTGTGCCCGGCCCGCCGGAGCACGCCACCCTCCGCGGCCCGCAGCGGAAAGACGTGGCCGGGGCGGTTCAGGTCGCTGGGCTGGGTTTCGGAGTCGGCGAGAAGCGTTATGGTCCTGGCCCGGTCGGCCGCCGAGATCCCGGTGCTGATTCCCGTCCTGGCGTTCACCGACACGGTGTAGCCGACGCCGCGAGGATCCTCGTTGACCGCGACCATCGGCGGCAGGCGCAACCGGTCCAGGTCGGCTGAGAGCATCGGGACGCACAGGATGCCGCTGGTATGGCGCACCATGAACGCCACCCGCTCCGCGGTCGCATGGGTCGCGGCCAGCATGAGATCGCCGTCGTCGTCCGGATTCTCGGCATCGACCAGAATCACCATGTGGCCGGCCCGCAGGGCAGCCAACGCGGTGTCGACCGTGGAGTGCGCGGTGTCGTCGGCACCCGGATGACCCATCCGCGGCGTCGCGATGGACATCCTCAGAACTCGCGCAGATGCTCGCGCAGCATCGTGCCGGTGTACGTCGAGCGGACCAGGCCGCGCTTCTGCAGTTCCGGGACGAGACCGTCGGTGATCTCGGTGACGTAGCGGCGATTGAGCCGCATGACCGGACTGGTGATCAAAAAGCCGTCGCCTCCAACTTGTTTCATGATCTCGCCCATCTCGTCGGCCACCTCCTCGGGTGTGCCGCACAGTTCGATGTTGCTCGTCATGCCGGTGCCGGTGACGATCTCGCGTAGCGTCTTGCCCTTGCCGCGGGACAGGAAGCTCTCCAGCGCGCCGCGCTCGCCGTTGGTCGACACCGGCGGAACGGGTGCGTCGAGGTCGAACTGGGAGAAGTCGATCTCGGTGATCGAGGAGATCTCGGCCAGCATGTATTCGATGTAGAGGTCGCTGGTGAACCAGCGTTCCCGTTTGGCCAGTGCCTCCTCGTGGGTGTCGGCGACGATCGGGGAGACGAGATAGAGCAACTTGCAGTGCGACGGGTCGCGGCCGTTGGCCGCCATGCGGGCGTGGATGTCGTCGCGGTAGGCACGCATCGCGTCGATCCCGTTGGCGGGCGCGACGATCGTGTCGGCGTGCCGGGCGGCAAGCTCGCGCCCCGGCGGCGAGGCGCCTGCCTGCGCGATCGTCGGGCGGTACTGGGGGGACGGCGCGGTGTTGAGCGGCCCGCGAACCTTGTAGTACTTGCCCTCGAAGTCGATCGTGTGAACCTTCTTGTGGTTGGCGTATGTGCCGGTGGTGTAGTCGCGTTCAACCGCGTCGGGTTCCCACGACTCCCACAGTTTGCTGACCACTTCGAGGTACTCGGTGGCCCGGGCGTAGCGCTCGTCGTGCTCGTAGAGTTTGTCGAGGCCGAAGTTCTGCGCGGCCCGGTCCTCGCCCGACGTCACGACGTTCCAGCCGAATCGCCCCCGTGCGATGTGGTCGATCGTGCTGCACAGTCGGGCCAGCAGGTACGGCGGGTAGAAGGTCGTCGACATCGTCGGGATCACACCGAGGCGCGTCGTGGCATTGGCCATCAGCACGGCGAGCGGAACCGGATCGTGTTTGGGGTTCACGCCGTGCTTGAGGTCGTGCTCCATCGTGCCCCCGTAAGCGGTCGACACCATGAGCTTGTCCTCGATCAGGACATAGTCGAACTTCGCACGCTCGAGATCCTTCGCCATTTCGACATAGAAGTCGCCGGTGAAGTCCCGGCCCCCGTCACCCCAGTTGCCGTTCCACTCGTCTGCAACGAAGTTCAGGAACCACCCCAGATGAAACATCGACACCTCTCCTCTCGCTACTGACGTCAAGAGAAGAGGTGATTCGTTTCTCGGTGATTTCCTCGCCGTACCGCTGATATTGCGCCACGGCCGACCTACGTCGTCACGCCGCCTGCCAGAGGGAACGCTCAGACCAGGCCGAGCGCCACCATCGCGTCGGCGACCCGGATGAACCCCGCGACGTTGGCCCCGGCGAGTTGTCCGGGGGATCACCGCTGGTCGGCGTAATCCGGGTGCTTGGCGACAACCGGTCCGAGGCTCGTGAGCGCTTCGGAGACGGCTTGATGGAATTCGGTCTCACCGGCGTTGCGGCGGGTGACTTCCTCGTAGATCGCGGCCAGCTTGGGATGACGTTCGGCCACGTCAGTCCACCTGATAGCGCGGGAACACACCGGTCGGTGCGGGGAGCGCGACGCCGGGCTTGATCCGGGTCGCGATCGCGGCGAAGCTGCGCTCGTCGGCGGGCTGGCCCAGCAGGTCGAGCAGCTTGGCCGTCGACTCCGGCATCACGGGCTGGGTCAGCAGCGTCGCGATGCGAACCACCTCGAGCGTCGTATAGAGCACGGTGCGGAACCGCTCCTGATCGGCGGGCGCATCGGACTTGCGCAGCACCCACGGCTCTTGCGCGGAGAAATACCGGTTGGCCGCGCCGAGCACGGACCAGATCGCTTCCAGCGCAAGGTGCATCGCCGGCACGGCGTAGTGTGCGCGCACCTGCTCCAGCAGGTCGTCGGCGGCGGCCAGCAGCGCGGTGTCGTCGTCGGTGAACTCACCAGGATCGGGTACGACGCCATCGAGGTTCTTGGCCACCATCGACAGCGAGCGCTGCGCGAGGTTCCCGAGCTCGTTGGCCAGGTCGGCGTTGACGCGGCCGATGATGGCCTCTTCGTTATAGCTGCCGTCCTGGCCGAACGGCACCTCGCGCAACAGGAAGTACCGCACCTGGTCGAGGCCGAACGTGTCGACGAGGTTCACCGGGTCGATGACGTTGCCGATCGACTTGCTCATCTTCTCGCCCTTGTTGAGCAGGAAGCCGTGTACGAATACCCGCTTCGGCAGTTCGATGCCCGCCGACATCAGGAATGCCGGCCAATACACGGTGTGGAACCGGATGATGTCCTTGCCGATCATGTGCAGATCCGCCGGCCAATACCGCTGGAATGACTCGGAGCTGGTGTCGGGGAAACCGACCCCGGTGAGGTAGTTGGTCAGCGCGTCCACCCACACGTACATGACGTGATCGGGATGATCCGGGACGGGCACACCCCAGTCGAATGTCGTGCGCGAGATCGACAGATCGCGTAGCCCGCCCGACACGAAGCTCATCACCTCGTTACGTCGCACTTCGGGTGCGATGAACTCCGGATGCTCGTTGTAGTGCGCCAGCAGCCGCTCAGCGTAGGCCGACAGCCGGAAGAAGTAGGTCTGTTCCTCTGTCCAGGTGAGGGGCGCGCCGGTTTCCGTCGCGACGCGCGTGCCGTCGGGCTGCTCGGTGGTCTCACCTTCGGTGAAGAACCGCTCGTCGCGGACCGAGTACCAACCCTTGTACGAGTCCAGGTAGATGTCACCGGCCTCGTTCATCCGCATCCAGATCTCCTTGGACGCCTCGTAATGGTCGGCGTCGGAGGTGCGGATGAACCGGTCGAAGGAGACGTTGAGCTTTTCCTGCAGACGCTGGAACACGTCGGAATTGCGGGTGGCAAGCTCGGCGGCCGTGATGCCCTCGGCCGCTGCGGTCTCGGCCATCTTTTGGCCGTGCACGTCGGTTCCGGTGAGGTACCGCACGTCGAAGCCGTCGAGCCGCTTGAACCGCGCGACCGCGTCGGTTGCGATGTACTCGTAGGCGTGGCCGATGTGCGGCGCACCGTTGGGATAGGCGATGGCCGTGGTGATGTAGTAGGCAGGCTTGCTCATCAGGGCTCCCACTCTATTGTTCGGTGGTGAGTTCCAAACGCTCAGCCAGGGACAAGCCGCCCGCCCCGGAACCGTTGACGCCGTTGGTCGACGCGCACACCCACCTCGATGCGTGCGGTGCCGAAACCGCCGAGGACGTGCGGGCCATCCTCGACCGGGCCGCCGCGGTGGGCGTACGGCAGGTCGTGACGATCGCCGACGACCTCGCGTCCGCCCATTGGGTGACCACGGCCGCCGACGCCGACGACCGGGTCTACGCAGCCGTGGCGCTGCACCCCACGCGCGCCAATGCGCTCACCGACGATGCGAAGGCCGATCTGGAGCAGCTGGCCGCCCATCCGCGCGTGGTCGCGGTCGGCGAGACCGGGATGGACATGTACTGGCCGGGCCGGCTCGACGGATGCGCGTCTCCAGCCGAGCAGCGGGACGGTTTCGCCTGGCACATCGACCTGGCCAAGCGCACCGGTAAGCCGTTGATGATCCACAATCGCGACGCCGACGCCGAGGTGCTCGATGTGCTGCGTGCCGAAGGTGCGCCGGAGACTGTGATCTTCCACTGTTTCTCGTCCGGACCGGAGATGGCTCGCACATGTGTTGACGCCGGCTGGGTGCTGAGCCTGTCGGGCACGGTGAGCTTCAAGAACGCGCGTGAGCTGCGGGAGGCCGCGCGGCTGATCCCGGCCGGCCAGTTGCTCGTTGAGACGGATGCCCCGTTTCTGACGCCGCATCCCTACCGCGGTGCGCCGAACGAGCCCTATTGCCTGCCATACACTGTCCGGGCACTCGCAGAGTTGCTGGACCGGCCCGCCGAAGAGGTCGCGTCCGAGACCGCGGCCACCGCGGCGCGGGTGTACGGACTTAACGAGAGTTGCCGGTCCTAGACCGATTCGTTACCGTCTTGTGATCAAACGCTCCGACTGGCCGGCGATGGACTGTGCCGGCAGAACCGAAACGCGAGAACCGTGGACGCGCTGAACAAAATTCATGAATCCCGATCCCCCCTGCTTCGCGGTGTCGTCGGCGCCCTGTTGGTGACTCTCACCGCGGCCGGTGGTTACGCCGTGTCGTCGCACAAGACGGTGACGCTGAGCGTCGACGGATCGCCCATGACGGTGACGACCATGAAGTCCCGAGTGATCGACGTCGTCGAGGAGAACGGGTTCGACGTCGGCGACCGCGACGATCTGTACCCCGCCGCTGAACAGGCCGTGCACCAGTCCGACACCATCGTTCTCCGGCGCAGCCGGCCGCTGCAGTTGTCGCTGGATGGTCAAGACAGCAAGCAGGTCTGGACCACCGCCTCGACCGTCGACGAGGCACTCGCGCAGCTGCGGATGACCGACAAGGCGCCCGCCGCGGCGTCGCGCGGCAGCCGCGTGCCGCTGGCCGGCATGGCCCTGCCGGTGGTCAGCCCCAAGACCGTGCAGATCGACGACGGGGGAGCGGTCTCGACCGTGCACCTCGCGGCGCCCAACGTCGCCGGCCTGCTGCGGGCCGCCGGTGCTCCGCTCGAGCAGAACGACACCGTGGTCCCGGCGGCATCGTCACCGGTGATCGACGGTATGCAGATCCAGGTGACGCGCATGCGCATCGAGAAGGTGACCGAACGCCTGCCCCTCGCCCCGGGCAACAAGCGCATCGAAGACGTCACCCTCAACATGAGCCGCCAGGTGGTCGAGGACCCCGGTGCGCCGGGCACCCAGGACGTAACTTTTGCCGTCGCAAAGGTAAACGGCGTGGAAACCGGCAGGCTGCCAGTAGCCAATGTCGTAATCGACCCGGCCCGCGACGGCGTGCTGCGAGTAGGGGCAAAGCCGGGCACTGAAGTGCCGCCGGTGACCAATGCGGCCGCATGGGACGCGCTTGCGCAGTGCGAAGCCGGAGGTAACTGGGCCATTAACACCGGTAACGGTTTTTACGGTGGTGTTCAATTTGATCAAAACACTTGGGAGAGAAGCGGCGGTCTGCGGTATGCTCCGAGAGCCGACTTGGCGACTAGAGAAGAGCAGATTGCGATTGCTACGGTGACGCAAGCCCGGCAAGGTTGGGGAGCCTGGCCGGTTTGTAGCGGGAGGATTGGGGCGCGCTGACTATTCGACTGCTCGGGCGGACCGAGATAAGACGCTTGGCCAAAGAGATCGACTTTCGGCCACGCAAATCATTTGGACAGAACTTTGTCCATGATGCCAACACAGTGCGGCGCATCGTTTCAGCGTCCGGTGTCCATCGACACGACCATGTCCTCGAGGTCGGGCCAGGACTCGGTTCCCTGACACTTGCGCTGCTGGACCGCGGGGCGCACGTCACCGCAGTGGAGATCGATCCACTGCTGGCGCGGCAACTTCCCGCCACGATCGCCGACCACTCGCACAGTGAGATCAACCGTCTCACGGTGCTCAACCGCGACATCCTGACGTTGATGCCGGCCGATCTCACCGAGCAGCCGACGGCGCTCGTTGCGAACCTGCCGTACAACGTCGCGGTGCCCGCGTTGTTGCACCTGCTGGCCGAGTTCCCGTCGATTCGCACGGTCATGGTCATGGTGCAGGCCGAGGTGGCCGAACGCCTGGCCGCGGAGCCGGGCGGCAAGGACTACGGCGTGCCCAGTGCCAAGATGCGTTTCTACGGAAACGTGCGCAGGCACGGCATGGTCTCGCCGACGGTCTTCTGGCCCATCCCGCGGGTGTACTCCGGGCTGGTCCGCCTCGACCGGTACGAGAATCCGGCATGGCCGATGGATGCGGAGTTCCGCGACGAGGTGTTCAACCTCATCGACATCGGGTTCGCGCAGCGTCGCAAGACGTCGCGTAACGCGTTCGCGGAGTGGGCCGGGTCGGGCAACGAGTCGGCGGAGCGGTTGCTGGCTGCCAGCATCGACCCGTCGCGTCGTGGTGAGACCCTCGGAATCGCGGATTTCGTCCGGCTGCTGCAGCGGGCGAAGGAAGCGGCGGGCGACGCCTGGGAAAGCAAGACGGCCGAGACCATCCGCGCCACCTAGGCACCTTTCACTCGGTGCCGGGCGCTGAGATCGACGATATGGTCGTCCACCTTCGCGGTGCGCGACCATTTCGTCGTTTTCGTGCCGATCTCAGCGCAGCGCCTTGGCGATCAGACCGATGAACTCGGCGCACGAGTCATAGCGCCGCTCGGGGTCTTTCGCCAACGCTTTGGCCAGGATCGAGTCGACCGCGTGGGGTATCCAGGCGACCTTCCGTGAGATTCGTGGCGGCGGAGCCTGGAGTTGTTGGTCGATCATGCCCATCGCGGTCTTCGCTGCGAAGGGCGGCGATCCGGTGAGAAGTTCGACTGTCGTACAGGCCAGTGCGTACTCGTCGGTGGCTGCCGAAGGCGAACGCCCACAGAGCAATTCGGGTGCCGAGTACGGCAGGGACGCCTGAATCTGCGGGTGGGGTGCTGGAGCTTGGCGGGCAATGCGTTTGGCCGGGTCGAGCGTGAGACGTCCACCGTCGTGTGACAGCCGCATGGCCACGTCCTCGGCGACCGAATGGGCCACGCCGAAGTCGATCAGTACGGCCCGCGATTGCGGTGAAATCGACTTGTCCACAAGGATGTTGGTCGGCTTGACGTCGCAGTGCACGATGCCGCGCCGGTGTGCGTGGTCGAGTGCGTCGGCGATCTGGCGTAGCGCGGTCAGTCGCGCACCGGTCGTGGGCAGCACGCCGACGGTTCCGCCTTCGATCAGTTCCATGGCAAGCCAGGCCGGACCCGCGTCGAAGACCTCGACGATGTTGGGGTGCTCGAGGCGCCCGGCGAAGTCGAACTCGCGCTGCAGCCGGGCCAGCTGGTCGGGTGCCCGGTGCGCATCGTCGAGGACCTTGAGCGCGACCGCCCGGCCTGCGTGGTCGCGTGCCCGGTACACGACGGCCCAGCCGCCGCGGCCCACGACCTCTTCGACGGCGTATCCCGCGATCGCCTCGCCGGGTGACACCACCATCACAGCTTAGGTTCAGCGACGCCGTGGACCGGTCGGCGATAGTGTCGTGGCCGTGTCCGCATCCGACGGCAGTACCGCATCCGAGTGGGTTCCCACTGGGTCGGTGACGGTGCGTGTGCCCGGCAAGGTCAACCTGTACCTGGCCGTCGGCGATCTGCGCGACGACGGCTACCACGACCTCACGACGGTGTTCCACGCGGTTTCGCTGCTCGACGAGGTGACTGTGCGCAACGCCGACGTGTTGTCGCTGACGCTCTCGGGCGAGGGTGTCGAGTCGCTGCCGACCGATGAACGCAACCTGGCCTGGCGGGCCGCGGTGCTGATGGCAGAACACGTCGGCCGTGCGCCCGATGTCGCGATCAGCATCGAGAAGTCGATCCCGGTCGCCGGCGGCATGGCCGGTGGCAGTGCGGATGCCGCGGCCGTGCTGGTCGCGATGAACACGCTGTGGGAGCTCGGCGTGCCGCGGCGGGACCTGCACGCCCTGGCCGCCCAGTTGGGCAGTGACGTGCCGTTCGCCCTGCACGGCGGGACCGCGCTGGGGTCGGGGCGCGGCGAGGAACTCGCCACGGTGCTCGCCCGCAATACGTTCCACTGGGTGTTGGCGTTCGCGCACCGCGGGCTGTCGACTCCGAAGGTCTTCGGCGAGCTGGATCGTCTGCGGGCCGACGAGGGCCGCGGTGACCTGCCGAAGACCGAGGAGCCCGAGCCCGTCCTGGCCGCGCTGGCTTCCGGCGATCCGGCCGAACTCGCCGCGCTGCTGGGCAATGACCTGCAACCGGCCGCGCTGAGCCTGTATCCGGACCTGCGGCGCACGCTGCGAGCGGGCGTCGAGGCAGGCGCGCTCGCCGGCATCGTGTCCGGCTCGGGGCCGACGTGCGCGTTTTTGTGCCCCTCTTCGACCGCGGCCGTCGATGTCGGCGCTGAGCTGGCCGGGGCGGGCGTGTGCCGGACGGTCCGCGTGGCCAGCGGACCGGTGCACGGGGCCCGCGTCGTCCCCGCTCCGTCGACATCCGTCTGACTCGCGTCAGGTGTGACGCAGACCTCAATTGTCGCGACAGTTTGGCAGCTACTTAAGGGTCTCTTAAGATGATCGACGGTGAAAGCTAGCGGTCAAGCATCGGACGCGACTTCGCCCGCCGCAGGTGTGGGCGGGCGGTTTTGCAGGCCTGTAGCCGGTACCGGTGCCCCTGCTCCCGCAACGTTGCGGGAGGTGGCTGTGCCCTTACGGAAGTCATCACCGAACCGAGACATAACTGCTGCCCAATTGTGTGCGCGCGCCTACTTAAAAGCGCCGCTCACGGGGCGGAGCATGGAAAGCCGGGCAATGACGCCGGCACCTAGGAGGTCGTCGTGAGCAGATTCACCGAGAAGATGTACCGCAACGCTCGTGAGAGCAAGCGTGGCATGGTGACCGGTGAGCCGCACGAGCCGGTGCGACACACGTGGGGTGAGGTTCACGAGCGCGCCCGGTGTATCGCAGGCGGCCTTGCCGCCGCAGGCATCAATCACGGCGACGCCGTCGGCGTCCTGGCCGGGTTCCCGGTGGAGATCGCCCCGACCGCACAGGGCGTGTGGATGCGTGGCGCGAGCCTGACCATGCTGCACCAGCCGACCCCGCGCACCGATCTGGCGGTGTGGGCCGAAGACACCATGAACGTCATCGGCATGATCGAGGCCGACGCCGTCATCGTCTCCGAGCCGTTCCTCGTCGCGATCCCGGTGCTGGAGGAAAAGGGCGTCAAGGTCCTCAAGGTCGCCGATCTGCTGGCCGCCGACCCGATCGACCCGGTCGAGACCGGCGAGGACGACCTGGCGCTCATGCAGTTGACGTCCGGATCGACCGGGTCGCCAAAAGCCGTCCAGATCACGCACCGCAACATCCACTCCAACGCCGAGGCGATGTTCATCGGCGCGGAGTACGACGTCGACAAGGACGTCATGGTCAGCTGGTTGCCGTGCTTCCATGACATGGGCATGGTCGGCTTCCTGACCATTCCGATGTACTTCGGCGCCGAGCTCGTCAAGGTCACGCCCATGGACTTCCTGCGTGACACGCTGCTGTGGGCCAAGCTCATCGACAAGTACAAGGGCACCATGACCGCGGCGCCCAACTTCGCCTACGCGCTGCTGGCCAAGCGGCTGCGCCGTCAAGCCAAGCCCGGCGACTTCGACCTGTCGACGCTGCGGTTCGCGCTGTCGGGTGCTGAGCCGGTCGAACCGGCCGACGTCGAAGACCTGCTCGACGCGGGCAAGCCGTTCGGGCTCAAGTCGTCGGCGATCCTGCCGGCCTACGGCATGGCCGAGACGTGCCTGGCGGTGTCGTTCTCCCCGTGCAACGCCGGCCTGGTGGTCGACGAGGTCGACGCCGACCTGCTGGCCGCGCTGCGCCGCGCCGTGCCCGCCACGAAGGGCAACACCAAGCGGCTGGCCTCCCTCGGCCCGCTGCTGAAGGACCTCGAGGCCCGCGTCGTCGACGAGAACGGTGAGGTCATGCCCTCCCGCGGGGTTGGCGTCATCGAACTGCGCGGCGAATCGCTGACCCCCGGCTACATCACCATGGGCGGCTTCCTGCCGGCTCAGGACGAGCACGGCTGGTACGACACCGGCGACCTCGGCTACATCACCGAAGAGGGCAACGTCATCGTGTGCGGCCGCGTCAAGGACGTCATCATCATGGCCGGGCGCAACATCTACCCGACCGACATCGAACGCGCTGCCGGCCGCGTCGAGGGCGTGCGTCCCGGCTGCGCGGTCGCGGTGCGCCTGGACGCCGGGCACTCACGCGAAACCTTCGCCGTCGCAGTCGAATCCAACGCCTGGCAGGATCCGGCCGAGGTGCGCCGCATCGAACATCAGGTGGCCCACGAGGTGGTCTCCGAGGTTGACGTGCGGCCGCGCAACGTCGTCGTGCTCGGGCCCGGCACCATCCCGAAGACGCCGTCAGGCAAGCTGCGCCGCGCGAATTCGGTTTCGCTGGTCACCGGGTAACTTCGTCACCCGGCACGGCGAGCGTGCGCGTCTGCTGCCCGGCGCGCCGCGCGTGGGCAGCATTTCGCGCACGCTCGCGGCCCTCGGGCGGGCTGAATCCGGCTGCCGTAGTGAGCAGAACGCCGTCGTCCCCGTGGGGCGCTGAGAGCAGTAACCCGCTCGGCAATTCGTCGTCGACCCCGGGCACGGGCAGGGTCACCCCGCACGCGCCCAGATAGCTCAACACCATCGTGGTGCGCAGCGTCGACGCGTTGGCGGCGTCGTACGCCGCAGCGCAGGCGAGCAGGTCGGCAATGCGTGGCGGTTCGTGGCGCACCGTCGGACACAGCATTATCGCGCCGCCGAGTTCGTCACGGAATCGGCGGCGCAGCAACGGCATTGCCGCGCGCAAGGGGGCCACCTCGGCACTGGCGTTGCGGCGCAAGCGACGTCGGGTCGCCGCCTCCATCCCGGCCGGATCGGCAAGCAGCGCCCCGAAGGCCGCGTAGGCCTCGGCGCCGACGATCGTGCCGTGCGTGTCGAGTAGGCGCTGAGCCTGCCGCAGTGACGGCAACTCGCGGGTGGTGACGACGACTCCGCTGCGACGTAACGCCTCGACGGCTGCCGTGAACGACGCGTGCACGCCGGGACTGCAGTCGTCGACCCATTCGCCTGCCGGGATGATCAGCAGCGATGCCGGCGGGACGGGATGTTGCCTGCGCACCAGCAGTCGGTCGACGCATTGGATGTCGGCGATCGAGCGTGCCATGAACCCCACACTGTCGAGGGTTGGCGACAGCGCGTGAAAGTCGTTGGGCCCGTAGCGTTGATGGCTCGCACGGAAGCCGACGCAGCCGGTGAATGCGGCCGGGACACGCACTGAGCCGGAGGTGTCGGTGCCGACGGCCAGCGAAGCGACCCCGAGGGCGACGGCCACGGCGGCACCGCAGGACGATCCTCCGGGTACCCGGGTCGGATCCAGCGGGTTGATCGGCGTGCCGAAATGCTGGTTGATGCCGAGCCCTGAGAACGCGAACTCACTGAGGTTGGTCTTGCCGACCGTGACCATGCCGACCTCGCGGAGGCGGCGAACGAGCGTGCTGTCCGCCCGCGCGGGCGGTTCATCGAGCCGTGAGGACGACCCACAGGTGGTCACGGTGCCGGCGACGTCGAACAGGTCCTTCCACACCACCGGGACGCCGTCGAGCGTGCTACGGAGGCTGCCGCGCCGCCGACGGGCATCACTGTCGCATGCTTCACGACGGGCCCGATCAGCGGTCATCGTGATCATGGTTGAGCGGGCAGCGGGGGTTTCAGCGCGGGCGAGGCTGAGCTCACACATCTGCTGTGCACTAGTGGTCTGCGGCATTACCGCAGGTTAGGTGGCCTTCAAAGGGCACCTGCATGGATGAAGCTCCACTCCGTGCCGGGTGAGTGTGTGCGAACAACCATGATGGCCGACGCAGTGTCGTCGGTTGAATGCGTACATGAAGCAGACAAACACCGGGTACCTCGAGGTGCCGGCCCGGGCCGGGCGTGCCCTGCAGATCCGCCGGGGCGACCGATTGCAAGTGGTCGACGTCGACGGCGGGCAGGTGGGCGACATGTTCGCCTTCGCGACGGCCGATGTCGGCGAGCATCTGTCGGCCAGCCACACGCGCACGGCAACCAGCAGTCTGTTCCCGCATATCGGCGATCAGTTCGTCACCAACCGCCGTCGGCCCATTCTGACCCTGGTCGAGGACACTTCGCCGGGCGCGCACGACATGTTGATCGCCGCGTGCGATCCCGAGCGCTATATCAAGCTCGGGGTCGACGACCACGATTCCTGTGCCGCCAACCTGCGGGCAGCGCTGGCCGAGTTGGGTCTCGTCACGACGATCGTGCCCCAGCCTGTCAATCTGTTCATGAATATCCCGGTCAGCCCGGAGGGCACGCTGAGTTGGCTGCCCGCCGGGAGCCGCCCCGGCGACTCCATCACGTTCGAAGCCGAAATGGACTGCGTAATCGTGGTCTCCGCCTGCCCTATGGATCTCAACCCGATCAATGGCGATCGGCCCACCCCGCTGGCCCTACGCATCACCACACCCCACATCGACACCTAGGAGATTCGAGCATGGCCAACACACACCCGGCACTGACCGCCCTGCGAATCGGCGCCCTGACACTGGACAACAGGTTCGCCGTCGCACCGATGACACGCGTGTCGGCCACCTCGGACGGCGCCGCCACCACCGAAGTGGCGGATTACTACGCAGATTTCGCGCGAGGCGGATTCGGCCTGATACTGACCGAAGGTGTCTATACCGACATCACCCACAGCCAGGGCTATCTCAACCAGCCAGGCCTCGCCACCGATGCCCATGTGCAGGCGTGGCGGCCGGTGACCGATGGTGTGCACGCTCATGGCGTACCGATCGTCGCGCAACTCATGCATGCCGGTGCGTTGTCGCAGGGAAATGCATACGGCGCAGGCACGATCGCGCCGTCGGCGGTCACGCCGCGCGGCACGATGCTCGACGAGTACGGTGGCGCGGGTACCTGGCCCGCCCCGCAGGAGATGACCCGCGATGGGATCGATGCCGTGGTAAGCGGTTTCGGCGATGCAGCGGTCCGTGCGCAGGCCGCCGGATTCGACGGTGTGGAAGTGCACGCGGCCAACGGCTATCTTCTCGACCAGTTTCTGACCGTCTACACCAACACCCGCGATGACGAGTACGGCGGCGGTGTCGCCAACCGGATCCGCATAGCCGCACGCGTGCTCAGCGAGATCCGCGACCGGGTCGCCGGGGATTTCCTGGTGGGGATCCGGCTGTCACAGACCAAGGTCAACGACTTCACCTACCGGTGGCCGGGCGGCGCGGCTGACGCGGAGATCATCTTCGCGACACTGGCCGGCACCGGTGTCGACTATCTGCACATCGCCAGCGAGGGGCGCGATTTCATCGACACCGCGCGGTTCTCGGATGGCCGGACCATCACGGCGCTCGCCCGAGAGATCAGCGGGCTGCCGGTGATGGTTAACGGCGGTATGCACGACCTGACACAGGCCGCTGACGTACTCGAGGGCGGACACGCCGATCTGTTGTCGGTTGGCCGCGGCGCGCTGGCCAATCCGGACCTGCCGAGGCGGGTGTCGGCCGGGGAGGACCTGGAACGGTTCGACCCCGGCATGCTCTCGCCGATGGCCACAATTGCCAACGCCCGCAATTGGCGAACAGCCACGAGCGTTCACTCATGACCGCGCCTTGGCATCGCGGCGCTGCCGCCGTCGCCACGCTGACGTTCGACGTCGACGCCGAAACGCCGATCCTCGCGCAGGGACGTCGCTATGCGGACCACATGATGACCATGTCGCACCAGTCGTACGGGCCTGATGTCGGAGTGCCGCGCATTCTGGATATGCTCGACGAACTTCAAGTGCCGGCAACGTTTTTCGTGCCTGGATGGGTGGCCGAGCAGCGGGTCGGGCTGGCGGCCTCGATTGTCGAGCGCGGGCACGAAGTCGCACACCACTCCTACAGCCACCGATCGCCTGTGACGATGACGGCGGCAGAGGAGCGCGCGGACTTCGAGCGTGGAATGGAGGTTTTCGCCACGCAGGACATCGACATTCGGGGACACCGTGCCGCCCTGTGGGGTGCGAGCTGGCAGACTCCGAGTCTGATCGCCGAGTACGGTCTGTCCTACGACTCCTCCCTGATGGGCGACGACCGGCCGTACCGCATCAACACCGACGTCACACCTATCGTCGAGTTGCCGGTGCACTGGTCGTTGGACGACTGGGAGCAGTACGCCTACCTGCCCGACCCGCACGTCGGTTCGGTGATCGAGTCACCGGTGAAGGTCGCCGAGATGTGGCGTTCAGAGCTCGACGGGATGCGCCGATACCGGTGTTTGTTCAACCTCTGTGTGCACCCGTTTCTTTCGGGCCGTCCCGGGCGCATCATGGCCCTGCGCGGCCTGATCGAACACACGCTGGAGCTGGGTGACGTCCGGTTCGCGCGGTGCCGCGACGTGGCCGAGGCAGTGGACGCTGACGGCGCGATCCAGCCGCGCACTCTCACACCGCCGGTCGCGCAGACAGACGTGTACCCCGACTGACGCAGCGTCGTCAGTTCTTCGTCAACTCAAGGCATCGGCTTCCAGCGCCAGGAACAGATCGACGCGGTCCTCGAGTCGACTCACATCACGTCCGGTCAGCTCGCCGATGCGAGACACCCGGTTACGGAGGGTGTTGACATGTACGTACAGATCGCCTGCGGTGGCCGACCAGTGCCCGTCGTTGCTCAAGAACGTGCGAAGGGTGCGCTCCAGCTCGGTGCCGTTGTGCTCGTCGTTCGTGCGCAACGGGCCGAGGATGTCGTCGGCGAAGCGGCGCAGCAGCGCCCGGTCGTGCAGTCCGAGCAGCATTCGATGGGTACCGACATCGGCGAAAGTGCCGACGCGCGAGTCTTTACTGCGTCGGCGAAGGACCTGGCAGACTTCTCGGGAGCCGATCAGCGGTTCGCGCAGTTCCGTCGAATCGGCCGCCGGTGCACCGATCCCCACCACGACACGGTGTTCCGGAAAGCGTTGGCGCACTGCGTCGGACAGCTGGTGACAAAATCCGCCGAGGTCCTGGCCGGTGCTGCTCCAAGGGAACACGACCACAGTGTCCTGGCTGCCCGCCACCACCACCGCCGGGATGCCACGACGCCGGAAGAACCCTTCGATCTCGTCGGTGGAACCGGCGGGTCGCACCGGCTCGTCGCCGACCACCATGGTGATGACGGCCAGCCGCGTGGCGGGGTCGATGCCGAACGTCCGCAATCGATCCTGAACATCGGCAACCCGAGCGGCACCGGACAGGATCATCTCCAGCAGCTCGCTGGAGAAGCGTGACTCTATCGCATGCAGGGCTTGCTGTTTGGTGACCTCGAGGCTGAGGAATCGCGCGGCCTGATCGATCGCGTCACGCTCGACTCCGCTGAGTTCTGCCAGCGGACGCAGGCAGAACAGCCCGGTGTCGATATCGCCCATTGCGCCTTCGACGAGGTACACCGATGCCAGCCCGGCGCCTGGCAGCTCGACTTCGAGCGGCGGTGGCCGACGAGCCAGCGCCTCGGCGGCCGCCCGGTCGGTGTCGGCGTCGGTGCCGGGCGCATCGCCGGCCAGCCGCCTCCCCATCCTGTCGACCACCAGCAGCGGCAGTTCGTGGTCGCGTCGCAAGACCTCCAGCACGCCTTCGGCGCCGCCACCGCGCGAGATGGACGTTGCCAGCGCATTGCCGCGGCGGACGAGACGAGCGAGCGCATCCTGTCGTGCCGCACCCTGTATCCGTGCCGCTGTCTCGGTGATGGCGGTGAACGGCACCCTGATCGACACCGTGGCGAGCGGAATTCCCGCGGCGACACAGGCTTCGACGAGATCGTCTGGGGCGACTGGTGTTTGCGCGGTGAGACCGAAGATCAGCCCGGCGGCGCGGGCACGTTGCAGCGCGGCGACGAACTCGCCGGCGGTCACTGAATCGCGCCACAAACCGTTGGTCAACACCAGTTCGGTGGGCCGGATGTAGGGCGACGGGTCGGGCAGTTCGGTGTTGTGCAGCCACAGCGCCTCGCTGTCGAGCGCGTCGACCGGACCAGGCGCCAGCAGGGTGAGTTCCAAGGTGGTGTCCGCGAGGAGCGTCTGCAGGCTCAGCATCGGTGTATCGACATCCATTCAGATGGGCAGTTTGTGGATGTTTATACACTCGGCGCCTTCAGTTCGCGGTGTTTCGATGAGCGGAAGCCAATCAGCGAGGAGCCGCCAATGTCCACTAGTCCGCTTGACACCAGGCCGCCCACTCAGGGGTCTGACTCAGCCGTACCGTTCGACGCGCATGGCATCGAACCGATTCCCGACGACAGCCGGGACTGTTCACCGTGGGAACTGTTCTGGATCTGGGCCGGCGCCAACATCGCGCCCATCAACTGGGTGCTCGGTGCACTCGGGATCGCGCTTGGTCTGAGCCTCATCGAGACGCTCGCGGTCGTCGTGGTGGGAAACCTTCTCGGCTGCAGCGTCTTCGGCGTCTTCAATGTCGTCGGCCACCGCACCGCGGTGAATCAGATGGTGCTGGGCCGGGCACCGTTCGGCCGGCTCGGCGCCATCGTGCCGGGCGTGGCGCAGTTCCTGCTCACGATGGGCTGGGTCGGGGTGAACACCTGGGTGGTGCTCGACCTGGTGCTGGCCGTCCTGGCGGAACTCGGCATCACCGGCGGGGCCTGGCTGGATTTTCTGGTAGCCGCGGGCATCATGGCGGTGCAACTCGGTCTGGCGTTGTACGGGTTCTATGCGATCCGCAGCTTTGAGAAGTGGACCGTGCCGGCCACCGTGGTCGTGATGGCGGCGATGACCGTGCTGGCGATCGCGACCACCGATATCAATTGGAGTTTCGCCGGCGCCGAGCTGCAGCCCGGCGAGAAGATCACGGCGGTGACACAACTGTTGACGGCCATCGGCATCGGCTGGGGTCTGACGTGGATCCCGTATGCGTCGGATTACAGCCGATTCGTTCGCGTCGACGCATCGGCCCGCGCGGTGTTCTGGTCGTCTTCGCTGGGCATGTACATCCCGACGGTCTGGTTGGCCGCACTCGGAGCGTGTCTGGCCAGCGCAGGCAGCGGCAGTGACCCGTCGGCCCTGGTGGTCGGGACGTTCGGCGTAATGGCCGTCCCCGTGTTGCTCCTGCTGGTGCACGGTCCGATCGCAACCAACATCCTGAACCTCTACTCGTGCTCGCTCGCGGCGTTGTCGATCGGGGTGCGGGCCACGCGATGGAAGGTGACTCTGATCGCCGGATTGGTGGCCACGGCGGTGCTTGCGGTGTTCGTCAACGCCGACAGCTTCGCGCATGCCTTCGACAACTGGATGGTCTCCATCTTGGTTTGGATCAGCCCGTGGGCGGCCATCATGCTGGTGGACTACTTCGCAATTCGCCGTGGCCGTCTCGACACCGCCTCGCTGTATCTGCCGGCTGAGGCGTCTACATACGGAATGTTCAACTCCGCCGGGTTGATCAGCCTCGCGGCAGGCGTCGTCGCCGGCTGGGCATGGCAGTACGGTCTCGTGCCGGCAATGCAGGGACCGCTCGCGACCGCACTCGGCAACACCGACTTCTCCTGGCTGTCAGGGAGTCTCGTCGCCGGCATCCTGTACTTCGTGCTCGCTCGGCGTACGGCGCGGGCATGACCGAGGACAGCAAACTACCGCAGGTTGTAAGCGCAACGGAACTGTCGAACAGCTTCCTCGGCAAACTGATCGAGGTCTGCTTCGTCACCGCCGACCACCGGCGCACGATGGAAGGCCTCGTGCGGCTGGGCATCGGGCCGTGGCGGGTGTACACCTTCGACTCCGCCACTGTCACCGAGCGGACCTACCGCGGGGAGGCGGCGGACTTCGGCATCAAGGTGTGCTTCGCTGACGTCGGAGACCTGGCTGTAGAGATCATGGAACCGCTGTACGGGCCGTCGATCTTCCAGGAGTTCCTCGATACCCACGGCGAGGGCATCCAGCACATTGCCTTCGACTGCGACGAGAAGCCGTGGCAGGACCGGCTGGGCGAGTTCGGGCGTCGCGGATTCCCGCCGGTGCAATCGGGCCGGTTCGTCGACGCCAACGCCTTCGCCTTTTTTGACACCGAGTCGGCGACCGGCACCGTCTTCGAAACGTATTCGATCCCTCCGGGTTTCGTGTGGCCGGAGCCCGAGGAGTGGTACCCGGCCCCGCCGCCGCCCGGGCAGGCGCCGCCGGTGCGGCCGCAACGGCATTAGGGACAGGCGCTGCCCGCTGGCACCCAAGGCGCACCATCAGCGTGCGTGTCTGCTGCCCGGCACGCCGCGCTGGAGCAGCATTCCGCGCACGCTCGCAGCCATTGGCATCCGCTCAGCCTTCACGGCGACCCGGTTCTGCCGGACGACGTTCGCGCGCACGGCCAGCAGAAGCACGGCGGGCACAGTCATCAGCGCCAGCATCTCGTACCGGTCGGCCATCACGCTTGCGGTCGCTCGCGCGTGAGTTCCAGCTCGTCGTACACCTGCCACCAGATCAGCTCGTGCTCGACGACGCTGATGTCACCGTGACTGAGGCGTTCGTCGGCCTCGAGCAGCACGGCCGCCAGCTCGGCGAGCCGGTCGCGGTTGGCCTGTGCCGTCGCGTCGGGGTAACCGATCATCGTCGTCACGAGCATGCCGCGTACGCGGGTGCGCGCCTCACCGGCCATCGCGAACGCGACAGCGCCCGCGCCGATGGCTGCCGCCGCGGAGACGCCGAACACCGCCCACGGCGTCATCGTCCCGGTCAGCATGATCTGGCACAGCAGCCACAACACGAACCCCCACACCGGCCAACCCCGCGCGAGCCGCAGCCAGCGATGTTCTGAGCGGCTCAACCCTGGCGGGTACACCACCAGGCGGTATTGCACGATGCCGAATCGGCCGGGCCGGATCTCGACCGTCCCCCAAGGCCGGGTGCCGTCGAGCAGGCGCTCGCCGTAGCGCTGCAACGCCCTGGCGTCCATACCTCAGGTGTACCCCTACCCGCGGAGCTCATACCCGGTTCGAACGGTTTCTTTACGCCATAGACCCCTGCCTTTGCGCTCTGAGTATAGCTAGATATACTCAGCTTCATGGCCGAGAGACTTCCCGCCCGCCTCGCCGACCATCCGACAGTGCGTGCGGTGCGGGCCCGTAGTGTCACGCCGCCGCCGGGCGTGATCGACGCCGGCTGGCTTCGTCAGCTCTGCCTGGATGCCGGCGCCGACGACGTCGCGTTCGCGAGTGCCGACGATCCGGCCCTGGAATCCGAACGCGAACATGCGGGCGTGGCGTTGCCCGGCGTTCGCAGCTACATCTCGCTCGTGGTCAAGATGAACCGCGACAACGTCCGGTCCACTACTCGCAGCGTCGCGAATCAGGAGTTCCACCGCAGCGGCGAGATCATCAACGAGGCCGCCCACCGGATCACCCGCGCGCTGGAGGATGCGGGCCATCGTGCGGTGAACCCGTCGGCCACCTTCCCGATGGAGATGGACCGGTTTCCCGGGCGGATCTGGGTCGTCGCGCACAAGCCGATCGCGGTGGCCGCGGGACTCGGCGTCATGGGCATCCACCGCAACGTGATCCATCCCCGGTTCGGCAACTTCATTCTGCTGGCGACGATTCTGCTGGGCAACCCGATCAGCAGTTACGGTGAGCCACTGGACTATTCACCGTGCCTCGAATGCAAGCTGTGCGTGGCGGCCTGCCCGGTCGGCGCGATCGGCAAGGACGGCGAGTTCGACTTCCTGGCGTGCTCGGTGCACAACTACCGCGAGTTCATGGGCGGTTTCACCGACTGGGCGCAGACCATCGCCGACAGCGCCGACGCGGATGATTTCCGGTCTCGGGTAAGCGATTCCGAGAATGCCTCGATGTGGCAGAGCTTGTCGTTCAAAGCCAACTACAAAGCCGCATACTGCCTGGCGGTGTGTCCAGCGGGGGAGGATGTCATCGAGCCGTACCTCGACGATCGCAAGGCCTTCATGGACACTGTCCTCAAACCCCTGCAGGACAAGCGCGAGACGCTCTACGTGCTGCCGAACTCCGCGGCCAAGGCGCATGCCGAGAAGCGGTATCCGCACAAGACCGTGAAGGTCGTCGACAGCGGCATTCGCGGGCGCTGAGGCGCTGCGAGCGTGCGCAAAGTGCCGGGCGTACGCGGCGTGTCGCGCAGCAGACACGCACGTTCGCGGTGAAAGGGAACTACCAGGCGTGCACGGTGTTCTGGGCCGGCTCAAGGCCCTGCGCGATCAACAGCTCGGTGGCGTCGGCGGCCTGTTCGCAGATCGTCGGAACTTCGTTTCGCTCAACGGAACTGAAGTTCTCCAGCACGTACGCGGCGGCGTCCTTGCGACCGGGCGGGCGGCCGACGCCGATGCGCACGCGGGCAAAACCATTGCTGCCCAACGCCGATGCGACGGATCTGAGCCCATTGTGACCGGCCACGCCGCCGCCGAACTTCAGCCGGATACGTCCGAAGTCGATGTCGAGCTCGTCATGGAGAACCACCACACGCTCGGCGGGAACCGAATAGAACTTGGCCAGTGGCCCGACCTGGCGGCCTGACTCGTTCATGTAGCAGCGTGGCTTGGCCAGCACCACCGGTGCGCCGGCGAGCCGGCCGGTCACCACCTCGGCGCCGGATTTCTTGTGCACCTTGAAGGCTGAGCCCATCCGCCCAGCCAACAGGTCGGCAACCATGAAGCCGAGATTGTGCCGGGTTTTGGCGTAGGTGGGCCCGGGGTTTCCCAGGCCCACCACCAGAAGCGGCTCGGCCACGGAGAGTTACTCGGCCGACTCTTCGGCTGCCTCGGCCGCGGGCTCCTCGGCGGCCGGTGCCTCGGCGGTCTCGCCCGCACCCTCGGCCTCGAGATCCTCGGCGCTCGGGGCCTCGACGACATTGATGACGAGCAGTTCGGGATCCGAGATCAGGTTGACGCCGGCGGGCAGCGCGATCTGGCCCGCGGTGAACTGCGTACCTGCCTCGACGCCCTCGACCGAGACGGTCAGGTGCTCGGGGATCGACAGCGCCTCGGCCTCGATCTCGATGGTGTTGGCGTCCTGGGTGACCAGGGTGCCGGGAACGGCTTCGCCCTCGACGGTGACGGTGACCTCGACGGTCACCTTCTCGCCGCGCTTGACCACCAGCAGGTCGGCGTGCTGGATGTTGCGGCGGATCGGGTGGATGTCCAGCGCCTTGGTCAGCGCGAGCTCTTCCTTGCCGTCGATGTCGAGCGTCAGCACGGCGTTGGTGCCGGTCTTACGCAGCACGGCGGCGAACTCATGGGCGTTGAGCTCGAGGTGCTGGGGGTCGGTGCCGTGGCCGTACAGGACGGTGGGCACCAAGCCGGCGCGGCGCGCCTGGCGCGACGCGCCCTTACCGGTGCGGGTGCGAACCGTCGCGGTCAGCTTGTTGGTGGCATTGGATTTTGCGGCCTTGGCCATTGCGTTGCTCCTCATATGCGGTACTGCGGTCATTCGTCAGCACGGCCAGGGTCGCAACACTTACAGAAGTTCCCGTCGATAACGGTGATCCACATGGTCCACCCTCGCCGTGACGCCTGGTCAGGGTAACAAAGTCAGGGCCCGGTTCCCAAAACGGCGTCAGCGGTCGAGCGGGTAGGACACCCCGGTGAGCTGCTCGGACAGGTCCCACAGCGCCTTTTGGGTGTCCGTTCGCTTGGCCAGCGGGCTGCGGCCGACCGGCTGAGTCGGGCCGAATTGCCCGAACCGCGGCCCGATGAAGCTGTCACCCGGCACGTCCTGCGACACGGCATACAGCGTCTGGCGGGCGCCGAACTCGGGTTCGGTTGCCATGAACCGGTTGCCCGCCGCGGCCATCCGCGAGCCGAACCGGCTACCGGTGTGGCCCTGGAGGTTGGTGGCGGAGTAGCCGGGATGGGCTGCGACCGCACGCACCGCGGAACCGGAGGCCGAAAGCCGGCGCTGCAGCTCAGAGGTGAACATCAGGTTCGCGAGTTTGGACTGTCCGTAGGCCAGCCACGCCGAATACGGCCTCGATTTCCAGTTCAGGTCCCGCAGGCTGATGACGCCGATCCAGTGCATGAGCGACGACACCGTGACAACGCGATCGGAGATCTTGGGCAGCAGGAGATTCGTCAGGGCGAAGTGGCCGAGATGGTTGGTGCCGATCTGGCTCTCGAAGCCGTCGGCGGTGCGGGCCAACGGGACGGCCATGATGCCGGCGTTGTTCACCAGGACGTCGACGGTCTCGACGGTGTCGGCGAACTCGTGCACCGACGCCAGATCCTGCAGGTCGAGCTTGCGGACCTCGACGGTGCCGCCCGTCATGGTCGCCGCCGCGGCTGTGCCCTTGTCCAGGTTGCGGACGGCGACGATCACCTTGGCGCCGACGCGGGCCAGTTCGCGCGCGGTGATCAGGCCCAGCCCGCTGTTGGCACCGGTGACGACGACGCTGCGGCCGGTGAACGAGGGCAGATCGGCGCTGGTCCATTGGGTCATGCGGTGGCCTCGCAGGCTCCGCCACGGCATTCCGTGCGGATGATTCGCTCGCAAGCTTCGCTCATGCGGACCAACTTACTTCTTCGCGACCGTGAACCCCGAGATGATCGACTCGATGTCGGCGGCCTGGGCCTGGGCTTCGTCGGCGTACGTCGTGACGGTCAGCTGGATCAGATACCGCTGCGGGGGTGCCTCGACGGTGGTGGGGATCACGACGCGGTTATAGCTCTGCATGCGCCGCCCGTTCAGGTCGTAGCTGCCCTCGATCATCGCCGACGGGAAACCACGCCAATCGTCGGTCGAGGCGTTGAGCTGCTTGAAGTTCTCCGACAGCTGAGCATCGGCGTAACCGTGGTCCTTGAGAGCCTGCGGCACGTCGAAGTCGCCGTGCAGTTCGAACACCAGGAGCATGGCCGTCGGATAGGTGTCGCCCTTGGCGATCATCCGGGTGCGCGGCGCCAGGTTGGGGTTGCTGTACGGGTGCCAGCCCGGCGGGGTCGGCATCGTGATGGTGAGATCCGGGATGTCTTCCGGGGCGACCGGTTCGCCGACGACACCAGAGTTCTCCAGGTACTGCCACAGCGGCACGGGCGGCGCGTCGGTCGATGTCGTCGTGGTGGCGGTCGTCGTCCAGATCGACTGGTAGTCGGGGGTCTCGGCGCCGCACCCGGTCAGCATCAACGCCGCCACCGCGCCTGCGGCGATCAGCCGGTTCACAGAATCTCTTGCACCGAATCGATCGGCCGGGCCAGCCGGGTTCCCTTCGCGGTGACGACGAACGGGCGCTCGATCAGGATCGGGTGCTCGGCCATCGCGTCGAGCAGCTCCTCGTCGGACGCATCGGCCAAACCCAGCTCGCTGTAGAGCGATTCGCGTTTGCGTACCGCGGTGCGCACGTCGATGCCGGCGTCGGCGATCATCTTCTTCAGCTCGGCCCGTGTCGGCGGCGTCTTGAGGTACTGCACGACGTCGGGCTCAATGCCGTTCTCCCGCAACAACTCCAGCGTCTTGCGCGACGTCGAGCATTTGGGATTGTGATAAATGGTGGCCTCGGCAGCCACTACGCCGACCCGTCGAACAGGCTGGTGACCGAACCGTTGTCGAACACCGCGCGGATGGTGCTGGCCAGCAGCGGCGCGATGGAGAGCACGGTCAGCTGCGGGAACTGCTTGTCCTCGCCGATCGGCAGGGTGTTGGTCACGATGACCTCACGCGCCCCGCACGAGGCGAGCCGCTCGCGGGCCGGATCCGACAGCACGCCGTGGGTGGCCGCGATGATGACGTCCGCGGCGCCGTCCTCCTTGAGGAGTTTGACCGCGCCTGCGATCGTGCCGCCGGTGTCGATCATGTCGTCGGTCAGGATGCAGGTCTTGCCCTTCACCTCGCCGACCACGCGGTTGGACTTCACCTGGTTGGGCACGAGCGGGTCGCGAGTCTTGTGGATGAAGGCCAGCGGCACGCCGCCCAGCGAATCAGCCCACTTCTCGGCGACGCGCACGCGGCCCGAGTCGGGTGAGACGACGACCATGTCGTGGTCGGAGTAGTTCTCGGCGATGTAGCCGCACAGCAGTGACTGCGCCCGCATGTGGTCGACCGGGCCGTCGAAGAAGCCCTGGATCTGGTCGGTGTGCAGGTCGACCGACACGATGCGGTCCGCGCCTGCGGTCTTGAGCAGGTCGGCGACCAGTCGTGCGGAGATCGGTTCGCGGCCGCGGTGCTTCTTGTCCTGACGCGCGTACGGATAGAACGGCAGGATCGCGGTGATGCGCTTGGCGCTGCCGCGCTTGAGCGCATCGATCATGATGAGCTGCTCCATGAGCCACTGGTTGAGCGGCGCCGGGTGGCTCTGCAGCACGAATGCGTCGCTGCCGCGCACGGACTCGTCGAACCGGACGAAGATCTCGCCGTTGGCGAAATCGCGTGCGGTCTGCGCCGTCACATGGACGTCGAGTTCTTTGGCGACCTGTTCAGCCAACTCCGGATGGGCTCGGCCGGAGAACAGCATCAGGCTTTTGCGATTGTCGGTCCAGTCCGTGGCCACTGTGTGCTGCCTTCGCGGTCGGGAATCGATACGGGGCAATCGTACGTAGCCTTTCCGGGTGCTCGTAGCCGGGTTACCAGATTGCCAACGGAAAACGTCTAGTCACCCTTCTTCGCCCCGCGCTTTGCGTGCGGCTTCGGCGGCCGCCGAGCCAGGACGTTTGCGCTCGACCCAGCCTTCGATCGTGCGCTGCGCATTGTCCGAGACGGCCAGCGCGCCCGGCGGGACGTCGTCGCGCAGCACGGTCCCGGCGCCGGTGTAGGCACCGTCGCCGACGCTGACCGGCGCGATGAACATCGTGTCCGAGCCGGTGCGGACGTGTGAGCCGACCGTGGTGCGGTGCTTGCTCTCGCCGTCGTAGTTGACAAACACACTCGACGCGCCGATGTTGCTGTGATCGCCGATGTCGGCGTCGCCGACGTAGGTGAGATGCGGCACTTTGGTGCCGGTGCCGATCGTGGCGTTCTTCGTCTCGACGAAAGCACCCAGCTTGCCGTCCGCGCCCAGCGTGGTGCCGGGCCGCAGATAAGTGAACGGACCGACCGTGGCACCGTCTCCGATCACCGCGAGCCGTCCGTGCGTACGGACCACCGACGCCCGGTCGCCGATTTCGACGTCGGTCAGGGTCGTGTCCGGGCCGATCTCACAGCCCGTACCGATCTCGGTGGTGCCGAGCAACTGCGTGCCCGGCCGGACGACGGTGTCGCGCCCGATGGTCACGTCGACGTCGATCCACGTACTCGCCGGGTCGATGACCGTCACCCCGGCGCGCTGATGTTGGGCGACGATGCGCCGGTTCAGTTCGGCGCCGAGCTCGGAGAGTTGCACCCGGTCGTTCACACCCGCGACGAGCGCACTGTCGTCGACGTGCTTGGCCTGTACCGGCAGACCCTGGTTGCGGATCAACGCGATCGCGTCGGTGAGGTACAGCTCGCCCTGGGCGTTGTCGGTGCGCAACTGGGTGAGCGCCGACCGCAGCGCGGCCGCATCGAAGGCGTACACCCCGGAGTTGATCTCGGCGACGGCGCGCTGCGCCTCGTCGGCATCGGCGTGCTCGACGATCGCGGTGACCGCGCGGTCGGCGTCACGGATGATGCGGCCGTAGCCGGTGGGGTCGGCCAGCGTGGTGGTCAGGATGGTCACACCCGAGTCCTGGTGGGCTGCGGCCAGGGCGGCCAGCGTCTCACCGTCGAGCAGCGGAACGTCGGCGGTGGTGACGATGACGGTGCCGCCGAAATCGCTCGGCAACCCGGCGAGGCCGACACTGACCGCATGTCCGGTTCCGAGTTGTTGGTCCTGCACGACGGCGGTGGCCTTGGTGCTGACCCGGGCCACCTCGGCGCTGACCTGCTCACGACCGTGCCCGACGACCACCACGACGTGGGTGGGCATCAGCGCGGTGACCGCGTGCAGGGTGTGGGCCAGCATGCTGCGCCCGCCAACAGCGTGCAGGACTTTGGGGGTGGCCGACCGCATCCGGGTTCCTGCGCCTGCGGCCAGGACGATCACGGCGGTTTCGGTGGTGGACACGAATCTCCTCCTCCACGAGCGACCGTGTCTGCACGAGGACACGCCGTCGACGCTGTCAGTTCGGGGTCACTCGCGCTGTTGAGCTCCGTCGCCAGGACTCGAACCTGAACTATCTGAACCAAAATCAGAGGTGCTGCCGATTACACCACGACGGAATGTCCGGGTGAGACTCTAGTCGAAAGGGCTAGCCTGATACGCGTGGCAGCACCCGAGAAGGAAGTGCGTGCACCTCGCGCCCGGATGACCGGCAGCGAGCGGCGGCAACAGCTCATCGAGATCGCCAAGTCGCTGTTCGCCGAACGCGGCTACGACGGCACCTCGATCGAGGAGGTCGCGCTGCGCGCGAACGTCTCGAAGCCCGTCGTCTACGAGCACTTCGGCGGCAAGGAAGGGTTGTACGCCGTCGTCGTCGACCGCGAGATGTCGGCGCTGCTCGACGGCATCACGTCGTCGCTGACCAACAATAGGTCGCGCGTGCGGGTCGAGCGGGTCGCGCTCGCGCTGCTGACCTACGTCGAGGAACACACCGACGGCTTTCGCATCCTGATCCGCGATTCGCCCGCGGCGATCACGTCGGGCACCTACGCCACGCTGCTCAACGACGCGGTCAACCAGGTGGCCTCGATCCTGGCCGGCGACTTCTCCCGGCGCGGTCTCGATCCCGATCTCGCGCCGCTGTACGCGCAGGCCCTTGTCGGATCGGTGTCGATGACCGCGCAGTGGTGGCTCGACGTCCGCGAGCCCAAGAAAGAGGTCGTCGCCGCGCACGTCGTCAACCTCATGTGGAACGGGCTGACCCACCTCGAGGCCGACCCGCACCTCGAAGCCGACTAGCTAACCCACATCCCGGGCAAGCAGATCGGCTGTCGTCTCCCGGCGCACCAGCAGCCGCGTCGCACCGTCGCGCACCGCGACCACGGGCGGCCGGCCCACCATGTTGTACGTCGACGCCATGCTGTGGTGATAGGCACCGGTGCAGGCCACCGCCAACAGATCCCCGGGATGGATGTCGGCCGGGAGGTCGACGTCGCGGATGATCTCGTCGCCGGCCTCACAGTGCCTGCCCGCAACGGTGACTTTCATCGTCGGCCCTAACGCATGCCGATTGGCCAGCGTCACAGTGTATTTCGCGCCGTAGAGCCCGACCCGCGGATTGTCGCTCATGCCGCCGTCCACCGCGACGAACGTCCGCCCGCCGGGCTGGGACTTCACGCCGCACACCCGGTACAGCGTGACGCCGGCCCTGGCGCTGATCGCCCGGCCGGGTTCGACGACGACGCGTGGACGCGGGAACCGCTCGGCGGTGCACACGCTGTCGAGGGCTTCGTCGATCACGCCGGCCAGCGCGGCCAGGTCGAGCGCAGCCTCGCCGTCGACGTAGCGAACCCCGTGCCCGCCACCGATGTTCAGCTCGGTCAGCACCACACCGTGCGCGTGCCGAATGTCGGCCATTTCGGTGATCAGCCGCTTGATCGCCTCGCCGTAGTGCAGTGGATCGACCACCTGCGAGCCGATATGGCAGTGCAGTCCCACCAGCTCGAGCTGCGGTGTGGCCAGTACCCGCGCGGCCGCGTGTGCGGCTTGCCGGTCGGCGAGCGTGAAACCGAACTTCTGATCGCATACCCCGGTCGCGACGGCGCGATGGCCGGCGATGTCGATGCCCGGCGTCACCCGGATCAGTACCCGTTGACGCTTACGCACGAGCCCGGCCAGGTAGGCGATCTCGATCGACGAGTCCAGCACGATGCGCCCCACCCCGACGTCGACCGCGTTGCGCAGCTCGTCGCAGGACTTGGCGTTGCCGTGGAGCACGATGCGTTCGGGTGTCACGCCACCGGCCAATGCCGTCGCGAGCTCGCCTGCCGAGCACACGTCGAGCCCGAGTCCTTCCTCGGACACCCACCGCGCCACGGCCGTCGTCAGCAGGGATTTACCCGCGTACACCACCTCACACCCGCGCAACGCCTCGCGGTAGCGCTGGGCGCGGCTGCGGAAGTCGGCCTCGTCGAGCACGTAGGCGGGGGTGCGGAACTCGTCGGCGATGTCGGTCAGCGCCACCCGCCCGACCGTGACCCGGCCCTGCGCGTCGACCCCGGTGGTGAGTGGCCAGATCGACGGATCGAGGCGTGGGGTGGCGGCGTACCGCAGCGACGGCAGGATGTCCAGCAATGTCATGACTTCACGGTGGACCGTGCTGGTGAGACGGGTGCGGGGCTTGACGGTCTCTTAACGTCACCGGGCCGAATCCTGACGAACCGGCGCCGCCTAGGATGGAGAAATCATGACCGCACCGGGGCACACCCATGTCCAGACCCCGATCGCGGGTCTCGTCGAGTTGGCATTGTCCGATCCGTCCCTGCAGGACGTCATTCGTCGTGCCGCCGGCCGGCCCGCCGATCTGGCGTTGGTCGGGCCGGCAAGCGCACGCGTGCTGGTGGCGGCCGCACTGGCCCAGAACGGTCCGCTTCTCGTGGTCGCAGCCACCGGCCGGGAGGCCGACGATCTGACCTCGGAGCTGCGCGGGGTGTTCGGCGACGCGGCCGCGCTGTTCCCGTCGTGGGAGACGCTGCCGCACGAACGGCTGTCGCCGGGCGTGGAGACGGTGGGCGCGCGGTTGTTACTGCTGCGCCGGCTCGCCCATCCCGACGACGCGACGCTCGGCCCGCCACTGCGGGTCGTGGTGACGACGGCGCGCTCGCTGCTTCAGCCGATGTCACCCGACATGGTCAACGTCGAACCGGTGCAGCTGTCCGTTGGGCTGGAAGCCGATTTCGACGACGTCGTCGCGCGGCTCGTCCACCTGGCCTACACGCGTGTCGACATGGTGGGCAAACGCGGCGAGTTTGCGGTCCGCGGCGGCATCCTCGATGTGTTCCCGCCCACCGCCGAGCATCCGGTGCGTGTCGAGTTCTGGGGCGACGAGGTTTCGGAGATGCGGATGTTCTCGATCGCCGACCAGCGGTCGATCCCGGAGATTCCCGTCGAAACCGTGGTCGCGGTGCCGTGCCGTGAGCTGCTGATGACTGCTGACGTGCGGGAGCGGGCCGCCGCGCTGGCCCAAGAGCACCCGACCCACGAGAACAGCGTGCCTGGCAGCGTGCCCGACATGCTGGCCAAGCTCGCCGAAGGCATCCCGGTGGACGGCATGGAAGCGCTGCTGCCGCTTCTGCATCCGGTCGAGCCGACGACGCTGACGCACCATCTGCCCGACGGCGCCCCGGTTTTGGTGTGCGATCCGGAGAAGGTGCGCACGCGCGCGGCCGATCTGATCAAGACGGGCCGGGAATTCCTTGAGGCGTCGTGGTCGACGGCCGCGGTCGGCGGCGATGCCCCGATCGACATCGAGGCGCTCGGCGCGTCGGGATTCGTGCCGTTCAGCGAGGCACGCGACGGCGCCCGCAAGGCCGGTCACCCGTGGTGGACGCTGTCACAGTTGTCGGACGAGTCCGCCACCGAACTCGACCTGCGCCCGGCGCCGTCGGCCCGCAGTCAACAGAGTCTCGAAGAGATCTTCGCGATGCTGCGGGCACACGTCGCGACCGGCGGGTACGCCGCGATCGTCACGCCGGGCACCGGCACCGCGCACCGCGTAGTCGAGCAGCTCGCCGAATCCGACACCGCGGCAACGATGTTGGAGCCCGGCACGGCGCCGAAGGCCGGCGTCGTCGGCGTGCTCAAGGGTCCGCTGCACGACGGCGTGATCCTGCCGGGCGCCAATCTGGTGATCATCACCGAGACCGATCTCACCGGTAACCGCGTGACGGCCTCGGAGGGCAAAAAGCTTGCCGCCAAACGGCGCAACGTTGTCGACCCGCTCGCACTGACCGCCGGTGACCTGGTGGTGCACGATCAGCACGGCATCGGCAAGTTCGTCGAAATGACCGAGCGGGTCGTCGGCGGGGCGCGGCGCGAGTACCTGGTGCTCGAGTACGCCTCATCGAAGCGGGGCGGCGGATCGGACCGACTGTACGTGCCGATGGATTCGCTCGACCAGCTGTCACGCTACGTCGGCGGTGAAGCGCCGTCGTTGTCCAAGCTCGGCGGCAGCGACTGGGCCAACACCAAAACCAAAGCGCGCCGGGCGGTTCGGGAGATCGCCAGCGAGCTCGTCGCGTTGTATGCCAAACGCCAGTCCGCACCCGGGCATGCGTTCGGGCCGGACACGCCGTGGCAGGCCGAGATGGAGGACGCGTTCGGGTTCACCGAGACCATGGACCAGCTGACCGCGATCACCGAGGTCAAGGCCGACATGGAGAAGCCGGTGCCGATGGACCGCGTGATCTGCGGTGACGTGGGCTACGGCAAGACCGAGATCGCGGTGCGTGCCGCGTTCAAGGCCGTGCAGGACGGCAAGCAGGTCGCGGTGCTGGTGCCGACGACGCTGCTGGCCGATCAGCACCTGCAGACGTTCACCGCGCGCATGGCCGGGTTCCCGGTCACCGTCAAGGGTTTGTCCCGGTTCACCGATCCGATGGAATCCCGCGCCGTGCTGGAAGGCATGAAGGACGGCTCGGTCGACGTCGTCATCGGCACCCACCGGCTGCTGCAGACCGGGGTCATGTGGAAAGACTTGGGCCTCATCATCGTTGACGAGGAACAGCGGTTCGGCGTCGAGCACAAAGAGCACATCAAGTCGATGCGGACCCACGTCGACGTGCTGACGATGAGCGCGACCCCGATCCCGCGAACCCTGGAGATGAGCCTGGCCGGCATCCGCGAGATGTCGACGATCCTCACTCCGCCCGAGGAGCGGTACCCGGTGCTGACCTACGTCGGCCCGCACGACGACAAGCAGGTGGCCGCCGCGCTGCGCCGCGAGTTGCTGCGAGACGGGCAGGCGTTCTACATCCACAACCGGGTGCGCTCGATCGACCAGGCCGCGGCGCGCGTGCGTCAGCTCGTTCCGGAGGCCCGCGTTGTCGTCGCACACGGACAGATGAACGAGGAAACCCTCGAGAAGACCGTCGAGGGCTTCTGGAATCGCGAATACGACATTCTCGTGTGCACCACGATCGTCGAGACCGGCCTGGACATTTCCAACGCCAACACACTGATCGTCGAGCGGGCCGACACGTTCGGGCTGTCGCAACTGCACCAGTTGCGGGGCCGCGTCGGCCGTAGCCGCGAGCGCGGTTACGCCTACTTCCTGTATCCGCCCGAGGTCCCGCTGACCGAGACGGCATATGACCGGCTGGCGACGATCGCGCAGAACAACGAGCTGGGTGCAGGCATGGCCGTTGCCATGAAAGACCTGGAGATCCGCGGAGCGGGCAACGTGCTCGGTGTCGAGCAGTCCGGTCACGTCGCCGGTGTCGGCTTCGATCTGTACGTGCGGCTGGTCGGCGAGGCGGTCGAGGCGTACCGGGCCGCCGCCGACGGGAAAACCGTTGCCACGCCACAGGAGCCGAAAGAAGTGCGGGTCGATCTGCCGGTCGACGCGCACCTGCCGCCTGACTACATCGGCAGTGACCGGCTGCGGCTGGAGGGCTACCGGCGGCTCGCCGCGGCTTCCGATGAGGATGCCGTGCGTGCCGTCGTGGAGGAACTCGTCGACCGCTACGGCCCACTGCCCGAGCCGGCGCAGCGCCTCGTCGCGGTCGCGCTGCTGCGCCTGCTGTGCCGCGAGTACGGCATCACCGAGATCGGCGCGGTGTCGGCGTCGACCGTGCGGCTGTCGCCCATGGTGTTACCGGATTCCGCGCAGTTGCGGCTCAAGCGCATGTACCCGGGCGGGCATTACCGCGCCACCACGTCGACGGTGCAGGTGCCGCTGCCCCGCGCGGGTGACGGCGTCGGCGCGCCCCGCATCCGCGATCTTGAGCTTGTGCAGTGGGTGGCCGGGTTGGTGCTCGTCCTCAACGGCCAGACGGAGGGCAGTGTCGACTTGACCGCGAAATTCAATTTCTCGGGCTGATTGCCTGGTAAGCGCGCATTTTTGGCGCGTGACGCGCTCGAATTGCCGAAACGCTGATAACGCATCCGGGGTGGGGATCCGACATACACCACGGGGGGTCAAGGTGTTGCGTTGCCGTTGTGTAGATACGGCAAGATCGTCAGCCATAGGGCGGTCATGCAATTTCCTAAACCGAACATCACGCGATTGCCACCGAATGGTGAGTTATCGCATGACGCAAGGCGAAGGAGCGACCATGAACATCAAGAAGCTCGCAGTTACCACGACGACGGCCGGTGCACTGGGACTCGGCGCGCTCGGCCTGGGCACAGGTCTCGCGCAGGCCGAACCGAATGTGCCTGCGCCACCTCCGATTCCGAGTCCGACCGTGCCGGGTGTGAACGTGCCTGACGTGGACGTCCCCGACGTGAATTTGCCGGACGTGAACGTCCCGGACGTCGATCTGCCCGACGTCGAAGTGCCGACCGTGCAATTTCCTGAGGTGGACAACTTCTTCGGGCTGCCGAACGGGCACATCCCGCCCGGTCAGCTGATGAATTCGCCGTCCATCAACGGTGTTGAGAATCCGTTCTACGGAATTCCTCCCGGCGAACTGCAGAAGCTGCCCACGGTGAACGGAATCGAGAACCCGTTCTTCGATGAGACGCCGGGTCACTGGGTGATCCCGGACGATCCGTTCCCGCCGGAGTCCTGAGTCACGCGTATGTGACATGATGGCCGCCTTGCCTTCGGGCAGGGCGGCCATCCCGTGTGACCAGGCGCATCCAGGTCCGGCAACGTGTTGGTATAACCGAGATCAGCGGTGTCGTCGAAATGCGTGAGGGGGTGTGCCCGATGACCGTCGTATTGGTCGACCCTCGCCGCCCGTCACTCATCCCTGTGAACGCGATCGATCTGCTCACCGGTGATGTGCAGTACACCGAGGAGATGCCGGTCAAGGTGCCGTGGTCGCTGCCTGCGGCGCGCCCCGCCTATGACGGTGACGACGCGCCCGTGCTGCTGTCGTCCGACCCCGAGCATCCAGCGGTGAAGGCCCGCCTCGCCGCGGGCGAGCGGCTCATCGCGGCCCCCGAGGCGCAGCCCGGCGAGCGGATCGTCGATGCGGTGGCGATGATGGACAAGCTGCGCACCTCCGGGCCGTGGGAGAGCGAACAGACCCACGACTCGCTGCGCCGCTACCTCCTCGAGGAAACCTACGAGCTGTTCGACGCCGTTCGCGGCGGCAACGCCGACGAGCTCCGCGAGGAACTCGGCGACGTGCTGCTGCAGGTGCTGTTCCACGCCCGCATCGCCGAGGATGCGCCACATCATCCGTTCAACATCGATGACGTCGCCGACGCGCTCGTGCGCAAGCTCGGCAACCGCGTGCCTGCAGTCCTTGCCGGCGAATCCATTTCGCTCGATGAGCAACTCGCGCAGTGGGAAGAACGCAAGGCCCAGGAGCGGTCGGTGAAGTCCCGGACGTCCTGCATGGACGACGTGCCCACCGGGCAACCGGCACTGGCATTGGCGCAGAAGGTGATTGCCCGCGTCAGGCAGGCCGGCCTGCCCGCCGATCTGATTCCCGCGTCCCTGACATCGGTCACGGTGTCAGGTGATACCGACGCCGAAAACGAGCTCCGCACAGCGGTATTGGAGTTCATGGACACCGTGCGACTGGTGGAATCCGACGTCGCCGCCGGCCGCCGCGGCGTGGACGTCCCCGAGGAACTCGACGTGACCCCATTGGGCACGATCACCGCGGACGAGTGGCGTACCTACTGGCCGGCCGGGGATTTCGCCGCGGTAGAACCGGAACCCGAAGTCGACGAAACCGCCGATGTCGACGAGGAACCCGCGCCCGACGAAGCGCCGGCCGAGGAGCCCACGCCGGACGAGGAATCCGAGCCCGACGAAGCGCAGACCGAATCCGAGGGTCCCGCACAACCGGACCGCGCCGACGACTGAGCCCGACGTTCGCGCCGCTCTGGGTCGGGTGCCGTGCTGCCCGCCTATTAGCGACAATGTCGCGGAATTCGCCACCTGCGCCGCATATGCCTCTGGTGTCTCAGAGGCCGGATCACATGGCTCCCCCCAGCACCATCCACCACGTCGGTCGCACGTTTTCGGCTGCCCGCATTACAGCGACAATGTCGCTGGCGGTCGGATTACCACTCGAAATCGCCTGATATCTCGGAACCCATTCGAGCTTGACGTTCCGCGTTTGTAGCGTCATGGCGGTCCCCGGGCGGCGGTTTCAAGCCTTGAATGCAACAGCTGATGGTTCGGGCGGTCTCGAGAGTAGTTCGTCGAGGGCTTCGGCCGGGGTTTTCCAGCTCAGCGTCTTGCGTGGCCGGGTATTGAGTTGGGCTGCCACATAGTCGAGGTAGTCGGCCGGGAACACTGATAGGTCGGTGCCTTTAGCAAAGTATTGGCGTAACAAGCCGTTGGTGTTTTCGTTGGTTCCGCGCTGCCAAGGTGAATGCGGATCGCAAAAGTAGATGTCCAGCTCGGTCGCCTTGGCGATGGCAACGTGGTTGGCCATCTCCTTGCCCTGATCCCAGGTCAGCGTTTTACGCAGAATCGACGGCAGCGCAGCAATTTTCGCCACGATCGCCTCCTGCACCGCGGCCGCGTCGTGGCCGTGCGGCAGGTACAGCAGCATCGTGAAGCGGGTCATGCGCTCCACGAAGGTGCCGATCGCGGTGTTGTTCAGCTCACCCATGAGCAGGTCGCCCTCCCAGTGCCCGGGCACCGCGCGGTCGTTGATCGTGGGTGGGCGCTCACTGATGTTGACCATGTCGGGAATCCGACCCCGGCGCTCATCGGCACGCCGTTGTGGCTTGCGCAGTGCCCGCCCGGTGCGCAGACAGGTATGTATCTCGCGGCGCAGGTTACCTTTGGATTGCACGTAAATGGCCTGGTAGATGGTTTCGTGCGACACCCGCATCTCCGGCTCGTCGGGGAAATCCAGCCGCAGGCGGTTGGAGATCTGCTGGGGACTGTGCCTGTCGTCCAACCGATTCTGCACCTCATCGTGCAACCGTTCATTGGTCGCCAGCTTGCCCGGCTTGGGCCGGCGAGCCCGCTCAGTGGCGTGCGACTGAGCCAGGTCGGCCCGATACTTCGGTTTGGTTGTCGGCCCGCCGTGCCACGGGGCGCCGAACCGATACCGTGCCCGATAACGACCACGGCACCACGCATTCCGATCGATCTCGCGCATGATCGTTGTCGGATGGCGATCCAACCGTCGCGCCATCTCGCGGATCGACTCTTGCCTGGCTACGCCGTCTTGGATCTCATTGCGCTCTTCAACAGTGAGCCGGGGCCGCGAACGCGCAGCCGACTCGTCGGGGAATTTCGGTCTCACCCCACCAGCATCAGCAAACCAACGCCTACCGCTGGTTTCCGACGCGCCGACGGCCACCCCGGCCTCACTGGGGGTCATTCCCCGCTGGATGTGATCCCAGAACTGACGACCAACACAGGCCAACCCACACGGACGACGTGCACGCATCAACAACTCCTCAGCTAGAAGCTGTTGCATCCACCCCCAGAACTCAAGGGCCGATTCTCCGCCATAGCGCTTCACGCGCGGGCCGGGGCTTCACGCCGTCGCTTGATGCGGCAACTACGGAGCGGCCCAACAGCGACTATGTCGCTCGTAGGTGGGCACGCTGAATTCCGTTGCGCGAGTGGCCTTTGCGACTCAAGTGCCCGAAGGCGTTCGCGGCGAGGTAGCTACGGGACCAGTGGGCCTCGTGAGGCGATTTGCGCGACTTTGTCGCTAATAGGCGGGCACAACCCCACCGTGGGGACAGCGGCGGCTGAGGCAGGCGAACAGCGCTGGCGCATGCGAACAGCGCTCAGGCGAACAGCGTCGAACCCCAGAAGCCCGACGTGTCGCCCTCTTTCAGCCCGGGCGGGCAGGCGAACACCGCGGTGCCGGTGTGCGTGATGTACTCGTTCATGGCGTCCTTGCGGGACATCTCGCCGAGCATCGGGATGAACTGTTTTTCGGGGCTGCGTACGAACGCGATGAAGAACAAGCCCGCGTCGAGATGTCCGAAACCGTCTGTGCCGTCGGTGAAGTTGTAGCCGCGGCGCAGGATCTCGATGCCGCCGAGATTCTGCGGTGAGACGAGCCGTACGTGGGCATCGACATCGATCAACGGCGTGCCCTTGTCGTCGGCCAGGTCGAGATCGAGTTCCTCGAATTCTTCCTGCAGGCCATTGGGTGCGCCGCTGCCCTTCTGGCGGCCGATCACCCGCTCCTGCTCGAGCAATGTGGTGCGGTCCCAGTTCTCGATGCGCATGCGGATACGCCGCGTCATGAGGTACGTGCCGCCGGTCAGCCAGGCCGGGCCGTCACCGTCGGCGACCCAGACGTGCTTGTCGAGCAGGTCGGTTTGGTCGGCCTTGATGTTGTTGGTTCCGTCCTTGAAGCCGAACAGGTTTCGCGGTGTGGCCTGATCGCGTGTGGTGGACGACGTGCGGCCGAACCCGAGTTGCGAATACCGCACCGCGACCGTCCCGAACCCGACGCGGGCCAGATTGCGGATCGCGTGCACGGCAACCTGCGGATCGTTGGCGCACGCCTGCACGCAGATGTCGCCGCCGGATTTGGCCGGATCCATCGTCTCGTTGGGGAACTTCGGCAGCGCGGCCAACTCGGCGGGTCTCTGATCGGCGATGCCGAAGCGGTCTATGCCGTCCTTGACGAAAAACGTTGGCCCGAAGCCGATCGTCAGGGTCAACTGCGACGCGGGCAGACCGAGGGCTTCGCCCGTGTCGGACGGTGGCGCGTAGGGGTTGCCGTCGACTGCTCCGCCCGGCTCGGTCTCCTCGCCGCGCGTCATCCGCTCGGCCATCTCCGTCCACTGCTGCAGCAGCGCGATGACATCCTCGCGGTTGTCGGTCGTGACGTCGAATGCGCAGAAGTGCATCCGGTCCTGCGCTTCGGTGATGATGCCGGCCTGCCGCTCACCGCGGAACGGCACCGGGCCCTGAAGCTGGCCGTGTGGCGAGCTGGCCGCCGCCGAAGCGCGGCCGGCCAGCGCACCCGCGCTGGCCGCACCGACTACCGCTGCGGTTACCCCCGCCGCGCCGAACAGCTTGCGTCGTGAAATGCCCGACGGCGGTTGGGGTTCCTGCTCGTTGACGGGCTCACTGTGGGGCGATGACACCTTGCACCTGGCTAACCTCTTTGCTCAGCGCGTCGATCGCGCGCGAGAGCTCCTGACGTTGTGGTTCGGTCACCTTGTCGTAGGAGACAAAACCATCGCCCTCACGATACTTCTCCAGCAGGGCTTCGACCTCGGCAAAGCGCTGATCGACGCGTTTGCCCAGATCCGGGTTGCGCTCGTCGAGGATCGGGCGCACCGACGCCACGGCGGTCTGCGAGCCCTCGACGTTGGCCTTGAAGTCCCACAGGTCGGTGTGGCTGAAGATATCTTCCTCGCCGCTGATCTTGCTGATCGCGATCTCGTCGAGCAGGCCTTGCGCGCCGCCGGCGATCTGGGTGGAGTCGATGCTCCAGTCCGGCGCCTTCACTCCGGCGTCGAGTTCTTTCACGTCGGCCACGAGCTGGTCGGCGATCGCGTTGGTGTCGGGCTGCAGACCCGAAACCCACAGGTCCTTCTCCAGTCGGTGGAATCCAGTCCACTTCTGGCCGGGCTCGAGGTCGGCCTCGCGGAGGTCGATGCGCGGGTCCAGGTCGTTGGGGAAGGACTCGGCGACCGGCTCGATGCGCTCGTAGTACGTGCGCGACGTCGGGAACAGCGACTTGGCCTTCGGGATGTCCTTGGCCTTGATCGCGGCGACGAACTCCTCGACCGCAGGAACCAGCGCGTCGGTCTGGCTGTTCACGTACCGCTTGTAGCTGTCGGCGGCCTCCTTGAACTTGCCCTCGGTGTCGACCTGCACGGCTTCACCGCTGACCACGAAGTCGCCGCGGATGCCCTCGCCGACCATTCCGGGGCGGCATGAGGTCTGGTAGGTGCCGGGCTGGGTCAACTGCACGATGAGCTGACGCTTGAGTCCGGGGGAGATGTTCTCCACCTCGCCCATGACGCGCTCGCCCTCGCCGTAGACGTAGAACTCGGTGACCTTGGTGCCGTTGTTGGTGACGACGAAGGTGCTCGGCCCGGTCACGGCCTCGGTGCCCGACAGCTTGCATTCGGTGTCGGATGCGTCGACCGTGATCTGTGCGGGTTTGTCACCGCCGCCGTCGCCACTTGGCGCGGATTCCTTGGCCTGGCAGCCGGCCAGGGAGAAACCGGCAAGGACAGCGGCAGTTGCCGCGACTCCAGACTTCACAGCGGGGGCGATCTTCACTTGGGCGACCTTTCGGAGGAGGTGGAGGACTCCGGGTCGACACTCGGCTCGGAGGATGCGGGAACGTCTGCTGCGGAGCGGGCGGGCTTGAGGAACAGCGCGAGCACGATGACGATGTAGGCCAACCACGCGGCGAACTGCAGCACCGTCGGCGTCGGGTCGATGTTGAAGATGCCCTGGATGATCTCGCCGTACCAGGCCGACCAGTCGAATGCGCCGCTCATGTCGAAGGCCACTGCGCCGAGGCCGGGGATCCAGCCGACGGTCTGCAGCGCCTTGATCCCGTAGGCGAGGATCCCGGCCGCCACGACGATCAGGAACACGCCGGTGTATTTGAAGAACTTGGCCAGGTTGATGCGGACGGCGCCGGCGTACATGCCGTAGGCGATCGCAGCGGCGATCAGCACGCCGATGATGAGGCCTGTCAGCGGCCAAAGCGTCTCAGCCTCGGCATAGCCCACCATGAACAGCGCCGTCTCGACGCCTTCGCGGCCGACCGCGAGGAACGCAAGCAGCGCGACGGCGGGCCCGCCGGTCTGCAATGCCCGCGACATCTCACTGCGTAGCTCGCCCGACATCGAGGCGGCGGCCTTCTTCATCCACAGCACCATCGTGGTGACGATGACGACCGCGAGTAGTGACGCGATGCCTGCGATGGCCTCGGCGCCGAGGCCGCTGATCGTGTTCTCACCGAACTGGATCACCAGGAACACCGAGACGGTCACAGCAATCGCACAGCCAACTCCCAGCCAGACCCATTTCAGCGCGTCCCTGCGGTCGGATTTGACGAGAAACGCCACCAGGATCGACACAACGATCGCGGCTTCCAGGCCCTCCCGCAGGCCGATCAAACCGCTGCCGAACAGCTGCGATGTGACGTTGGACGCGGCCAGAGTGCTGGTCGGAACGTCCGCGATGGCAGTCATCAAAGCGTCCTCGCTGACCGGGGTGAAAACACCTAAATAAGACTAGCCTTGGCTTGCCATAGCAAGGCGTGGCTCACCTTAGCAGGGGGCGGTCAACGTTCGGTCGAGTTCGCGCCGGGGCTGTCGGTCACCGAGCCGCGCCCCGCGCATGGGACGATGGGCCACGAGTAGAGCAGGTTGAGGGAGTCCGGTGTCGCCAGTTCGTTGGCTGCGGGCTGTCGCGGTGATTGCAGCGACAGCACTGCTGTTGGCTTCCAGCTGTTCGTGGCAGCTCGGCACCCCCATTCCGGAGGGTGTGCCGCCGCCCGCCGGCGATCCGGTTCCCCAGATCGACACCTACGCCAAGGGCAGGCCCGCCGATGCGCTCCGCGAGTGGGCTGCCGAACGGGCGCCCGCGCTGGGCATGCCCGTCAACGCCCTCGAGGCCTACGCCTACGCCGCCAGGGTCGCCGAGGTGGAGAACCCGAACTGCAACCTCAAATGGACCACGCTGGCCGGCATCGGCATGGTGGAGAGCCATCACGGCACCTACCGCGGCGCGATGGTCGCCCCGAACGGTGACGTCAGCCCGCCCATTCGCGGTGTACAGCTGGACGGGACCGCGGGGAACCTGCGGATCGCCGACACCGACGGCGGCCGGCTCGACGGGGACGACGAACTCGACCGTGCGATGGGGCCCATGCAGTTCATCCCCGAGACTTGGGGTCACTTCGGCGTCGACGCCAACAACGACGGGAAGGTCAGTCCCGACAATTTCGACGACGCCGCACTCTCGGCGGCCGGTCTGCTGTGTTGGAACGGCAAGGACTTGTCCAACCCGAGGGGCTGGATGAGGGCACTCAAGGCCT
The DNA here is from genome assembly GCF_054919535.1 of Mycobacterium venezuelense. NCBI lineage: Bacteria > Bacillati > Actinomycetota > Actinomycetes > Mycobacteriales > Mycobacteriaceae > Mycobacterium > Mycobacterium venezuelense. The sequence goes on from NZ_JBONDW010000003.1 coordinate 69,753, forward strand.
ACAACAATTCCGAGCAGTACGCGCGTGCGGTGCGGGACTGGGCGACCGCATACGCGTCCGGTCACCCCCTCTGACACGACTCCAGCTACGGCAGGCTCTAGGCTCATGCGGTAGCGCCAAGCACGCCATGGACTCGATCAAGGACGCAATAAGGAGAAGCCAGTGCCCATCATCGAGCAGGTTGGAGCCCGCGAGATTCTCGATTCCCGCGGCAACCCGACGGTCGAGGTCGAGGTGGCCCTGACCGACGGAACGTTTGCCAGGGCGGCGGTGCCCTCCGGCGCGTCGACCGGTGAGCACGAGGCAGTCGAGCTGCGCGACGGCGGAGCCCGCTACGGCGGCAAGGGCGTGGAGAAGGCCGTCGAGGCCGTGCTCGACGAGATCGCCCCCGCGGTCATCGGGCTCGGCGCCGACGATCAGCGCCTGGTCGATCAGGCACTGCTCGACCTCGACGGCACGCCGGACAAGTCCCGGCTGGGTGCGAACGCGATCCTCGGTGTTTCGCTTGCGGTTTCGAAGGCCGCCGCGGAATCGGCCGGGCTGCCGCTGTTCCGCTACCTCGGCGGGCCGAACGCACACATCCTGCCGGTGCCGATGATGAACATCCTCAACGGCGGCGCCCACGCCGACACCGGGGTGGACGTGCAGGAGTTCATGGTCGCTCCGATCGGTGCGCCGTCGTTCAAGGAAGCGCTGCGCTGGGGCGCCGAGGTCTATCACTCCCTCAAGGCGGTGCTCAAGAAGCAGGGTCTGGCCACGGGCCTCGGCGACGAGGGCGGTTTCGCACCCGACGTCGCGGGCACCAAGGCCGCGCTCGACCTGATCTCGTCGGCCATCGAGGCCACCGGCTTCAAGCTGGGCTCGGATGTGGCGCTCGCGCTGGACGTGGCGGCCACCGAGTTCTACACCGAGGGTTCGGGTTACGCGTTCGAGAAGGAGACCCGCACCGCCGGGCAGATGGCCGAGTTCTACGCCGGTCTGCTCGAGTCCTACCCGCTGGTGTCGATCGAGGATCCGCTGACGGAGGACGATTGGGACGGCTGGGTCGCGCTGACATCCGCGATCGGTGACCGCATCCAGCTCGTGGGCGACGATCTGTTCGTCACCAACCCCGAACGTCTGGAAGACGGCATCGAGCGCGGCGCGGCCAACGCGCTGCTGGTGAAGGTCAACCAGATCGGCACACTCACCGAAACGCTGGATGCCGTGGCGCTGGCCCACAACAGCGGTTACCGCACCATGATGAGCCACCGCAGCGGTGAGACCGAGGACACCACGATCGCCGATCTCGCGGTTGCGGTCGGCAGCGGTCAGATCAAGACCGGTGCCCCGGCCCGCAGCGAGCGGGTGGCCAAGTACAACCAGCTGCTCCGTATCGAGGAAACCCTCGGTGACGCCGCCCGCTACGCGGGCGATCTGGCGTTCCCGCGGCTCGAAGCCAAGTAGCCGAGCACACCATGATGCGGACCTGACCGGGTTGGCCTGACCACGATGCCCGATCCGAAGCGACGATCCCCGGCCTCCCGACCTGGAGGGCCGGGGAAGTCGGGCAAGTCGAATCGGCCGCGACCCGCGCAGGCCCGGCGCCGGGCGACCGACAACCGGCCTGCGCAGATCGAGCAGGCGCCCGACCCTGCGGTCACCAAAGCGATTGCGGTACAAGCACAACAGCAGGCCGAGCTGCAGTCCGAACAGCGGTTCGGCTCGGCGGCCCGGCGCGCTGCCATCCTGGCGGCCGTGGTGTGTGTGCTGACGCTGACCATCGCGGGTCCGGTCCGCACGTACTTCGCACAACGGACCGAGATGAAACAGCTCAAGGCCAGCGAGGAGCAATTGCGAGCGCAGATCGCCGAACTCGAACAGCAGAAGGTCAAACTGGCCGATCCGGTGTACATCGCCGCCCAGGCGCGCGAGCGGCTCGGCTTCGTCATGCCGGGCGATACCCCCTACCAGGTTCAGCTACCGCCAACCGCCGTCGTGCCCGACGAGCCCGGTGTCCCGGGTGCGCCCGGCTCAACGGTGCCCGCCGGGCAGCCTTGGTACACCTCGTTGTGGCACACGATCGCCGATCAGCCGCACGGGGTGACCGCCGTCCCACCGGCCCCGCCCGCTCCGCCGTCGACCCCTCCCGCTCCCGGTGGTTGATCCCGCCGACATCGACGCTGTCGCACGGCAATTGGGCCGTGAGCCGCGCGGTGTCCTCGAAATCGCCTACCGCTGCCCGAACGGCGAGCCCGGTGTCGTCAAGACCGCGCCAAAACTGCCGGACGGTACGCCGTTTCCCACGCTGTACTACCTCACGCATCCGGTGCTCACCGCCGCCGCCAGCCGGCTCGAATCGTCGGGCATGATGCGCGACATGACCCAACGGCTGCAGGAGGATCCGGAACTGGCCGCGGCCTACCGGGCCGCACACGAGTCGTATCTGGCCGAGCGCGACGCGATCGAGCCGCTCGGCACGACGTTCACCGGCGGCGGCATGCCCGACCGGGTCAAGTGCTTGCATGTGCTGATGGCGCACTCGCTGGCCAAGGGCCCTGGCGTCAACCCGCTGGGCGACGAGGCTTTGGCCGTGCTCGCCGTCGAACCTGCCATGGCCGGGATACTGGATCGGAGTACGTGGGCATGAATCGGGTCGGAGCAATTGATTGTGGCACCAACTCGATTCGCCTGCTGATCGCCGACGCCGCGGAGGGCCGACTGCACGACGTTCATCGCGAGATGCGTATCGTGCGGCTCGGTCAGGGTGTCGATGCGACGGGTGAGTTCGCGCCGGAGGCGTTGGCGCGCACGGAATCCGCGCTGGCCGACTATGCCGCACTGATGACCAAGCATTCGGTGTCGGCGGTGCGGATGGTCGCCACCTCGGCCGCGCGCGACGCCGGCAACCGCGACGAGTTCTTCGCGATGACCGCGCGCCAGTTGGGCACGGTCGTGCCGGGCAGTGTCGCCGAGGTGATCACCGGAACCGAGGAGGCCGAGCTGTCGTTCCGCGGCGCGGTCGGCGAACTCGATCCCGCGGCAGCCCCTTTCGTCGTCGTCGACTTGGGTGGTGGCTCAACCGAGCTGGTGTTGGGACGCGAGTCGGTGCAGGCCAGCTTCTCCGCCGACATCGGTTGTGTGCGGCTGACCGAGCGGTGCCTGCACAGCGATCCGCCCGCTGCTGCCGAGGTGGAGGCCGCCCGCGTCGTGGTGCGTGACGGGCTGGCTGACGCGCTGCGGGCGGTTCCCGTCGACGGTGCCCACACGTGGGTGGGTGTGGCGGGCACGATGACGACGCTGTCCGCGCTGGCGCAGGGCATGACCGAATACGATGCCGAGGCTATTCATCTGTCGCGCATCGGTTTCGATGACCTGCTGCGGGTGTGCGACGAGCTCATCGGTATGACGAAGGCGCAGCGCCTGGCGCTCGGGCCCATGCACGAGGGGCGGGCCGATGTCATCGGGGGCGGTGCGATCATCGTCGAGGAGCTCGCGGCCGTGCTGCGTGACCGGGCCGGCATCGACGAGCTCGTGGTCAGCGAGCACGACATCCTCGACGGCATCGCACTGTCTATCGCACAGCGCTGACGCGTCCGCCCGCCAGCAGGCGCCTCAGCATGGCCGGTTGCAGCATGGCAGTCGGTGGGTCGACCAATTGCAATGTGCGGATGAATGTTTCGGCGAGCTCGATGTCGGTGGCGAGGGCTGCCCACACTCGTTCCATGCCACGGTTGAGTAGCCGCCTGGGTTTCGTCCGCCAGTCATCGGTCGGCGTGAAATTGAAATCGGTGAACCGGTTCGACCACCAGATCGGCGCGAGTTTCTTGGCGGCCGTGCGGAAGTAACGCGTGCCGAGGTCGGTGGTGTCGGCCGTCGACAAGCACTGCCGCAGAGCCACGGCCTGCAACGCGGCTGACGTCATGCCCTGGCCGTACACGGGGTTGAAACTACATACGGCATCACCGATCACGAGAAGCCCGTGCGGCAGTCGGTTTAGATTGTCGTAGCGGCGCCACACACTCACGGGGTAGTGCTGAGCGGTCACGGCGCCGAGCGGTTCGGCGGCCCGCAGCGCCGAACTGAACTGCGGCGGCAGTAGTTCGGTTGCGGCGTCGAGCACACTCGGTAGATCGGTGGGCAGTTTGTGCCCAGCGACCCCGATCAGGGTGAGGATCGCCGTGCCGTCCTCGTACGCCAACACGCCGGCGCCGCGGCGTTTTTCGACGAGATCGTTGACCGCGGCGACCTTCTCGGTGAGCGCGCCGGAAGGCATCCGGAAGAACTGACTCGAGTAGCTGAGACCGACCGGGTACTTCCGCTCGCGTGGACGCTCGTAACCCCGCGCTTCTAGAAAAGCGGGAGTGCGGGCCGCACGGCCGGTCGCGTCGACCACGAGATCGGCCTCCAGCGTCCGTTCCGCACCCGTCTCACGGTCGGCCACCCGGGCGGCGCTGATGCGACCGGACGGATCCAGGACCGGTTCGACCACATCGTGACCGTCCAGGATCGTGACGTTGCCGATCGCCCAAACGCGCCGCCTGACGTGTGTCTCCAACAAGGGCCTGCTCGCCAGCACGATCATGACGTCGTCGGATCGGGTGAAGCGCCCCGATCGGCAGGCCACGTGCTCACCGACCCGCAGGTAGAACTGCGCGGGGTCGTCGATGCCGTCCATGACATGCGCACCGGCGGCGGCGAGTTCGTCGAACAAGCCGGGAAACAGGTCGGCCAGGTGGTGGGACCCGCCACTCAACATCATCTGCAGATGTCGCCCGTGAGCGACTCCGCGACGCTGGATTGCCTTGTCAGACAAGACATCGCGTTCGACCACGGTGACGGATTCGTAGAAATCGGACAACACCCGGGCCGCGAGCAATCCGGCCATGCTGGCGCCGCAGACGACGGCGTTCTTACGGAGTTGGTGCACTTTCAGTCCCTCCCTGGCTGACTGACTGACCACCCCGTTCGGTCAGCCTGACATCGGGTGGGCAGCGGCGTCCACCAACGAAGGGTCACGAAATCATGAGAAGACCTGACCCGACAGAAAAGCGAACGGCCGGAGGCGGTTTCCCACCCCCGGCCGTTGCCGTACTGCTCGGTGCTATGCCGCCGGGCCGTGGTTGCTGGCCGGGGCAGTGGCGGGCGCAGGCGGGACCGGGACAACCGTCGTCGTCGGCTGCACGCCGGCCGGGACGAGCGCCGGGTCGGCCGGGGCCGGCGGAACGGCCTCGACACCGGCCGGAACCGGTGCGACCTCGGCGGGCGGAACGGCGGTGGCGGCGTTGCCCGCACCCGCAGGCACGGCCGCGGGTGCCGGTGTGCCTTCGGCGACGGGTGTGCCGTGCGCGACGGGGGTCGGCTCGGCGCCGGCCGGAGCCGGTGCGGCCTCGGTGCCCGCCGGGGTTGCGGCGGTGGCAGCAGGCAGGTCCGTCGCGCGGGTTCCCGCGCCGGCCGGGACGGCCTCGGTGCCTGCCGGGACCGGGGTGGCCTCAGCGGCGGCAGGTGCCGGGGTGGCTTCGGCGGCATCAGCTTCGGCAGCCTCGGCAGGAGCCGCGGTCGCCGGGGTCGCGGCCGAGGTGGCCGGCCGGCTGCCGCTCTGAGCGGGTGCGGGTGCCGGTGCGGCCGGCTTGTCCCACGCCAGCAGATCGCGGCCGCCCGCGTTGTAGACCACGGAGGTCGGCTGCGCGCCGGTCACGTCGAAGTAGATCTTGCCGCTGGTCTTCTGGCCCTGCGCGATCGTGGCCGGGTTGACGCCCTGCGGCGTGGCGACCTGGAACAGCGCGCGGTAGTTCTCGCCGCCGGCGCCGCGGAGGTTGAAGTTGGAGACGATCGGGGTCACCGAACCCTGGATGGCCTCATCGGTTGCGGTGACCTCCCACAGGGTGCCGCGCACGTCGTAAGGAATGGTGTCGGTGCTGGGCTTGAGGTCGGTGACCGTCCAGCCCTGGATCACGTTTCCGTTGTCCAACTTCGCCTGGCTGCCCAGTGTGGCGGTGGTGACGGCGCTGGCGTCACCGAGCGCGACGGGCGCGCTGGCGAGGATTCCGGCTGCGGCGATTGCGGCCGCGGCCAGGGCGGTTCTGGCATTCGCGATCTTCAAGGCATTCACTCCTGAGTAATCCGATAGACGGCAGGCCCCCGACAGTGGGGTTGCCCACTTCATTAGCGAAGTTAGCAGTATTAGAGGAACCTGTGGAACAGGTGTGGGCAGATTGTGGTGACATCACCCGGGAGAAACGTCACGGAACAGGCTATTGAGGCAGGTAGCTGACGACGATCCCAGCGATGGCGATCACCGCGATCACGCCCAGGTACCCGATCACGAGCCGAGTATCTCGCAACGCGCATTTGCTGTGCAGAAGGCCGGCCCGCCGGGCGCGGACGTAGCCGGCCAGCCCCAGCCCGGCGAAGGCCGCCACCGCCCACGGACCTAACAGCCACGCCAAAAGGGCGACGGTGGCGTACACGCACAGCCGCAGCGGATCGTATGGCTCGCCGGCCTGCTGGCTCATGAAGTCTCGATGAGTGGTAATAGCGGCAATTCGGTGCCGACCCTCAGCGACAGCCGCTGGCGGCCGAGTGCGGGCCACGCCTGTACCGCGCAGAACGGCGCGCACTGGTCTTGAGACGAGCGGGTCCCGACGTGCACACAGCACTGCACCAGACGTTCCTCGATCATCGTCGACATATCCATGAACGGTTTGACGGTCAGCCGCACGACCCGTTCGCCGAGCAGCTTTCGGATCTTGCGACGGCGCCCCGGCAGTGCCGACGACGCCAGCGTCAGCAGCGTGGACATGCCGAGGTCGCAGTTCTCGCAGATGTCACGCCAGACGTCGCCGATCTGCGGATGCGACAGCGACGACTGTTCCGACAACAGGCCCAGTAAGGACTCCTGCACGGCGAGCCGTAGTTGGCGGGGAATCTCGGTGTCGGCAATCCGGTTCGCGACCAATCCCAGCTTGTCCTTCAGACTCTCGGCGCCGATCAAGGAGACCAGGGAGCGCCACTGGTCGCTGTCGTCGCGCACGAGATAGCCCACCGAACAGCAGTGCGGATGTGAGCAGGGCAGTGCGGTGAGGTCACGCCAGGTGACCGCGCCGTTGGTCTGTGGCCCGAGCCGTTTGAGCACACCGGTGTGAGTCAGGCGCTCGAGCGGATCGATGTGCCCGGAACGGCCTGAGCCGAACTGCGGTTGGATCGTCAGCCCGCCGACGTAGGGCGTGTCCAGCGCCAGCTGGATCATCGCGCCTATCTCGTCGTCGTTGACGCCCAACGCCGTGGTCATCACCAGCGTCGTGAAGATCTCGCGCTCGGAAAGACGCTGCAATGCTTGGCTTTTCAATCTGCCCAGATCGCCGCCGCGATGATGGCGATGCGCCTCGGCGGACAGCCCGTCGTACTGCAGGTATACCTCGACGCGTTCGCGGTGCGTCGTCAGCAGGTCGAGCAGTGCGTCGTCGGTCGCGATGCGGAGGCCGTTGGTGTTGACGAGGATTCGGGTGAGCGGGCGCGTCACCAGTTCGGCGAGCAGGTCGGCGAGTGCCGGATGCAGCGTCGGTTCACCGCCGCTGAGCATTAGCACGTCGAGGCGGCCGTTCTCGCGGGCCAGCCGCTGGTCGACGTTGGCCAGGATATCGGCGACCGGCACGACATCGCGCAAGTCGGGCGAGCTGTCGGTGAAACATGTGGGGCAGCGCAGATTACAGGTCTCGGCGATGTCTTCCAACAGGATGCACGTGTGCTGGGTCTGCATCTCGGGCAGCCCCCGCAGATACGCCGACGGGATCGGGTCGAAATTGCCCGCGACATCGGGCGTGTGAGCTTTGGTCGGTGCGGTCCATTCCTCGAGATACGACAGGATTACGGGATCCTCGTCGTAAAGCGTGCGGACCAACCCGTGGGCGGGGCAGCCGCGTTCGAGCCAGATACGACCGTCGCGCTCGATCAGCATGCCGCTCAGCCGCGCGACTTCGGCGAGGGGCCGTTCGGGAGCTTCGTCATGGCAGCGTGGGCAGAACGCGGTGACGTACCGGTGCAGCCGGTCACCGCGCAGCCCCATCCCGGCGGTCATATCGTGTACAGCTCGGGATTGACGCCAGTGCAGAATCCGGCGGTGAACAGTGAGACCAGGGCCCAGCCGACCATCAGGCCGATGCCGAGTCCTTTGGCGTACCGGCTGTTCTGACGAAGCAGGACGATGCCGCCACCGAACGCGATGACCGCCAACAACACCGCTGCGGCTCCCAACACGACGTTCGGGTTGCCGCCTTGGCTGTCATAGGAGCCCGCGGCGAAAAAGGCCATGAAGCCCAGTATCAGGTTGATGGTGGCGTACACGATCGGGCCGATGAACACCATGCCGATCGAGATCCGGGACTGAGGTGGCGGCGGCGCCCCATACGGATAACCCGGTGGTGGCGGCCCGTAGCCCGGGGGAGGGCCGGGTGGCGGGTAGCTCTGCGGCGGCGGTGGGGGCGGAGTGCTGTACTGGTAGGCGGGTGGAATATCCTGCGGCGGAACGCCTTGCGGGTGATCACCCGCGTTCTCGTCGGGTGGGGGCCCGGGCGGGGTCCCCGGCGGTGGTGTCGTCATACCGGCACTTCCTGGTTGCGGGCTGCTGGGCGATAGTAACCGTGCCGGTGGCCGTACCACAGGCGAAAACCGATGATCAGCAAAGACGGCAGTAAAAACCATTGCGGGCGAGTCAGATCCAGCCATACCGTCTCGTTGGCGCGGACGAATTCGACCAGGAAGCGGAACGCGGCATAGCCGGCGATATAGATGACGAAGAGCTCGCCGGGATGGCTGATGCGGTTGCGCAGCCAGAGCAGGATGGCGAATGCGGTGAGCTGGAAGGCGATTTCGTAGAGGAACGAGGGATGCATCGCCTGCCCGGCAAGGCAGCCCGGGCATTCCGGCGTGGTGGCCGGGGCGTGGATGCCCCACGGCAGGGTCGTGGGCCGGCCGGGCGCTTCGGTGAGATGGCAACCGATGCGGCCGACCGCCATGCCGAGTGCGACGGCGGGGGCGAACAGGTCACCGGTCTTTCCGCGGTAGCCGCCGAGCCGCTTGGCGACGAGCACCCCCACGTAGGCGCCGAGTAGCCCACCGAGAATGCTGCGTGAGCCGAATTGCCAGGCCTGCGCCAGGCTCGGGTTCGCACTGAAATCGAGGTGCTGCGCCCATCCGGACAGTCGCATCCCGATCGCCCCGCCGACGAGCGCACCGGCGACGGCCACGACCGATTGCTCGTTGACCGCACCGCGCCTGCGGGCTTCGGCGATGAACACCAGCATCGCCGCCAACACTCCGAGGGCGACGAACAGCCCGTGCACCGGGACGGTCACCGGACCGACCTGCCACACGGGTTCCATTTGCCGAACTTAGCGCCCGGCCGGCTCAATCGGCCAGCGACAGACCGGCGGCCACGGCGAATCCGAGCACCGCCGCCAGTCCCGCGTTCTCGCGGGCTTTCTCCGTCGCCTCGGGGATCATCGATCCGACCAACATGACCAGCAGCGCGCCCGCCGCGAATCCGTTGATACCGCCCTGCAATGCGGCTCCCGCGACCTTCTGCAGCTGATATCCGCCGACGGTGGCCAATGCGCACACGGCCGCGATCGCGGCCCAACCCCCGAGAATTCGCGGAATCGAGTGCCCCGCGGACTTCATGTCACTGGCCGATCCGATCGACTCCGGCAGGTTCGACACGAAGATCGCCACCACCAGGGCGAGGCTAACGCCCGCGCCGCCGGCGATACCGATGCCGAGCACCGCCTGTTCGGGTATGCCGTCGAGCAGCGCGCCGAGGAGCAGTGGGAGACCGGCGGTTTGGGTTCCGTTCGACGCGCCCATGCGGTCGACGGCGGTGTCGGCGACATAGAAGACGATTGCGCCTATCGCGAGGCCGAGTGCCACTGACAGTGCGCCGCTGACCCGAAAACCCTCTTCGGCCAACTCAAAAGAGATACTGGAGATCAGTGCTCCGGCACCGAAGCCGAGAACGAGGCCGACGAATCGCCGGTTCCAATCGCGGATTACGCCGGCGATCGCGCCGATGATCAAGGACGATGCGGCGACCAAGCCCCAGAGCAGCGCGGTGAGCACAGTTCGGAGCATACGGTCCGCAACGCAAACGAGCCCGATCGATCACGGCGATCGATGGGCTCGACTGGTCAGAGCTGAAGTGGGGTGGTGACCTGCCGCGGGTGGCCGGTGCGGCAGGTCACCTACGGCGTCAGCGCCGGACGTTGCAGTTCGGGGGGTTTCCGCAGTGGTGGCCGCCGTCGCAGGCATTGCAGCGACAGGTGCAGTTTCCCTTGGTTGCGATGCGCATCGTTGTTCACTCCTTACTCGCCCGGTCTTACCGGTGGTGACCGGTAGCAAACGCCCGGGCACGGGCGGATATCAACATATAACGACTTCACAATAGTTCGGGTCACCCCGAAAATAAAGGAATTCAGCGATCGTCCGAGCGTCGGCGCGCCCGCGGCGGCAGTGGTATGGCCCGTTGGTGAACAGCGTGTGAAACTCTTTGGCGGCAGCGACTTCTGGCATTACGCCGTGGTGTCGCGGGCCCCCAGTCGCAAGTGTTCGATGTGGTAGATGGCCTCGTCGAGAAGCTGGGCGACGTGGTTGTCGTAAAGCCGGTAGACGATATTGCGGCCCGATCGGTCACCCGAAACCAGCCCCAAAGCCCGCAATAGGCGCAGCTGATTCGATACCGCGGGCTGCTCCATGCCGACGGCTGCCGACAATTCGGTCACCGAGCAGGGTGATTCACGCAGCCGCGTGAGGATCAGCAACCGATTGGGAGAGGCGAGTGCCTGCAGGGTCTCGGCAACCTTCGCGGCCGATGCGGCATCGAGGGATGCGGCGGGCGTAGCACGCCCCTCGACTCCGTGTCCCATGTGCTCCATTCAAGCACGCGACGCAAGTACCCGTTGATACATTTCAATCTCTACATGTATAAAGGTGTGCGTTGTTGCATCTGATGGGAGACGGTTGATGACCACCACACTGGCCAATGCGCCGGCCCCCAGCCGTTCGTCGGCATCGGCTTCGGCTTCGGCGGGCTGGTTGTGGTCGGTGTCCTCGGTGCGATGGGCGGCCGGAGCCCTCGGACTGTTCCTCGCCGGGTTGGTGGCCCAGCTCGCCGGTGCGCCCGAACCGGTGTGGTGGGCCTTGTATCTGGCGTGCTACGCCACCGGTGGCTGGGAACCCGCGTGGGCCGGTATCCAGGCGTTGAAAGACCGGACACTCGACGTCGACCTGCTCATGATCGTCGCGGCCGTCGGTGCGGCCTCGATCGGGCAGGTCTTCGACGGAGCGCTGTTGATCGTGATCTTCGCGACGTCGGGCGCGCTGGAGGACGTGGCGACCACCCGCACCGAACGCTCGGTGCGCGGGCTGCTCGACCTCGCGCCCGACAGCGCGACGACCGTCGACGACGACGGCACCGAGCGCGCGGTCGCGGCCGACGAACTGCGGCCCGGTGACCACATCGTGATCAGGCCGGGCGAGCGGATTTCCGCCGATGGAACCGTCGTCGACGGCTCCTCGGAAGTCGACCAATCCTCGATCACCGGTGAGCCGATGCCTGCCGTCAAACAGCCCGGCGACGAGGTGTTCGCCGGCACGCTCAACGGCTCGGGAGCCCTGCGCGTCGTGGTCACGCGCGACCCGTCACAGACCGTCGTCGCGCGCATCGTGGCCATGGTCGCCGAGGCGTCCGCAACGAAGGCCAAGACGCAGCTGTTCATCGAGAAGATCGAGCAGCGTTATTCGATGCTCGTGGTCGTCGCCACACTCGCACTGTTCGTCGTGCCGCTGACGCTCGGCGAGGATCTGCGCTCAACCCTGTTGCGCGCCATGACGTTCATGATCGTGGCGTCGCCGTGCGCGGTGGTGCTCGCGACCATGCCGCCGCTGTTGTCCGCGATCGCCAACGCCAGCCGCCACGGCGTGCTGGTCAAATCCGCGGTGGCGATGGAGCGGCTGGCCGACACCGGCGTCGTCGCACTCGACAAGACCGGGACGTTGACGGCCGGTACGCCGCAGGTGTCGCGCGCCGTGACGTTCGACGGGTCCGATGTCGTGCAAACAGCAGCCGCAGCAGAACAATTCAGCGAGCACCCGTTGGGCCGGGCCATCGTCGCCGAGGCCAGAACCCGCGGCATCACCATCCCGGTCGCGACAGACTTCACGGCACTGCCGGGTCGCGGCGTCCGCGCCGTGGTGGGCGGACAGACCGTCGAAGTGCTCAGCCCCGCCGCCTATGACGGCGAGTTCGTCGCGGTGCGTGAGATCGAGGACGCGGGCGGCACCGCGGTGGTGGTCACGGTCGGCGGGGTGGCGGTCGGCGTGCTGGGCCTCGCCGACCGGGTGCGGCCCGACGCCGCTGCCGCGGTCTCGCGGCTACGTACGCTGACCGAGCGTGCGCCCGTGCTGCTGACGGGGGACAACGAGCGGGCGGCCCGGCGGCTGGGGCAGCAGGTCGGGATCGACGATGTGCACGCCGAACTGCTACCCGATCACAAAGTCGATGCGGTGCAACGGCTTGAGGCCGACGGTATGCGGGTGCTGGTGGTCGGTGACGGCGTCAACGACGCACCCGCCATGGCCGCCGCGCACACGTCGATGGCAATGGGTGCCTCCGGCGCCGACCTGACCGTGGAGACCGCCGACGTCGTGACCATCCGCGACGAACTCGGCACCGTTCCGACCGTGATCGCCCTGGCCCGCCGGGCACGCCGCATGGTGATCGCCAACCTGGTGATCGCGGCCACGGCCATCACGGTGCTCGTGGCTTGGGACCTGTTCGGGCACTTGCCGTTACCGCTCGGCGTGGCCGGGCACGAAGGATCGACGATCCTGGTCGCGCTCAACGGGCTGCGCCTGCTGGGCAACCGGGCTTGGCGCCGCGCCTCCCGTTGATACCGCGAACAGACACAGAATCCGCACCTGCTGAGCGCGACTCTGCGTCTGATCGCGGGAAACTCAGCCGCGCAGGACGTCCTTGAGCGCCTCGAGCACCGCCGGATCCTCGATCGTGGACGGCACCGGCTCGTCGCGACCGTCGGCGATACCGCGCATGGTCTTTCGCAGAATCTTGCCCGACCGTGTCTTCGGCAGCGCCGCCACCACATCGACGGCCTTGAAAACGGCTACCGCGCCGATGTTCTCGCGCACCGACTCGACGAGTTCGTCGCTCAACCCCTCCGCCGAAGCCCCGGACTTGAGCACCACGAAACCACGCGGCACCTGACCCTTGATCTCGTCGGCGACGCCGATCACCGCGCATTCGGCCACCGCCGGATGCTCGGCGAGCACGGCCTCGATCGAGCCCGTCGAAAGCCGGTGCCCGGCCACGTTGATGACGTCGTCGGTGCGGCCCATCACGAACAGATACCCGTCGGAGTCGAGGTAGCCGCCGTCACCGGTGAGGTAATAGCCGGGGAACGCCGACAGATATGACGAGACATAGCGCTTGTCGTCGCCCCACAGCGTCGGCAGGGTGCCCGGCGGGAGCGGCAGCTTGATGCAGATGGCGCCTTCCTCGTCGGCGTCACACAGCGAACCGTCGGGTCGCAGGATCTGCACGTCGTAGCCGGGCATCGGCACGGTCGCCGACCCCGGCTTGACCGGCATCGGTTCCACGCCCATCGGGTCGGCGGCGATCGCCCAGCCGGTCTCGGTCTGCCACCAGTGGTCGATCACCGGGATGCCCAGCTTGTCGGCGGCCCAGTGGTAGGTGTCGGGATCGAGCCGCTCGCCGGCCTGGAACAGGTACTTGAGCGCCGACAGGTCGTACTTACCGATGTGGGTGCCCTCGGGATCCTCCTTCTTGATGGCGCGGATCGCGGTGGGCGCGGTGAACAGAACCTTGACCTTGTGCTCGGCGGCGACCCGCCAGAACGCCCCGGCATCGGGTGTGCCGATCGGTTTGCCTTCGTAGAGAACGGTTGTCGCGCCAAGCATGAGCGGCGCGTACACGATGTAGGAATGCCCGACGACCCAGCCGACGTCGGAGGCGGCCCAGTACACATCACCGGGCTGCACGTCGTAGATGTGGCGCATGCTCCACAGCAGCGCCACGGCGTGGCCGCCGTTGTCGCGGACGATGCCCTTGGGCTTGCCCGTGGTGCCTGACGTGTACAGCACGTAGAGCGGGTCGGTCGCCGCGACCGGTACCGGGTCGACGGGCTCGGCCCCGGCCACCAGTTCGCGCCAGTCGTGGTCCCGCCCTTCGACGAGGTCGCACGGTCGCTGCTCGCGCTGCAGGATCACGCAGGCCTGCGGCTTGTGCTCAGCGCGGTCGAGTGCGGCGTCGAGCATGGGCTTGTATTCGACGATCCGGGTCGGTTCGACGCCGCAGGACGCGCTCACCACGACCGTCGGCCGCGCGTCGTCGATGCGGGCGGCCAGTTCGTGCGCGGCGAACCCGCCGAACACCACGGAGTGCACCGCGCCGAGCCGGGCACAGGCCAGCATCGCGATGACTGCCTCCGGGATCATCGGCATGTAGATCACGACCAGGTCGCCCTTGCCGACACCGAGCTCGCGCAGTGCGCCGGCGAACTGCGCGGTGGCGTCGCGCAGTTCGCGGTAGGAGTAGGTGCGCTGGGTCCCGGTGACGGGGGAGTCGTAGATGAGCGCGGCCCGGTCGCCGCGCTCTGGCACATGCCGGTCGAGCGCGTTGGCACAGGTGTTGAGCTCGGCGTCGGGGAACCAGCGGTAGAACGGCGGGTTCGTGTCGTCCAGGATTCGTTCTGGGCTCGTGGTCCAGTCGACCGCCTTCGCGGCGTCGGCCCAGAACGTGGTCGGGTCGTTGATGCTTGCGTCGAACAAGGCACGGTAGAGGTCGCGATTGCCGGACATACCGCAAACCGTAATCCGCGTCACATGCAACGTTGGTGCAACCCCGCAAAACGCTGCGCAACGTTTGAGGCGGGCGGGTCCGGGTAGCCAGCGGGCATGGTGCAGACACGACCGCTCGCGATGGTGACCGGGGCATCGAGTGGCATCGGATTCGAACTGGCGAAGCTGCTCGCCGACGACGGCTACGACCTCGTCGTCGCGGCCGACGATGCCGCCATCGAGGCGAGCGCCGACAAGCTCGGAGCAGGCGACAGCAGCGTGCGAGCCGTTCAGGTCGACCTGCGTAATCCCGAAGATGTGCAGCGCCTCTACTTCGCCGCGACCGACGACGGGCGGTCCCTGGACGTGGCAGTGCTCAATGCCGGTATCGGACGGGCCGGCCCGTTCGTCGAGGGAGATCTTGATTCCGACCTGTCGATAGTCGATCTCAATGTCCGTTCGACGGTGCACCTGGCCAAGTTGGTGTTGCGCGACATGGCGGCGCGGGGATCGGGGAAGGTGTTGTTCACATCGTCGATCGCGGCCACGATGCCGGGCTCGCTGCAAACGGTCTACAACGCGTCCAAGTCCTTCGTCCAGTCATTCTCCGAAGCCCTCTACGACGAGATGCGCGACACCGGCATCACGGTCACCTCGCTGATGCCCGGGCCGACGGAGACGAGTTTCTTCCGGCGGGGCAACATGCTCGACACCGTTGTCGGCCGCATGCCGAAAGATGACCCGGCCGAAGTCGCCAAGCAAGGCTACGAGGCGTTGCTGAGCGGGCAGCGCAAGGTAGTCGCGGAATCGGTGATGACCAAGGCCATGGGCCTGGCCAACCGTGTGCTGCCGGACTCGGTCAAGGCAGTCGCGAGTCGCGTGATTTCCCTTCCCGTGGACCGAATCCGGAACTGAAAGGGGCCATCGAGCATGGAGTCAACACCGGCGGCGGTCGACAGTTCGTTGACTGTCAAACGCGACACCACGGCAACCCGGCAGCAGGTGTGGGACGTCATCGCGAACGGGTGGACGTACTCGCAGTGGGTCGTCGGCAACACCCGCATGCGCGCCGTCGACCCCAACTGGCCGGCCCCGGGCAGCAAGATCCACCACACGATCGGCATCTGGCCCGTGGTGCTCAACGACGAGACGGAAGTCGAGTCGTGTGTCCCCGGCGAGGAGTTGGTACTGCGCGCGAAGGGCCGCCCGTTCGGCGGCGCGCGAATCGCGTTGCGGCTCTACGATACCGAAACCGGCTCGCGCGTCGAGATGGCGGAGGTGCCGATCGGCGGACCGCTCGACTGGGTGCCGCGACGGCTCGCGCTGCTTCTGGCCTACCCCCGCAACCGCGAATGCACGGAGCGGTTGGTGGCACTCGCCGAACGCCGGGCTGAGCCTGAATGAGCCGCGACAGCGCAGACGCGGTGGTGATCGGCGCGGGCCACAACGGCCTGGTCGCCGCGGCGATGCTCGCCGACGCGGGCTGGGATGTCCAGGTGCTGGAGGCACAGTCGGAGCCCGGTGGCGCGGTCAAGAGCGCCGAACTCTTTCCCGGTTACGTCAGTGATCTGTACAGCGCGTTCTATCCGTTGTCGGTCGCCTCGCCCGCGTTGAAGGCGTTGCGGCTCGAAGACCATGGCCTGCGGTGGTCGCATGCCCCCGCCGTGGTCGGACACCCGCGCTCGCCGGGCGACGAGGACGCCGCGGTGATCTATCGCGAGATCGACCGCACCGCAGCGGAACTGGATCACCACCACGGTGGCGACGGTGAGCGCTGGATCGCGCTGTTCGAGCAGTGGCAGCGCGTCAAGGGGGCGCTCATCTCGGCGTTGTTCGCCCCGTTCCCGCCGGTGCGGGGCCTGGTGCAGTTGCTGCGCGCGCTCGGCACCGCCGACGCGCTCAAGCTGGCCCACCTCCTGCTGCTGCCGGCGGGTGTGATGGCCGAGCAGTTGTTCGACAGCGATGCGGCCCGATTGTTGTTGCTGGGCAACGCGATGCACGCCGATGTGCCGATCGACGCACCGGGCAGCGGCGTCATGGGATACCTCCTCATCATGATGGCCCAGGACGGTGGCTGGCCGGTCCCGGTCGGTGGCGCCGGACAGTTGACGGCGGCCCTGGTGAACCGGGCCCGCTCGGCCGGCGCCCGCATCGACTGCGGGCGAAACGTGGACGGAATCGAGGTTCGGGGTGGCCGTGCGGTCGCGGTGCGGACGACTGACGGGCAGACCGTGCGCGTGCGCCGGGCCGTGATCGCCGATACGTCGGCGCCGCGCCTGTTTCGCGACCTGCTCCCGGCGGACGCCGTGCCCGACGCGATGGTGCGCGACATGAGCCGGTTCGTCTGGGACACACCGGTGTTGAAGGTCAACTACGCGCTCGACGCACCGATACCGTGGCGATCGAAGAATCTGAACGACGTCGGCACCGTGCACGTCGGTGCCGACCACAACGGCCTGATCCGGTGGATGGCCGACCTCAACACCGCGACGCTGCCCGAGAAACCCTTCATGTTGTTCGGCCAGATGACCACGGCCGATCCGAGCCGTTCGCCGGCCGGCACCGAAAGTGCTTGGGCCTATACGCATCTACCACGCGGGGTTTCCGATGACGCATCCGCGGACCGCGTGGCGGACAGGGTCGACGACGTGCTCGAGGAGTACGCGCCGGGCTTCGGTCAGCACGTCGTCGGCAAGACGATTCAACGGCCGTCGGACTTGGAGGCCGGTGACGCGAACCTGCACAGCGGTGCGGTCAACGGCGGGACATCTCAGCTCTTCCAGCAGTTGATCTTTCGGCCCGCCCCCGGCTTCGGGCGCGCCGAAACGCCAGTCGACAACGTCTATCTCGGCAGCGCGGGCGCCATCCCCGGCGGCGGCGTGCACGGCGTGTGCGGCCGCAATGCCGCAAGGGCCGCGCTGGCCGGCGCAGGCGCACTCGGCTGGCCGCGGCGACGGCTCAATCGAGCCGTGCTGTCGCTGATGACGCGATGAGCGACCGACACTCGCTGGAATCCGTTGCCGCCGAAGTCTTTGGCTGGGAGGCGTTGCGGCCCGAGCAGGTCAAGGCGATGTCGGCCATCCTGGACAACCGCGATGTGCTAGCCGTCATGCCCACCGGAGCCGGTAAGTCGGCGATCTACCAGGTGCCCGCGGTGCTGATGTCCGGGCCGGTGCTCGTGATATCGCCGCTTATCGCACTGCAGCACGATCAGATCGCGCAACTGGAACGCGCCGACGCACCGCGTGCGGTCGCGATCAACTCCCGCCAGAAAGCGACTGCGCTCAAACAAGCGTGGGCCGCAGTCGAGCAAGGCGAAGCCCGTTACGTGTTCCTGGGGCCCGAGCAGCTGGTCAAAGACGACGTACTGGGCAGACTGGCCGCCGCAGGCCCGGCACTGGTCGTCGTCGACGAGGCGCACTGTATCTCGGCGTGGGGCCACGAGTTTCGTCCGACGTATCTCCGCGTCCGCGACGCGATCGAGCGTCTGGGCCGGCCGCCGGTCGCGGCGCTGACGGCGACCGCGTCGGCGGTCGTGCGCCGCGAGATCGTCGAGTTGCTCGGACTGAGTGAGCCGGTCGTCATCGCCGGTGGCTTCGATCGGCCGAACATCGCCTTGGAGGTGCGCCACCACACCGAGGACACGGCCAAGCGCGAGGCCGTCGTCGACGCGGTCGAAGGATTGGAGCGTCCGGGGCTGCTGTATTGCGCCACGCGCAAGGACACCGCGTTCTACGCCGACCAGTTACGGCGACGCGGCGTCGCCGCCGTCGAATACCATGCGGGCCTCGGCTCGGCCGATCGCGATGACGTCCACAATCGCTTCCTCGCCGACGAGGTCGACGTGGTGGTGGCGACCTCGGCGTTCGGCATGGGAATCGACAAGCCGAATGTCCGGTTCGTCGTGCACGCCTCGATTCCGGATTCGGTTGACGCTTATTACCAGCAGGTCGGCCGCGCGGGCCGCGACGACGAGCCGGCGCGTGCGGTGTTGTTCTACCGTGCCGAAGATCTCTCGTTGGGTGCATTCTTCGCCACCCGGCACGTCGACGAGGATCTGCTTCGTCAGGTGTACTCGGCCCTGCGCGGGCGTAAGCCCAAGCGGCTCAAGGATGTTCGAAACGAACTCGAGGTGAGGGGTAAAACGTTGACGGCGTCCATCAACCTTTTGGAGCAGGCCGGCGCCGTCGTATCGGAACGGTCGGGATTCTCGGGCACCGGCCTCGCGGAGGACGAGGCAGTGCGTAAGGCCGTCGAGATGGCCGAGATCGGCGAACGCGTCGACCGCACCCGCGTGGAGATGATGCGGTCATACGCCGAGACCCCGGACTGCCGTCGCCAGTTCCTGTTGGCGTACTTCGGCGATTACCTGCCCGAGCCCTGCGGCAACTGCGATCGTTGCCGGGACGGTGGCACTCCGCCGACGTCGGAGGAACCGGCGATCGCGGTGGGCACGCACGTCGAGCACCGGGACTGGGGACCCGGTGTCGTGCTGCAGGGCGACGCGGACCGGATCACCGCGCTGTTCGACTACTACGGTTACCGCGTGCTGTCGGTCGACGCGGTCGGCGACGTGCTGATCGTCCGCTATCCGTCGAGCGAGTAGACGCCCGGCGCCAAGTTCGCCTGTTCGGCGAACACCTGTATCGCCACGAGCATTTGCCAGTGCAGGCGTTGCAGGCGGGCGGCGAGTTCGGGGCTGGGTTCGAAGACCGCGGGCCCCTCCACGGGTGGTGGCGGCAGGACGTCGAGGACGCGGGCCATGTCGACCTCGATGAACGTGAAGTCGCCGTATGGTCGCTTCGGGTCCGCCGCGGCCGCCGGATATTCGCCGACCGCGAGACGGTCTTCGCAGTCGTACTCCGAAGGCCAGCGGATGTCGATGGCACGCAGCAGCCGTAGATGATCGTCGCCGATCGCGACCTTGCCGTCGGCGTCGAGGCCGAGGTCGGCATCGGTCACGTCGGGGTAGCCGCGCAGCGCGCGGCGCACGTCGCTCGGGTTGACATTGCCGAGCGCGTATCTGCCGGGCGCGAGTTCGCCGTGTTTCAACACGCGGGCCAGCACGTAGAACATCTCGACGTGCCGGCACGCGAGTTCGTGCGCATCGTCAGAGCCGAAAACCTCGCTGAGTTGCGCAAGCAGATCCGTTCGCCCGTACGGCCGTTTCGGGTCGAGCATCGGCGCACCGCGTTCGGCGCCGTCCCAGCCGAACCGCATCTGCCGCAGCACACTGATGTGTTTGCTCGTGATCTCGAACGATCCGTCGCCGAACCAGGCACCGTCGGCCAGTGCACATGTCGATTCCGGGTCCCGCCAGATCCCGGCGACCGGCTCGGGAAGCGGGTCTGCCGTCGGCTCGTCCCGGTCGTCCAGTTTGCGCAACATCATGTCGCGCGCGGCGGTGTCGAGGGCATCGCCGTGGTCGGCGCCTGCACTTCGTGACCGGCGGTAGGCGCCGGCAAAGCCGACCATGAACTTGACGTGTTCGAACATCGTCCGACTCCCTGATCTCCGCGAGCAGTGGCCAACGTACCCGAAGGGCCTGCCGTTTCGGGACATCCACCACTGCTCGTCGCAGAGAATTCACTCTTGGAATCGGTAACCCATACCGGCCTCGGTCAGCAGGTGAACCGGGTGTGACGGGTCGTCTTCGAGTTTGCGGCGCAGCTGCGCGAGATACACCCGCAAATAGTGGGTCTCTTTGGCATAGGCCGGGCCCCACACCTCGCGCAGCAGCTCCTCGCGGCCGACCAGTTTCCCGCGGTTGCGCACGAGCATCTCCAGCATTCCCCACTCCGTCGGGGTGAGGTGTACCTCGGCGTTGTTCTTGGTGACCTTCTTGGCAGCGAGATCGACTGTGAACGACGAGGTTTCGATCACCGGCTGATCGGTTTCGGTCACCGTCGCCCGGCGTACCGCGGCGCGGAGCCTGGCCAGAAACTCGTCCATACCAAAGGGTTTGGTCACGTAGTCGTCGGCACCCGCGTCGAGCGCCTCGACCTTGTCGGAGGAATCCGTACGCGCCGAGAGCACGATCACCGGGGCCGAAAGCCAGCCGCGCAGCCCCGCGAGCACGTCGATACCCGACATGTCGGGCAGCCCGAGGTCGAGCACGATGACGTCGGGGCGGTGGTCGGCCGCACTGCGCAATGCCTCGGCCCCGGTGGCCGCCGTCCTGACCTCATAGCCACGCACCGACAGGTTGATGCGCAGGGCCCGCAGGATCTGCGGCTCGTCGTCGATCACCAGAACTCTGGTCTTGACCGTCATGCCGGTGCCGCCAAGTCGATTTCGACGGTGAGTCCGCCGCCCGGGGTGTCGGTGGCCGAGATCGTGCCACCCATCGCCTCGACGAAACCCTTGGCCACCGAAAGGCCCAGCCCGACACCGCTGCTCGTGTCGTGGTCGCCGAGCCGCTGAAACGGCGCGAACAATGCTTCCTCAGTACCCCGCGGGACACCTGGTCCCTCGTCGATCACCGCGATCAGGATGCGGTTGCCGACGCGTCCCGCAGTCACCCGCACGGGCCCGTCGACGGCGTAGCGCAACGCGTTGTCGATCAGGTTGGCCAGCACCCGCTCCAGCAGGCCACCGTCGGCCATGGCCACCGAGTCACCCACCTCGACCTTGACCCGGTCCAAACCCTCGCGGCCGAAGCCCGTGGCGCCCCTACTGATTCCCAGCAGTGCCCGCTGCACGGTCTCCTCGAGGTACACCGCGCGCAACTCCGGTCGCACGACTCCGGCGGCCAGCCGCGACGAGTCGAGCAGGTTGCCGACCAGTGCGGTCAGCGCGTCGACCGACTCCTCGATCGTGGCAAGGAGTTCGGCGGTGTCCTCGGGGGAGAAGTCGACGTCGTCGCTGCGCAGGCTCGACACCGCGGCCTTGGCCGCGGCGAGCGGCGTGCGTAGATCGTGGCTGACGGCAGAGAGTAGTGAGCGGCGCAGTTCGTCGGCCTTGGCGATCGCGTTGGCCTTGCCGGCTTCTTCGGTGAGTTCCCGTTGCCGGACAAGCCCGGCCGCCTGTTTGGCCACCGCGGTCAACACGCGGCGGTCTCGTGCGGACAACTTGCGCCCGGCCATCAGCAGCCAGAACTCGTTGTCACCGGCCTCGATGGCGGTATCGGCGGTGTCGACCTGTACACACGGATCCTGGCCCACACAGCTGACGATGGCGGGGCGGCCGTCGTTCTCGCGCAGCAGGCTCACCGCCCGCTGGCTGTACGTCTCACGCACCCGTTCGAGCAGGGCCGCCACGTCGGCTCCCCGCAGCACCGACCCGGCGAACAGCGCCAGCAGTTCGGCCTCCTGCGAGGCCCGCCGGGCTTCTCGGGCGCGTTTGGCCGCGCCGTCCACCAGGGCGGCGACGGCCACCGCCACGGCAAGCAGCACGACGATCGTGAGCGCGCTGTCGGGGTCGGAGATCGTAAATGTGTGTCTGGGGTTGATCAGGAAGTAGTTGAGCAGCAGCCCGGACAGCACCGCCGACAGCGCGGCGGGCGCGACACCGCCGAGCAGTGCGACGACGAGCACGCCGACGAAGAACAGCGCGCTTTCACCGCCGACGCCGAGCAGCGGGTCGAGCAGCGCGACCGTCAGAACGCAGATCGCCGACGGAACCACCAGGGCGGCAAGCCAGGACGCGACGTGCCGTTGCCGGGGCGTGGTCGATGACCACCGGAAGCCGCGCTTGGCGGCCTCGTGGGTCACCATGTGGACGTCGATCTTCTCGGACTGCTGCACGACCGTCGAGCCGATGCCCTCGTCGAAGATCCGTGCCCACCGTGAGCGCCGCGAGGTGCCCAGCACCAGCTGCGTCGCGTTCATGTCACGCGCGAAATCCAGCAGCGCGGTGGGCACATCGTCGCCGACGACGGTGTGCAGCGTCGCGCCCAGGCTCGTCGCCAGTTCGCGGACCCGGCCCATCTGCGGTGCCGACACACCCGACAGCCCATCGCCGCGTACGACATGCACCACCATGAGCTCGGCACTGGATTTCGAGGCGATGCGGGATGCCCTGCGCACCAAGGTTTCCGACTCCGGTCCACCGGTGACCGCGACGACCACGCGTTCGCGCGCCTCCCACGTGTCGGTGATCTTGTTGTCGGCGCGGTACTTGGCCAGCGCGGCGTCGACCTGGTCGGCCAGCCACAACAGCGCCAATTCCCGCAGCGCGGTGAGGTTTCCGCGGCGGAAGTAGTTGGACAGCGCGGCGTCGATCCGCTCGGGCGCATACACGTTGCCGTGGGACAACCTGCGCCGCAGAGCTTCCGGCGTGATGTCGACGAGCTCGATCTGGTCGGCGGCCCGCACCACCTCGTCGGGCACCTTCTCCTGTTGCTCGATGCCGGTGATGCCGGTGACGACGTCGTTGAGGCTTTCCAGGTGCTGCACGTTCACCGTGGAAATCACGGTGATACCGGCGTCGAGGAGTTCCTCGATGTCCTGCCAGCGCTTGGCGTTCTTGCTGCCGGGCGTGTTGGTGTGGGCGAGCTCGTCGACCAGCACGACCTGTGGCTTGCGGGCCAGCACGGCGGGCACGTCGAGCTCGGGGAAGCGGCCGCCCCGGTACTCGATGTAGCGCGGCGGGATGACCTCGATGCCGTCGAGCAGTTCGGCGGTTTTCCTGCGTCCGTGTGTCTCGACCACCGCGGCCACCAGATCGGTTCCGCGTTCCAGGCGACGATGGGCCTCCCCGAGCATCGCGTACGTCTTGCCGACGCCGGGAGCTGCGCCCAGATAGATGCGCAGCTCCCCGCGTTTTGTGGCCGGCGCCGACGTACTCACCAGCCCATCATCCACCTGCGGACAAAGCGTCGAGCGCGATGTTCAGTTCCAGCACGTTGACGCGGGGCTCGCCGAGGAACCCGAGCGTGCGGCCGTCGGTGTGCTGCGCGACCAGTTGGCGGACCTGCTCGGGCGCCAGGCCGCGGGCCTCGGCGACCCGGTTGACCTGCAGATCGGCGTAGGCGGGCGAGATGTGCGGATCGAGTCCGCTGCCACTGGCGGTGACGGCGTCGGCAGGCACCTGCGCATCGGCACTGCCGTGGATCGGCACGATCTGGCCGGCGCTGGAATCCTCGCCGGGTTGTGCGCATTCCACCCGCACGCCCTCGTAGGTGTTGAGGAACGGCGTCTTCGTCGTATCGCACGGCTCGTTGACGCTGACCACGCGGGTCGGGTGGATCACGTTTCCGCGGGAGTCCCGCGGGCCGATCACCGAGAGCACCGCGCCGACACCGTCTCCCGTGCAGAACGGGCGGGCTCCGCTGACCCCGTCGAGTTCCCCGACGGCCTGGCTCCGCTGGCACACCAGCGTCAGCAGGCTCGGCTTGTCCGGTTGGTCGACGATGCTCTCGGGGCCCAGGTTGCTTGCGCTCGTCGCCATCGGGTCGTATCCGTCCCCGGCCGCGGACGGGCGGCTCTGGAAGTACTGCGGCAGGGGATTGCCGTCGGCGTCGGTGAACAGCTGGCCGATCAGGTTGCTGCCCATAGGCTTTCCGTCGGCTTCGATGATCGATCCGTCGGCCTTGTGGTTGAGGCCCGGCAGTTGCGCGACCAGCCAGATGAACACCGGATAGGCGATACCGAGGATCACGGTGAGCACGAGCAGTGCGCGTAGCGCGGCTGCATGCTGGCGGACCAAATTGGTGAATTGCATGTCAGGACATCCCGGGAAGAAGTTGGATAACCAGGTCGATCAGTTTGATGCCGATGAACGGCGCGATGATGCCGCCGAGGCCGTAGAGGTAGAGGTTGCGGCTCAACAGCTTTGACGCGCTGCTCGGGGTGTAGCGGACGCCCTTGAGCGCCAGGGGGATCAGCGCCACGATCACGATCGCGTTGAAGATCACCGCCGACAGGATCGCCGACTGCGGGCTGTGCAGCCGCATGATGTTCAGCAGATCCAGGCCCGGGAACAGGCCGACGAACAGCGCCGGGATGATCGCGAAGTACTTCGCGATGTCGTTGGCGATCGAGAATGTCGTCAACGCGCCCCGCGTGATGAGCAACTGCTTTCCGATCTCGACGATCTCGATCAGCTTGGTGGGGTCGGAGTCGAGATCGACCATGTTGCCGGCCTCTTTGGCCGCCGAGGTACCGGTGTTCATCGCGACGCCCACGTCGGCCTGGGCGAGTGCGGGCGCGTCGTTGGTGCCGTCGCCGGTCATCGCGACGAGTCGGCCACCGGCCTGCTCCTCTTTGATGAGTGCCAGCTTGTCCTCCGGCGTGGCCTCGGCCAGGAAGTCGTCGACCCCGGCCTCGTCCGCGATAGCCTTGGCGGTCAACGGATTGTCACCGGTGATCATCACGGTGCGGATGCCCATGCGGCGCATCTCGTCGAACCGCTCCCGCATGCCCTGCTTGACGACGTCTTTGAGATGGATGACGCCGAGCACTTCGGCCTTGTCGGTCACCTGGCCGACGACCAGGGGTGTGCCGCCTGCCGCCGAGATGCCGTCGACGATGTTGCCCAGTTCGGCAGGCACGACCCCGCCCTCGCAGCGCACCCAGTCCGCGACCGCGCTCGCCGCGCCCTTGCGCAGCTTGTGCCCGTCCAGGTCCACACCCGACATGCGGGTGGTGGCGCTGAACTCGATCCACGTGGCCGTGGCGAGCTCACCGGGCGTGCGGGCGCGCAGCCCGTACTCCTGCTTCGCGAACACCACAATCGAACGGCCCTCGGGGGTTTCGTCGGCCAGGCTCGACAGCTGTGCGGCGTCGGCGAGCTGCTCGGCCGACACCCCGGTCAGCGGGACGAACGCCGCGGCCTGCCGGTTTCCGAGCGTGATCGTGCCGGTCTTGTCGAGCAGCAGGGTGTTCACATCGCCTGCCGCCTCGACCGCACGGCCCGACATGGCCAGCACATTGCGCTGCACGAGCCGGTCCATCCCGGCGATGCCGATCGCCGACAGCAGCGCGCCGATCGTCGTCGGGATCAGACAGACCAGCAACGCCACCATCACGATGCCGCTCACGCCATTTGCGGTGAGCGCGAGGCTGTCCGGCACACCCGGGTTGTTGGCCTTGGAGTAGATCGCCAACGGCTGCAGGGTCGCGACGGCGAACACGAAGATGATCGTCAGCGCCGACAACAAGATGTTGAGCGCGATCTCGTTCGGCGTCTTCTGCCGGTTGGCGCCTTCGACGAGGGCGATCATCCGGTCGATGAAACTCTCGCCGGGCTTCTGCGTGATCTTGACGACGATGCGGTCGGACAGCACCGTGGTGCCGCCGGTGACGGCCGAGCGGTCACCACCAGATTCCCGGATGACGGGTGCGGATTCGCCGGTGATGGCCGATTCGTCCACCGAGGCAATGCCTTCCACGACGTCACCGTCACCAGGGATCGTCTGGCCGGCCTCGACCACGACGATGTCGCCCTGCCGGAGTTGCGGCGCCGGGATGGATTCCTCGGCTCCGGAGTCGCTCAGCCGGCGGGCCATGGTGTCGGCCTTGGTCTTTCGCAGCGTCTCGGCCTGCGCCTTGCCGCGGCCCTCGGCAACGGCCTCGGCCAGATTCGCGAAAATCACCGTCAACCAGAGCCATACGACGATCAGCCAGCCGAACCACGTCGGGTCGACGATCGCGAGGATCGTGGACCAGACCGCGCCGATCTCCACGATGAACATCACCGGGTTGCGCCACAGCGTGCGCGGATCGAGCTTGCGCAGCGCGTCGGGCAGTGAGCGCCACAGCATGGTCGGGTCGAGCAGGCCGCCTTGCACGGACTTGGCGGGCTTGGGTTTGCCTGGCGTGTGGGTCACTTGGCCCTTGTTTGTCACGCCAGAGTGGCTCTCGGGCCCGGCAGCCACTCCAGCGTGACGCTCGAGGGGCACGGAGGTGCGGGGGTTGGACATGTCAGTGGATTCCTTCGGCGAGGGGCCCGAGTGCCAGCATCGGCAGGAAGGTCAGGGCCACCAGGATGAGAGTGACGCCCACGACCATCCCGACGAACTGCGGTCGATGGGTGGGCAGGGTGCCGATCGATGCGGGGGTGGTGCCCTGGCTGGCCAGCGATCCGGCCAGTGCCAGCACCAGGATGATGGGCAGGAAGCGGCCGAACACCATCGCCAGACCCAGTGCGGTGTTGTACCACTCGGTGTTGACGCTGATGCCCGCGAACGCCGAGCCGTTGTTGTTGGCCGCGGAGGTGAACGCGTACAGCACTTCCGACAGGCCGTGCGGCCCGGTGTTGAGCATGCCGGCCCGTTGACCGGGCATGGCCATGGCGACCGCGGTCCCGGTCAACACGATCAACGGCGTGACCAGGAAATAGCTTGCCGCAAGCTTGATTTCGCGCGGCGTGATCTTCTTGCCGAGGTATTCCGGGGTGCGCCCGACCATGAGGCCCGCGACGAAGACCGTGATGATCGCGAGGATCAACATGCCGTACAGGCCCGAGCCGACACCGCCCGGTGCGACTTCGCCGAGCTGCATGTTGAACATCGTCATCAGCCCGCCCAGGCTCGTGTACGAGTCGTGGAACGAGTTGACCGCACCCGTCGACGTCAGCGTCGTCGACGCCGCGAACACCGCCGAATCGGCCACCCCGAAGCGCTGCTCGACGCCTTCCATGGCCGCGCCGACGGCGGTCGGAACGGTGCCGTGATGCTGCAACTGGAACAGCATGGTCAGGCTGATGCTCGCGGTCGCGATCACGCCCATGACCGCGGCGATCGCGAACCCCTGCTTCGTGCTGTTGACCATGCGGCCGAACGTGCGGGGCAGCGAGAAGGGGATGAGCAGGATCAGGAAGATCTCGAACCAGTTGGTCCACGTCGTCGGGTTCTCGAACGGATGCGCGGAGTTGACGTTGAAGAAGCCGCCGCCGTTGGTGCCGAGTTCCTTGATTACCTCCTGGCTCGCGACCGGGCCGCCAGGGATGGTCTGCTGGGCGCCGTTGAGCGTGGTGATCACCTGGTCATGCAGCGCGAAGTTCTGGATGACGCCGCCGGCGATCAGCACGAGCGCGCCGACGATCGAGATGGGTAGCAGGATGCGGAGGATGCCGCGCACCAGGTCCACCCAGAAATTGCCGAGCTCACCGGTGTGCCGGCGCGCGAAACCGCGCACCAATGCGATGGCGACGGCCATGCCGACCGCGGCCGAGACGAAGTTCTGCACGGCGAGCCCGGCCATCTGCACCAGATGGCCCTGGGTGGACTCACCGGAGTAGGCCTGCCAGTTGGTGTTGGTGACGAAGCTGACGGCGGTGTTCCACGCGAGCGCCGGGGTCATCGGGGTGCCGGGATCGTTGAGGTGCAGTGGAAGCCGGCCCTGGATCAGCTGGAAGAAGAACAGGAACAGCAGGCTCACGGCGGAGAAGGCGAGCACGCTGCGGGCATACGAGCCCCAGGTCTGCTCGGACTTCGGGTCGGCGCCGATGGCCCGGTAGACGAATCGTTCTGCCCGCGAATCTTTTTGGCCGGTGTAGACGCGGTACATGTAGTCGCCCAGCGGCACGTGGACCAGTGCTATGGCCACGACGAGCGACGCGAGGAACACGATCCCCGCGGTAGTGGTAGTCACTAGAACCTCTCGGGAAACAGCAGTGCGGCGAAGATGAATACGGCGATGAGAATCGCGAGAATCAAGCCGACGACATTTTCGATCACTGGCGCTCGACCAGCCTCTGCACCAGGCCGAGCAGCGCGAAGATCGCCACCGTCAGCGCTGTGTAGATGAGTACAGACATCTTGTCTCCACGTTTACGGGCCTCCGGATTTCGGCGGCCTGAACCAGGATCTGCCCAGTTCAGAAGCGTGAACTGCGTCTTGACGGTTTCCTTACGGCTGCGCAGCAGTCCTTAACGGTCCTCGAGCGGGGAGATGGCGGTGTGTCTGTTTTATGCCTACCTGCTAAGTTCCGGCCATGGCGATCGTTGCGGTCTTGGCCTTCGACAATGCGCTCGGATTCGAGGTCATGCTTCCGGGTTTCGTGTTCGGCGCGGCCAACTCGGTCAGCGGAGCCGATCACTACGACATCCGCGTCGTGACGATCGGCGGTTCCAGCGTCATCGCTCCGATGCACGGTGCGGTGCGACTGGAGACGGATTGGGATCTCGACGCCGTGGCCGGCGCCGACACGGTCGTCGTGCCCGGCCAAGTCGGCTTCTTCAGTGAACCGGCCGACCCCGTCCGCGACGCGCTACAGGCGGCCGCGGCCCGTGGCGCACGGATGGCTTCGATCTGCGTGGGCGCGTTCACCCTCGCCGCGACCGGACTGCTCGACGGGCAGCGGGCGACGACGCACTGGGAATACGCCGCCGAACTGGCGCGCCGGTACCCGTTTGTCGAGGTCGACGCTTCGGTGCTGTTCATCGACAACGGCGCGGTGCTCACGTCGGCCGGGGCGTCGGCCGGGCTCGATCTGTGCCTGCACATGGTTCGCCGGGATCTCGGTGCCACGGTGGCCGCCGATACCGCACGGCGGATCGTGATGCCGCCGCAACGGGACGGCGGGCAGGCGCAGTTCATCGCTCACACCGATCCGCAGAGCCCCGACACGCTGCAACCGGTTCTCGACTGGATGCAAGCCAACCTGCACCGCCCGCTCACCCTCGACGACATTGCCGCGCACGGGGCGATCAGTGTGCGCAGCTTGACTCGCCGCTTTCGCGCGGAGATCGGCACCACGCCCTTACAGTGGCTGCTGCGCGCCCGGGTGCATCGCGCACAGCAGTTGCTCGAGACCACCGACCTGTCAATCGACCGAATCGCCGAGGAGGCCGGCTTCGGCGCCGCGACGACGCTGCGCTACCACTTCGCGCGCCTGACGCATACGTCTCCTCTGGCCTACCGCAACAGTTTTCACCATGCCGGTGCCGCCAGGGCCGGCTGAGTACCGCGCCAGATAGCGCGGCCGACGTCGTGGCCAGATTTTCTCACTTGTTGGCCATCTGGCCGCTGGGGCGGCCGCTACTTCCGGGCACACACTGGGTGCGCACATTCCGGAAGGAGCACTATGACAGTTCAAGAAATCGACCGGACCCAGTTCGGCCTACCCACCACGGAGCTTGCCGTCGCGGCGGACGCGTTGGTCGCCGAGGTGTCGCCAACGCTGGTCTACAACCACTGCGTGCGCGCCTATCTTTATGCGCGGGAGCTGGCCGCTGTCAACGGTTTTCGCGCCGACGCCGACTACGACGACGAACTGCTCTACCTCAGCTGCATGCTGCACGATCTGGGGGCGGTCGACTATGCCAACGGCAACCAGCGTTTTGAGCTTGACGGAGCCGACGCCGCTGCGGAATTCCTCAAGGGCAAAGGTATGGACGAGGCACGAGTGCAGACGGTGTGGAACGCGGTCGCGCTGCACACCAGCGACGGCATCGCACCTCGTTTCGGGATTGTCGAGGGCCTCATGCAAATGGGCACCGGAGCCGACATCGTCGGACTGAAGCGCGAATTGCTGCCGGACGGTTTCGCGGATCGGGTGCATGCGGTGTGGCCGCGCCACAATCTCGGGTACGTGTTCGGGGAAATGCTCGCCAAGCAGGTGAACGACAACCCGGAAAAAGGTAGCTGGTTCACGTTTCCCGGACAGCTCTGCCAGCTGTATTACCCGAAGCATGCACCGACCACGTGGTTCGACGCCGTCGAGAACGCCGGCTGGAACGATCGCCCGGTGACAATCGGCTCCGTTCGCGCCGCGGCCGCGCAACCGGACGAGCTGGCGTCACTGTTCATGCAGTACTTCAATGCGGGTGATCTCGACGCGGTGATGTCGCTGTATGAGCCTGCCGCACTGTTTTTTCCGAGTCGCGGGGCCGCACGCTCCGGCACGGCGGCGATCGAGGATTCGCTCAGCGCGATGATCAATTCCGGAGCGAAGATCGAACTGCGGAGCCGTCGCGTGCATGTGGTGGGAGATCTCGCGCTGATCTCCAACGACGCCACGGTCTCGGGTGTGGGCGGCGCCTCCACTTCCACTTCGACCGAGGTTGCCCGGCGCGGCAGCGGCGGGTCCTGGCGGTACGTGATCGATGACCCCTACTTTTCGCTGTGACGACGGTGGTCTTCGATAAGTGCTCGTGAATCGGCGCGCGGTGCTGCGGGCAGGTGCCGGATTCAGCGCTGCCACCGCCGCGGGATTCTTGGCCGGTCCGAATGCACCTGCGTCGGGCCCGCCCACAGAGGCGCCGTGGCGGGTACAGATTCTGGCCTTCGACGGTGTGGACGACATGGACATCTTCGCGCCGTTGGAGGTCTTCGGCTACGCCACGCATTTCGACCCGCGCGCCGAGGTCGAACTGGTGACAGGTGCCGATCCGGGTGCAGTTGTGCTCATGTCCGGCACCACAATTGAAGTCCGGTCCGGGTGGTCTCCGGAGCGTGCCGATGTGCTGGTGGTCCCCGGTGGTGGCTACGGCCGACCGCCGGGTTCACCCGGCGTCCCGAGCGAGATCGCGCGCGGACACCTACCTCGGCTGTTGGGCGCGGCACGACGCCCAGGCCTCACCGTGACGTCGGTGTGCGTCGGCGCGATGTTGCTCTCGGCGGCCGGGATCACCCGAAACCGGCCATGCACAACACATCACCGGCTGCTCGAGCAGCTCGAGCGGGAGGGCGGCATCATCACCAAGGCGCGGATCGTGGACGACGGCGATCTGGTCACGTCCGGCGGCGTGACCTCTGGGCTGGACCTGGCGTTATGGCTCATACAGCGGCAGCTGAGCGCTGATGTCGCCATCGCGGTCGAGGAGGTTCTGGAGTACGAGCGGCGCGGGACGGTGTGGCGGAGGACGAGCTAAGCAGATCGTCAAGGTCCACACAGGGCGCGTCAAGAGTTCGTCAGGACACTGGCCGGTATGGCCCGTCTCGTGGACGGTCGAGTTGTGACATTCTCGGCGACATTCCTGTCCAAGCGTTCCGTCTCGTCCCGGCCCGCGGATCCCCCGCAGGACCGGGAAACCTTGCGGCGCTGTGCGGTCAGTCGCCGGTCGCTCGGCATGGTGGAGTTGGTGTTGCCCGCCATGGCGCTGCGCAATGCGGTGGTGGCGCGGTGGGCGAGGGATCACAGTGTGGCGGTTGATGTTCGGGATGGCCGAGAACTCGCGGTGGCCGTCGGGGCAGGCATTCATCCGATCCGCATGACCGCACACGGCGCCGGTCTGACCGCCGACGAGCTCGTGATCTGCGCCGCCAACCTCGGGGTCGGTCGCGTCGTCGTCAACGGGCCAGCTCAGGTCGATGTGCTGGCAGCGACCGGCCGGCGTGGGCACCGGGTGCTCGTGAGCATGGGTCGCGGCGGCTTGGCTGCATCGGTGGCGGACTGCCGTCGGTTCGAACTCGTGGGTTTGTACAGCGAGATCGGGCCGGACGAGCACCATTTCGTGAGCTACTCCGCGGCGATCGGGGACATGCTTTTGGAGATGACCCAGATCCGTCGTACTCACGGTGTTGTGCTGACGCGCATCGCGCTCGGCGGGTGTGGCCTGACCTTCGGGGCGGGCCCCGGCGATCTGTCCGAGGTGGCGAACGCGATCGACGAAACGCTCGACGACGCTTGCGCCACACTGCGTTTCCCGCGGCCGGTGGTTGTCGTCTCGGCTCAGCCGACCGCTTCCTGATCCGTCGAACGTGGGCTTGTGTGCGAAGTTCTCGACGAAACTCGCACACAAGCTCACACTCGCGGTAGCGCCAGGTTGGCGACGAGGCGTGCTTTCTGGTTTGGGGAGTCGCCGGGCAGGATGCGGGGCTCGGTGAGGCTATAGTGCTTGCCCCGGTGCACCACGCCGGCCGAGCCCGCCGCCTGCACATTGCGCACCCAGTCCGACTGCGTGCCGTAATTCAGCACCACTGAGACGGTGCCGTCGCCGACGAACGCCATGACCGGCGTGCGGAACGATCTACCCGACTTACGGCCGGTG
Source organism: Mycobacterium venezuelense (assembly GCF_054919535.1). Lineage (NCBI taxonomy): Bacteria > Bacillati > Actinomycetota > Actinomycetes > Mycobacteriales > Mycobacteriaceae > Mycobacterium > Mycobacterium venezuelense. The sequence continues at coordinate 102,474 of NZ_JBONDW010000003.1, forward strand.
TGCTCGATGACCGCCATGTACGGCAGACGCGGTGCCCACATTCGCTGCAGCGGGTTCGTCACGTACTTGTTGAACCGTGCGATCAACCGCATCAGGCGTGGGCCGAGGAGCGATGCGATCCGTTCGGCAACGACAGCAATGGAATTCGCGATGGTGCTCGGCATTGTCATTCCCCCCGATTCCTCACCATTCAAACAGGCATTCGCGCGACGCGCACTAGGGTGGTCGTATGTCAGAAGGCGGATTCCCCGGCCCTGAGGCTTCAGCGACGGCCTACGACTATTTGGATCTCAACCGCGCGGTCGCGATGTACCGCTACTTCTATCGTTCGGTGTCGGGAGCCGCGATCTTCGACGGCACCGCCGCGGTGGGCGTCCGGCCCAACCACGCGTTCGGCTACATGGAAACCCTCCCGCACCATGTCGGCTATACGCTGAACTCCGACACTCCGTACGGCGCGTTGCTGCTGGACCTACACGCCGGTCCGATGGTCATCGAGCTACCGCCCGGGCCCTTCATCGGCGCCGCACTCGATCTCCACCAACGCTGGATCTTCGACATGGGCTTGCCGGGGCCCGACGGCGGCCGCGGTGGCAAACACCTGCTGTTGCCCCCGGGCTACCAAGGCGCTGTCCCGGCGGATCATCAAGTGGGGCAGTCTGATTCATTTCGCGTCATCGGAGCGCTGCGCTCACTGCCCGAGCGCGGTGACGTCAAGACGGCCATGGGGCGAATCCGCGAAGTGAAGGTGTACCCGTTGGACGCCGGACCGGACTGGACGCCGCCCGCGTGGTTCGACATGACCGAGATGCCGCAGGACACCACACCGCACGTCTACGAGCAGACGATGAAGTTCTGGGAAGTGCTCCATCGCGTCGTCGACTCCGAGCCGGCGCTGGCCGACAGCCGTCCGCACTACGGCGACCTGGCTGCCCTCGGCATCGCCAAGGGCGTGGCATTCGCGCCCGATGCCCGGATGACGGCGATCTTCGAGCAGGCCGCCCAGATCGGGTTCGCGCAGATGCGGGCGGAGGGGTTTGCCGACCGGCGGCCCGAGCGGATCGTGTGGCCGGATCGGCTGTGGGAATGGGTCAGTCTGCGGTTCGAGAACGGCACGTTCGACACGGACGACTACCGCGACACCTACGCGCTCGACAAGTGGTTCTTCCAGGCCATCGCCACCTCACCGGCGATGTTCCGCCGCGATCCGGGTGCGGGCTCGCTGTACTGGCTGGGCCTGCGCGACGGCTCCGGCGCCTACCTGGACGGTTCGAACAGCTACCGGCTGACAGTGCCGCTCCCGGTCCCGGCCCACCTGTTCTGGTCGGTGACCGTCTACGACGCCGAGACCCGCAGCCAAGTCCAGACCGACCAGGCCAACGCCGCGCTCCGGTCGCTGTTCGAGCTGAAAGACCTGACCGGCGACACCGTCGACCTGTACTTCGGCCCGACCGCCCCCGCCGAACATGCCGACCGGTGGATTCAGACGATTCCGGGGCGGGGCTGGTTCGCCTACTTCCGCATATACGGCCCCGACAAGCCGGCCTTCGACGGGACCTGGAAGCCCGCCGACTTCAGTCTGATCGACTGACTGTGGCTGGGTCGCTCGGCTCAGGCCGAACGCGATTCCATCAGGACCGACGTCATGAAATAAGGTCTCATCCGAGACAGCCCCCATAGCCCAATTGGCAGAGGCAGCGGACTTAAAATCCTCTGAATTGGACGTTTGTCGTGTTTGACGCAGACGGTAGCGGTTGAAGATATTGCCCGGAACTGCGAGTTTGGAGTTGGCAGCGTTGGTGAGTGCCGAGGTGAAACGGAACCACTGCGGTATGTACTGCGGTATCTAGCCTTCGGTCGTCAGGCTTCGTGCCGCGCACAGTGAACCCCTCCGACCCCTGACACTGGGTGCAGCGCCCGGCGAGCGGATCGAAGTGTCTCGATAGAACCTGCTGAGACTGCCGGGCGGCGCGCCGGGAGGTCTGTTGATTTGGAGCGGTCGCCGGCTTCGTGGGCCTTTAGCGGCCGTTGCGTGATTGGTGCAGCCGCAGGCTGTCGCTGACTCCCAGGATTTTGATTGTCTTTCTGGCGCGCGACAACGCCACGTACAGATCGTTGATGCTGGCATGCTCATTGACGTTCGCGATGATGACGTGATCGTATTCCAGCCCCTTCACCAAGAGGGTGCGGGAGATGATGCGCCTTCGTTCGCGTCTCCCAGCGTGCCTGAGCACTTCACGGACCTTCGCAAGCTCTTCGAGCAGCACCCCGGGGTCATCTCCGTGAGCTATGGCTCCACGGATCGATGCCTGAATGTCGTACCACGCTTCGTGTGAATGCAGTCGTAGCACTGGTGATGTGGGAACGACGCTCATTGCAGCCGCCAGAGTCCCTAGCGTTGGGTTCGATACGATCGAATCGAAGGCGCGGATAGCAGGTTCGGCGCCGGCTCTACCGCCAGCACCGCCCTTGAGCAAATCGCCCCCGGACTTCCCGTTCGCGTAGCGTTTGCGCAGGGTCTGTGTGTCGAGGACGCCGTGGTTGCAGTGGCATGATTTGGTCAGATCGAATAGCCAGAGCGGGTAATCGATTGGGCTCATCGTCGCTAGGTTTTCTAGGCGCTGCGCCATGTACTTCCCGGCCATTTCCTCCATCACGGTAAATATCCCTCGAAGGTCTCCTGCGATCGTTCGCGCAGTGTTGGCGCGGGGAGCGATGATGAGCACGGTCTCGTTCTCGGGGCGGGTCGCCAAGGCTGCTTCCGTAACGCCCGTGGGGTCGTCAGAGATGTTCTGAAACGTCACACCCTCCGGTAGAGCAACGTTGGTCCACCTCACAACGTGGCCGGGGACCATGCGTGGACGAATCTCCAACAACCAGTTGCCAAGCGCCTCGTTGTGGCCGGACCATCTGTGGGGCTTGATCGTCGTAGGGTGTGATGGGAATTGTGTCTGTACGGTCGGCCAGTCGGCGAGCCGTTCATTGAAGCCGAAGATGGCCTGCAATGGGTCGCCAAGTACTCCGGCTGCTGGGATAGCTGCACGAAGAGCCAATACGAACGCGTGCTGCGTCTCGCTGCAGTCCTGATACTCGTCTACCAGCAGATGAGTGAACGATGCACGCAGCACTGCATGGATGTGTCTGCTCTGTGCGACTTTGATGGCTGCGCTGACGTAATACTGGGCCTGGGCTGGGACCATCAATTTGGGGACCCGCAGGCCACCCAACTGAGGGTAGGCCCGTGCGAGGCGGAACGCGAAGGAGGCGATGGTCGAGACCTGCACTCCCTTGGTGATGCCGAATCTCTTGAGGCGTGCATTGATGGCATGCACGCCTGCGTTGGTGTGGGTTAACACTAAAGCGCGACCGCCACAATCAATGATGTGCTTGGTTGTCGCAGCCAACAGATGGGTCTTCCCAGCGCCTGCCGGCATTTCGACGGAGGCTGGCAGACTCATCGCGAATGATGCTGCATCCGTCGCCAATTCAGTTGATACCTCTTCAGGCATGGGCAGGTCCGGATACGGCACCTGGGTGGGTACCTGGCTGCCTCTCCCGTGTCTCCGACTGTGCATGGTCGTCATCGAGGGGTTGGGTGAGCGCCTCACCGGCGAGCGACTCTGCGTAGATCGCAGCGCGGAGTTGGTCGATTGTTGCCTTGAACTTGCCCGTCTGCAAAGGAGGGGTTTCAAGGATGAAGGTGCCTAGGCGTTGGCCCTTGTCGACGCGCTTGAACCAGCTTTTGGACTTCGACACTAGAGCGATCGCTGACCGGCAGGCGTCCAGGTCGATGCCTGCGGCTGTCCAGGTGTTTATATCCAGAAGCTCGACACCTTGAGGTGTAACGGAGTTGACAACGGCGTACGTGCGCAGGTTGTCGCTAAACGACTGCTTCGCGGCATCTGCGTCCTCGGCGACCTCGAGTGCCGCAGCGATGTAGCCGTTGAGGCCCGTCTCATCGAGTTGCGCGCAGACGGCTGATTCGATGCACGCGCCGTCGGGCCACTGCACCACCACTCCGCCGAGTGTTTGCACGTCAGACACTAACGCGTTCGCGTTTGAATCGTCGCTATCGATGAACAGCACGACTTCATATCCGACACTGAGGAATTCCTTCGCCCACTTGCATGAACCGGTTCCGCCGTTGCCCTCCAACGCCACGACCCCTAGGGCGGCCGAGGGGACGGCCTGTTCCAGGCGGTCGTCCCACTTCTGCAGGAGTCGGAGTACGACCCCGTACTCGGTCTTGCCTTCATTGATCACGATCCGCCGTGACAGAAACGCTTCAGGGCTGGTCTTGAGCAACGGCCGCAAACTGGGGGGATCGCCAAGTGATCGAACGTAAGTGGTCCCAGCCGCTGTCGCGCGAACCATCGCCAGGTCGTCCGGTTCGAGATGGCGCAACGCGGTCGGCGAGTGGGTGGTGATGAAGACCTGCGAAAACGCGTCTTTGTCTTTTAAATAAGAAAGTAGATGAACCAGGCGGTGTGGTTCTAGGCCGTATTCCACCTCGTCGACCAGCAGAGTGGCGGAGCCTCCGTTGGCGAGTTGTTGGGTCGCAGCACCCGTTAGCCGGCGGGTACCCAGTCCGAAATTGGTGAGTGGTACGTCCCCCTCGAACAGAGCTAGGTTGCCACGCGTATTGGACAGCGATACATCAAGGCCAGGCTTCAAATCATCGAACCTGGCGGTCCCGATGGTGTGCACTGCTTCCTGTACCTCACGTGCAAGAACTTTAAGGTCATCTGTGACGGCAGCCGAGGCTGCGTCCCGCGCAGCCCGGTTTGCAGCAGTCAAGGTCGCCTTGGTGTTGCCGCGCTTAGAAGTGAGCTTCCCCAGCGACGATGACGACGACCAACGAAGGTGCGCGTCGATACGGTCGTCGATGCGGTACGCAGTTATCCGAGCGCGTTGCGCCGAGCGCACCGGATGCGGATCATCCTCTTGGACGTCTGGCCCGCCCAATGGCGGACGGTAGGACTGCCACACTGGCTCAAGATCAGCCTCGACGAGCAGTTCCACGATCACGCACCGTTCGGACTCGCTGGTCGGGTCGTGCGACCACTCACCCGCGTCGTCGATCCCAGAAAGGAAGGTGCCAAAAGTGTCCATCGTGATGAGCTGGTCTGGCAGATCGGCCACCGCCACCCGGATCCGAATGGGCTCATCGACCTTCGCGCCGTAGAAGTCCGTGTCGACGAACGTCATACCCGCCCGGTCGTGAAGTGTTCGCTCGATAGCCGTCAGGAGCGTCGTCTTGGTTGAGTCGCCGGGGCCAATGAGAGCGAGGAAACTACGCTCTTTAGGTAGTCGCCACGACGCAAACTTGATACCGCGGAAATTTTGAATATCGACGCGTCGAATTCTCATGCGCGACCCCTCCACCCCTTGGACCGAGTCCAAACTAATCGCTTCGGCAAACGGGTTGCGCTATACAGAAGCAAGACACGCCGCATGAGACGGGAAACGATACGGCTCGACCGGCGGTTTTGAGACGGGATGGGGCGCCCCGATAATGTCTCGCATCTCTAGAAATGAGACAGCGGGCGTTGCGGATGGTAGGTGAATCCACGTCAAACTAGACGAGTGAGTTTTCAAGACGATCCGGTCGAATACGAGCGCCGACTAAGGGCGAAACTGCAGTCAGACATCCATTCGCAGCACCTTGGGCGTTCGCCGGTTTGTACCAAGTCACTCATGCGATGATCCAGCACTCGGTGCTGGACAAGTTCGAGAGTTCTACTGCCCCGAACTGCGTTCTGGGGTGACGGTCGCGACTCAAGAACAGCAGCGGTACGAGCAGCAAGTGTTGTCGCTGGCGCCAAAGAGGAAGTTTCGAGCGTCACTGCTCTGGCTTGTTCAAAGCGACGCCATCACAAAAATCAGGCCGACCGCCTTGACCACATCTACGCGCACCGACACTCGCTCACCCACGAACTCGTCAAGTACCTGATCGATCCGGACCTCGATCCTGACGTCGAGTTGTTTGTCGACGCGATAGCCACGCTGAAGCGCTGCATCGCTTTTGGATCAACATAGAACTCAGCGTGGGGGCTCTTCCTCGCCGATGGGTCGCACGTCGAAGTCGACGATATCGATGCCGAGGAAGCCATTCCTGCGTCGTTGATGGCGTTGCAGCAGTGCATAGACGCCTACCTCGACGGTCGGCCATCGACCGGCCCAGCCGACTCCACAACGCAAGATCACCACCCCGAATGACACTCGCGATCCTCGCGCGCATACACCGCTGGTTGAGGCTGCGAGCTTCTGTTTGCAGAGGCGCCGTGACGCTCCTCCTGGCAGATCCCGGCGTGGACCCATCCCCCGCGCGAACCGGCGGCCGGGCTGTCCGTAGGCGGTGTAAGTGATCTGTTGTCGAGCAGCTCCCGCGGCTCTCACTTCTTTTCGTCCGTCGAAAAGAGACTTCGAGTACCGGCGCAGGGGTCGTATTCATTCGGGGTGAATACGCCTTCACGCTGGTCGGCATGTAGCGCCGGGTATTGCTCTGTTCGCTTTTCACCTCTCCTGGACCAGCACGTGAGGTGCGTCCTTAATGCCTCCTGGGTTGGTCTGACCGGGTCGCGGGTTTGTTGCTTTGGTGGGCCACCAGCTGGCTTCGCGTAGGAGTGTGGCGATGGCGGGCACGGTGAGGGTGCGCACGAGGAAGGTGTCGAGCAGCAGCCCGAAGCCGATGATGAGGCCGGCTTGGATCATGATGGCGACTGAGCCGACCATGAGGCCGAACATGCTGGCGGCGAATATGAGGCCAGCGGAGGTGATGACGGCTCCGGTGTTTGCCACGGTGCGCAGGACGCCGACGCGGATGTTGGTTCCGGATTCTTCGCGGAGCCGTGAGACGAGCAGCATGTTGTAGTCGGCGCCGACGGCGACGAGGATGATGAACGCCAGCAGCGGTACGGGCCAGGCGATTTCGTGGCCCAGTCCCCATTGGAAGACTACGACGCCGATGCCGAGTGATGCGAGGTAGTTGAGCACGACGGTGCCTAGTAGGTAGAGCGGTGCTAGGAGTGCGCGCAGTAGTAGGACCAGGATGACGCCGACGATGATGATGGTGGCGATGGCTAGTTGTGCGAAGTCGGCCCAGAGGAGTCGTTGGATATCGGAGTTGACGGCGGGGAAGCCGGCTACGGACACGGTGGCGTCGGCGAGTGACGTGTTGGGTCGTGCGGTGTTGGCGGTGTCGGTGATGCGGCTGGCGAGGTCCATGGCTTCAACGCTGTATGGGTCGTGGCTGCTTTCGATCATGAACCGCGCTGTTTTGCCGTCCGGTGAGAGGAATTGTTCGGCGACGTCGGTGAATTGCCGGTTCTCGAATGCGTTGGCGGGCAGGTAGAAACCGCTCGAGGAGTCGGAGTCGGCCGCTGCGCGCGAGGAGTTCTGTAGTTGGGTGGCGATCTGGCTCATGCCGGACAGCATTTCGATGTTGCTGTCGGCGAGGGTGCGGACGCCGGTGGCGAGTGCTTGGGCGCCGGAGGCCAGCTGTCCGATTCCGTCCTGCAATCGGCGGAGATTTGTGGTCAGGTCGGCGGGGTCACCCAGGGCTCCGAATGCCTTGTCCAGTGAGGCGACTGCGTTCTGGACGTTGGCGAGGGTGCCACCAACGGTGGCATTGGTGGCGGGATCGTAGCGGTCCCCGAGGTCGGCGATTTGGTTGAAGAATCCGTTGTCGCGCAGAGTGACCAGGATCTGGACCTGGTTGCGGATTTGGGCGCATTGTGGGGTGGTGGCGCACCAGGGTGAGGTGTTGAGGGCGCCGACGAGTGGGTCGAGTTGAGTGATTGCGTTTTGGGCTTGGTTGGCCAGCGGTCGTAGTCCTGGGCCGGATTGGATGGCTTGGTCGACGGCGGGGGCAGTGGCGGAAAGTTGTTGCAGCAGCGGCCGGAATTGGTTGACCTGAGTTCCTGCGGATTGGGCTTGGGTGAGGATTCCGGCTAGTGGTGTGAAGGCGGTGCGCACGGTGCTGTCGAGTTGGGCGAGGCCGTCGGCGAGCTGGTCGGCGCCGTCGGTGAGTTTGGTGAGGTCGTCCTTGCGGGAGTTGCCCTCGGCGACGGCGCCGGCCATTTTGTCGCCGATCTGGCCGTTCTGCCAGGCCAGTTCTGCTTGGTCGAGGCGCTCTCCGGTGGGGCGGGTGACTCCGGAAACCTTGGTGACGCCGGGGATCTGGGAGACGCGGGAGGCCATCTCGTCAAGATCGGCCAGTCCTTTGCCGGTCCGCATGTCGGTCGGATTTTCCACGACGAGGAATTCGCTGATGACGACGTCTTTGCGGAAGTGGCGGTCCAGCAGGTGGTAGCCCAGGTTGCTGGCCGTGGTGTCTGGTTGGCCCTTGCGGTCGTCGTAGCTGATTTTGATGGTTGCTGCCGCTGCCGACAGGGCGAGCAAGATGACCAGGCTGACGATGAGTAGTGGCACGGGACGGCGGACCACGGCGACGGCGACGCTGTTCCAGTAGCGGCGGGTGCGATCGGGTTTGGGTTCACCGATGCCGCGTTTGGCGGCTAGCGACAGCACCGGTGGCAGCAGGGTTACGGTGGCCAGAAATCCGAACAGTACGGCGATGGCACACGCGGGGCCAAGGGCGGCGAAGACGCTGAGCCGCGCGAAGACCATGGCCAGGAACGCGAGTGCGACGGTGGCGGCGGAGGCGAGGATGACGCGCCCGATGCTGGCGGTGGCGTGGATGACGGCCTGATCGGCGGGTACTTGGGCGCGGCGCTGTTCGTGGTATCGGCTGATCAGAAATACGGTGTAGTCGGTTCCCGCGCCGAGCAGGATCGCAGTCATGAAGGCGACGGTGAACTGGGAGACGGGCATGCCCATCTCGCCGAGGGCGGACAGCACGCCGCGCCCGACTGCCAGGCTCAACCCGATTACTAGCAGCGGTAACAGCGCGGTGAACACCGACCGGTAGACGATCAGCAGGATCAGGGCGATCACGCCCGCGGTAGCGATTGAGATCAGCAGCAGGTCGTGCTCGGCGGATGCGATCATGTCGCTGAAGGTTGCCGGTGGTCCCGTCACTTGCACAGTCGTGGTCGAGCCGGTGAAGACCTCGGCGGCGATGTTGCGCACCGCGTTTACCGATTCGGCGGCCGTGGGGTCTCCGAGGGTGCCGGTGACACCTACGGGCAGGTACCAAGCTTTGCGGTCGGCGCTGACTGCCTGGGCTTCGGTAATCGGATCGGACAGTAGGTCCTGCACCAGCAGGACGTGGTTGCCTTCGCCCTGCAACCGGCGCACGAGTTCGCCGTAGCGCTGCCGTGCAGTCGGAGTCAAGCCATTGGGGTCTTCCATGGCGACGAACACCATGGTTTTTGAGCCTTCTTCGCCGAAAGCGGCGCTCATGCGGTCAACCGTCTGCAAGGACGGCGCATCGCGAGGGATGAGGTCCACCGACTGTTGGCGCACCACGGTTTCTAGCTGGGGGAACAGCAACGCGAGGACGACCGCGGCGCCTAGCCATACCCCGATGACCAGCGCTTTGTGTCGGAGGGTGAATCGGGCTAGCGCTGCCAACCGTTCGCTGTACTCGCGGGTTTCGGCCGGGTTGGGGGATCCGTTGTCCCGCTGGCCACGGCGCGTGGCCTGGCCTGGGGAATCTGCAGTGCCGTCGGTCACTGGGCCTCCACTAGTAGCGAATCGTAGCGATACTATCGGTATCGCTACGCTACCGCATGTAGTGCAAGTGGTGGCGGGGCCGTCGTCGCCAGGCCGCGCAAAGCGCGCGGCTGGCGAAGGGGCCGGCGACCGCTATCGAGTCGGGACCGGGCCGACGGTCGCAGTGGGCAGAGGAATGATCGAACACTCAGTGGGTTTCTGGAAGCCAGGGCTGACGCTGTAAGTCGACGACACTGGCCTTGGATGCCGTTCAGGGTCTTGCTGTTGCTGTTCTCGGACGTTGGTCGTCGGGCGCACGCACGGCCACATCGCGTAGCGGGGCCGCTAGCTCTAGGTTTGCGCTTCGGTTGTGGCCGACTGGCCCGTGTTCTGCAGCAGCACGTAATTGCCTAGGCTGCCCAGGAAACCTGCGCAGTGCTGAACGAGTTCATCTGTGGTGAATTCCAGTTCTCCGTCGAGTCGGCGGCGCAAGACTTCGAATAGCCCTCCCACGCCCAAGGTCGAAGCCAAATGGGCAACCCCCACGGCAGAGTCGGCGATGTCGAGGTGAAGTCTGGCTTCGCGCAAGACAAGGTCGGTGAAACCTGCCATTAGTTCGCTGCGTAGCTCTCGGAGCAGCGGCTCGGTTGCAGATTCCACGAACAGGATCCGACCCAGCCGCGGGTCGTTGTCGATCATGCCGACCAGCCTGCGGATTGGCGCGTACGCCAATACCTCCGGTGGCTCGCCGGCATCGGGGATCGCGTCGACTATCACCTCCTGGAAGGTGGCATAGAGCTGCTGGTAGACAGCCCGCAGGAGTGCGTCTCGGTCGGAGAAGTGCTGGTAGAAGTACCGTGACGTGACACCCGATTCAGCGCAGACGGCAGTCACAGTGGCGGCGGCAACGCCGCGCGTGCCGATCAACTCCGTTGCGGCCTCGATGAGACGGGTGCGCCGGTTCCGGTGACGCTCCTCGGCGGACATTCCGCTATACACCCGCGCCGAAACCACGTGGATAGCTTGCCATCTAATTCTGACAAGGCTTAGAGTCAGATTGACAGCGCGTCCTTGGCGAATGGGAGAACAACATGAGCGACGATTCGTCCACACGGCCCACCGCACGGGTCGTCCCGAAGCCCCGCCGTGTTCGATTCGATATGCCTGCTGGGACCAGTCGGCAGCACTTCGTTGATGGCGACTTGGTGATGAGCCACTTTGTGTCCACCTTGTCGGCCACGTTCCCCGAAGGCGAAGACTTCTTTATCCGGTCAGTCCGCGAGTACCGGGACCACATCAGCGACGCTGACCTCAAGGAGGCGGTCAAGGGGTTTATCGCACAAGAGGCCACCCACCGACACCAGCATCGGCTGCTCAACGATCGGCTTCAAGCAATGGGCTATCCCACCGAGGGGATCGATCGGCATGTCAAGAAGCTGGTTGGCCGACTTGAGAAGCGTTTTTCTCCCAAGATGCGCCTGGCTGTGACGGCCGCCCTCGAGCACTACACGGCGACATTCGCCGAGATCATTCTCACCAGCGACGAAGCTCAAGAACTGATCGGCGACACCGAAGTGCGGCCTATTCTGCTCTGGCACGCACTGGAAGAATGCGAGCATAAGGCCGTTGCTTTCGATGTCTACGAGACGGTCGGTGGAAGCGAACGCACCAGGGTCTGGGGGATGCGGATCGCCAGCCTCCTCTTGTTCAGCGAGTTGGTCATCCAGACCACCCGCTCTCTGGCTGGTGACCGTTCCGCCTACAACCCGGTGCGCTTGCTGCGCAGCCTTCGAGCCTTCCGTCATAACCCGCTATTCAGCCCAGCAGCAATTGCGCGCTTTCGCTCCTACACCCGCGCCGGATTTCATCCCGACGACTGGGACAGCGCAGAAATCCTCGAACGCTGGACCAAGGAACTCTTCGACGCCGATGGTGGCCAGCAAGTGCGTAGTGGCGTCTAGCTCGACCAGAGCCCGGCACAGTTCAAAGTCGGCCTTAACCGAAGAACACTTCATGGGCTCCGCTTCGCGCGCTGTGAAGTCAAGATCGGTTCTGACTACTGGCCGATCGATGGTGCTCGACCAACGTCGCGACCTACAGGAGGTTCCGGCCGAGGAACTCGGTGACGGCGCAGCCGAAGGCGTCGTTGTCGTCGCCGGCGATCATGTGTCCGGTGCCGGATACGTCGACGGTCTCGGCGTGGGGAACCAGTTGCTTGAACTCGTCGACGGTGGCTTGGGAGACCACGTCGGACAAGAGGCCCCTTACGAGAAGTGTTGGGGCATTGACCCGTCGGGCTCCGTCGATCAGCAGGTGGCTGATTGCGTCGAATTGCTCCGTTCCCGTGGTCGATTCGTCGCGGAGAAAGTCGAAGTTGGAGTGAATGAATGCCGGGTCCCACCGCCAGATCCAGCGGCCGTCGTGACGCTGCCGTAGCACCTTGCGCAGGCCGTCGACGTTGGCCGGGCGCGAGCGATGGGGGTTGTACGCGGCGATCACCTCTGCGGCGTCAGAGAGGGTGCTAAAGCCATCGGGATGTGCGGCCATGAACGTCACCACGCGACGGGCGCCCTGGAATTCAAGTCGCGGGGTGACGTCGACCAGGACGACCGCCGCCCACGACGCCCCGGATGTCAACAGATGCGTGCCGAGCACGGTCATGCCCCCAAGGGATGCACCTACGACCGCAGGGGCGGTATAGGCGCTGAAGTGCTCGCGCACGGCGAGAAGATCGGTCGCGAGTCGCTCGATGTCGTACCTGCCGGCTGGGTCCCAGTCGCTGTCGCCGTGACCGCGGGTGTCGTAGGCGACGACTGTGTATCCGCATGCGTGGAGGCGACGCGCTGAAGTGCTCCACGCGTGCCGGTTCTGGCCGCCGCCGTGCAGGAGCAGCACGACGGGACGGGCGTCATCGTGGCCGTAGCAGTCCGCAGCCAGGGCGATCCCGTCCTGGGTTCGGACCCGATGCTGCACGGCGGAGGTCATGACACCTTCCTGGCGAGATCGTCGTCCGCCCGAAGCGTGGGCCCGGCAGCAAGCGCCTTCATAGTGCGTTGCCCGCGGCGTTCACGATCGTGACCGTGCCCTGGGCTACGCAGACGGCTTTGTCGCCGTTGCTAATGTCGATGCGCGCCACTCCACTGCGCTTGCCCAGTGACACGATGTCGGTGACGGCGACACACACCCCGCTGGACACGGGTCGCAGCAGGTTCAGCTTGAATTCGGTGGTGGCGACCCATGATCCGGCCGGAATGACGGGGTAGAACACGACTCCGAGACAGTGGTCGACCATCGCCGATAGACATCCGCCGTGCAGGGTGCCGAAGGGTGTGAGCAGTTCGGCGCGGGTTTCCATCTCTGCCACCAGCCGACCCGCGGCGAGTTCGGTGTGCCGAAAGCTCAGAAACGTCGACAGCCCACCGGCTGTGTTCGCCGATCTGAGCAGCTGGTCGGCGATCTGCTCATCGAAGTGCGCGAATGTCACTGCCACCACCATGCCCCTTTCTCCTGTCCGGTCATGGGTCGATCACCGTTCGAGCCCGCGAATCGTTTGAGCATGTCGCCGAATGCGCCGACGTCGCCGTGCGCGGCGGAGTGCTCGACCTCGACGGCGACGAACCTGGCCGTCGCGGTGAAGCGCGCGACGCGTCGTCGAAGAGTGGCACGAGCTAGATCGGCGTGGTCCAAGTGATGGGCAGCGATGTGTAGCCGCGGATCGGTCCGGACCGCAGCCGCCGCGCCGATTCAAGATCGACCTCCCAGTCAGGCACCTTGTCCAACAACGCATCCAGAGCGATGCGGGCCTCCATCCGCGCCAGCGCCGCACCCAGACAGAAGTGGATGCCGCGACCGAAGGCGACCTGGTGCTCACTGGTGCGCTCGATGTCGAACACGTCCGGATCGGGGAAGGCACGCTCGTCGCGGTTGGCCGACCCGAACAACAGCAGCACCTTCTCACCTTGACGCATCGTCGTGTCGTGCAGTATGACGTCGCGGGTCAGGGTTCGTGAAAGTCCCTGTGCCGGTGAGTCGTAGCGCAGCAACTCCTCAACTGCCGGCCCCAACAGTGTTCGATCGGCGACCAGGCGTCGGCGGGTCTGCCGATGCTGGGCCAGCACGACCGCGGAGTTCCCCAGCAGATTGGTGGTGGTCTCGTAACCCGCGACGAGCAGCAGCGCGCAGAAGCCGAGGACTTCCTCGTCGGTCAGTCCGATCCCGTCGACTGTGGCGTTCGCCAACGCCGACATCATGTCCTCGCGGGGGGTTTGGCGGCGGTCGGCGAGGAAGTCGGTGAAGTAGGCGTAGATCGCGGCGGCGGCGGTCAGTGCGTCGGTGGTTTGTCCGTGGTTGACGTCGACCTGGACCAGTTGGCTCGACCACAATCGGAACTGATCACGATCGGTGGCGGGAACGCCCAGCAGATCGGCGATCACCGCAGCGGGCAGGATCGCGGCGAAGTCGGTCACGAAGTCCGCCGAACCAGAGCCCTCGTCGAGGCGCTCGAACAACTCCGCGGCCATCTGTGTGATGGCGCCCTGCAGCCCGGCCACCCGCCGGGGAGTGAACGCCCGGCTCACCAGGGCACGCAACTGGTCGTGGCGCGGAGGGTCCATCACGATCATCATCGGCAGGAACGAGCCGATGAAGTCCGATCCCGGCGGGGTGGGGAAGATGCCGTCCACCGAGGAGTACGTGCCGTGATCCAGTGCTGCGGCCTGGACGTCGGCGTGCCGGCTCAACACCCAGGTATGGGATTCCTCGGCGCGGTACACCGGAGCCGTGTCACGCAACGACCGATACGTCGGATAGGGGTCGTTGAGAATCGAGGCGTCGAACGGGTCGTAACGAATTTGCACCGAGACCACCAAGACCTCCGACCACCAAAGTAACGACGGTTTAGACTCGCAGTCTAAACCGGCCGAACGGGACAGGGGGGCAATGCGCAAGATTCCACGTCAGATCTCTGACCGGCTTCCCGCCGCGGCGGACTTGTTCGCCGAGAAGGGGCTCAACGACTCCAAGATCGAAGACGTCGCCGCGGTGACCGGTGTGCCGAAAGCGACGCTGTACTACTACTTCGCCGGTAAAGAGGACATCCTTGCTTTCCTGCTCGAAGACCTCCTCAAGGACATCTTCGATGCTGTGACCGCGATCGTGCACACCGGCGGCACCGGTGCCGAACGCCTCGAACTCGTGATCCGCGCACAACTGCGGGCAATGGCGCAGCGGCCAGCGGTATGCCGTGCACTCATCGGCGAATTGGGACGAGCGGCCCGCATGCCGGCTATCGCCGAGATGATCAATACCGCCTACCAACAACCCGTCGAAACCCTGCTCATCGAAGGGGCCCGCGACGGATCCCTCGTCGCTCAGCCCGATGCGCGATCGACGTCGATTGCGCTGTTCGGCGCGGTCACCATCAATGCACTCATGTACCTGGTCACCGATAACCACCTCGACGAGACGGTGGTCGCCAGCACCCTCAGCGCCGTCATGTTCGACGGGCTGCGCCCGCGCACAGGAGACCAGTCATGAGCACCTACGGCCTGTCGGTTCTCGGCGCGGATCTGAAGTCACTGGCCCAGACCGCCCAGGCCGCTGATGCGGCCGGGTTCGACGCCGTATGGGCCTCGGAGTTCTATTCTCGGTCCGGATCGATCTCCATGGCCGCGATGGCCAACAGCACCCAGAACTGTCGGATCGGTTCCTCCATTCTCTACGGCGTCGGCCGAAGCCCCCTGGTGCTGGCCACCGAGGCGCGCGACCTCGACGAACTCTCCAACGGACGACTGGTACTCGGCATCGGCAACGGCACCAAACGGATGATGGGCGACTGGCACGGCGTGCCCGACACCTCCGCACCCGCCCTGCGGATGGAAGAACTCGTGATGCTGCTGCGCCGGATATGGAACCTGCATGAAGGCCCGATCCATCACGAGGGCCGTTTCTACAGAATGAATCTCACCCCGACCGGCGACGTGGGACCCTCCAGCAGGCCGATCCCGATCGTCACTGCCGGTGTCCGGCCCCGGATGTGCGAGGCGGCCGGGCGGGTGGCCGACGGCCTAGCCGGACATCCGCTGTTCACAACCACCTACGTCGAAGAGGTCGTCCGGCCCGCTATCGCCAGGGGCGCCGCGCACACCGGCCGCGACCCCAATGACGTGGAAATCATTTCCATGGTGATGTGCGCCATCCACGACGACGCCGAGGTCGCCAGGCGCGAACTGGCGCAGCAGATTGCGTTCTACTCCTCGGTCAAATCCTACGAGACGGTACTCGATGTGAACGGCTTCGCCAGCGAAGGCCGAGCCATCCGGCAAGCATTCGCCCAGCGCGATTTCCCGGCGATGTTCGCCGCTGTGTCCGAGGAGATGATCGACGCCATGGGTGTCGCCGGGACGGCGCACGAGGTCCGTGAACAATTGAGACGGTACAACGGCGTCCTCGACCACATCATGCTGTATTCACCATCGGTCGGCATCACTGCCGAACGCGTGCAACAAAACCTCGACAGCATCATCCGGGAATGCTCGCCCGCCTCGATGTCGCCAGGGCGGTCCTGTCCACGTTCAACCTGATCCACGTATTGCCGCCCAAGTCGACCCGTCGCAGTGTCCGCGGCCGGATTAGTGGGTCTGCCGCGCCGACCCCGCCGATGATTGCCTGACGCTGTTGACGATGTTGGCGTCGTCGGTGTCGGGGAGGTCATGGCGGACCACGCGTACCCGTCCTTGAGGTAGACAGGCCATGTAGCCGTGGCGCATGCCATAGAGCTCCCACGCTGTCTGTTCAGCGTCGGGATCGACATCGATGCGATGTCCGCGCGAGAAGCTCAGGTGTAGCCCTCCATCGTCGCTGGACCAGGCCTGGGTGCACAGTGCGCCGGCGAGGTTCAGCAGCGGGCGTTCGTGGGTCGCGATCCTGAGGGGGTCAATACGCACCGCCTCGATGGGGTAGGTGCCGACGGCAGGAAGCGTCAATAGTAGGGGGCAGGAGATGACGATTTCGTTGTAATCATCGAAATCCAGAACCAGGCCGCCGTGCAGCGAGAGGCGTTGTACGACAAGGTTTTCGATCCATTGGGTGTACATGGCAGTCTCTTTTCGACGCATCGTTGAGCCGTATCCCCAAAGAGTACGCCAAGTATCGCTGCGATACCAGCAGTATCGTTACCGGTAGACGGCTGGCCTAGCAGCGCTGGTCACGACGCGCCTGGTGGCTCGGTCAATGCGGTCGCGGGTGTCGGCGGCTGTCGCGCGGTGGCCGCTGAAGGCCACGAGGTTGGCCAGCCAGATGTCGGAGATGATCCCAGCCACGTGCAGATCGGTAGGAGTGGGCTCGCCGCCCCTGAGCGTGCGGGCCAGCAGGATCTGGATCTCATCGGCCGCGCGGTCGAGTTCCGCGGCGGCGCGGGTATCTGCGACTGCGAAGGCCCGTGTCATGGCCGTCGTCAGCCATGGGTCGCGCTGCCAGCGGTCATGCAGATGTGCGGTGAGCCGTTCGAGCCGTTCCAGCGGTGTGCCCTCACCACTCGCCCAGTCCCCGGCCGAGTCGAGTCGACGGAACTCGCGCGTCAGCGCTGCCACCAGCAAGTGGGTTTTCGCCGGGAAATAGCGGTAAAGCGTGCCGACGGCGATGCCGACCCGCTCGGCAACTGTCCGCATCTGAACCGCCTCGTAACCACCCGCCGCGGCCACGACCAAAGCTGCATCAAGAATGGTCTCCCGGCGCCGTGCGGACGCGCGTGAACGCGACGCGTTAGCGGCTCGCTTCTCTGCAGCGACCGAGTTCGCTTCCGAAGGCGGGGTTTTCCCGTGGCTGCGCGCCTGAGGGACAGTCATGACGGCTCCGGGTCGAGGCCGCCGCGGCGCGAGAACTGCTCCAGAAGATCGCCGAAAGCGCTGACATCGCCGTGTGCGGCGAAGTGCTCAGGGCTGACGACAATGAACACTGCACTGGCGGTGAAGCGGGCGATCCCACCCTCACCCGTGCCTGTCGCCGTGACATGCAGCGCCCGCCCTTCACGAGAGACGATGTGGGCAGTAATCCGGTGGGTCTGATGCAGCGGCACCGGCCGCAAATATTCGACCGTCAGGGTGCGGGTCACCGCCGGGGTTCCGGCGATCCACAACGTGAAGCCCAGGACGTCATCACATGCCGCGGCCACTGCCCCGCCATGGGCCAGGCCCGGGGCCCCGATATGGCGCTCATCGAACGTCACATCGGTGTACACCGCGTCGCCGCTACGATGCACCACCAACCGCAGTCCGTGGGGGTTGTCCGGGCCGCAACCCATGCATGTCGTGGTGTGCGAGGGCAGCCGCTCGGGCGGCAACAGGCTTTCGGGCACCGTCACCCTCCAATACGATCGGTTTCGCTGCGCTACCGTTAGTACCACACTGCTAGACTGCCGTGACAGCATCGCGTGAAGATCGACCGCCGAGGTGAACGAGTGAGCGACAGTCAGGCAGTGCCCGTCCCTGACGACGACGTGGACCCTCGGCTCATCCGGTCACGCACCCGGCTGCTGGATGCTGCGGCAACGCTACTGAGCACCGGTGGGGTGGAAGCGGTCACTATCGATGCCGTCACCAAAGCATCCAAAGTGGCCCGAACCACGCTGTACCGCCACTTCCACAGTTCGTCGCATTTACTGGCAGCCACGTTCGAACGCCTACTTCCACAAGTGACCACTCCGGCACCGACCAGCGGACCCCTCCGTGAGCAGCTGATCGAATTGCTCAGCCGCCAAGCCGCCCTTTTCAACGACGCACCGCTGCATGTCACGACACTCGCGTGGCTCTCATTGGGGCCCACCGGCTCCAATGCCCAAGCGGAAGACCGCCACACATCCGGGGCGCTACGGACCCGAGTTGTCGATCAATATCGTCAACCATTTGACGCCGTACTCACCAGCCCAAAAGCTCAAGCCGAACTCAACGACTTCGACCAGGAACTGGCGCTTTGCCAACTCGTCGGACCACTCGCCTTCGCCCGAATGACCGGGCTTCGCACTATCACTCACAATGACTGCGCGAACATCGTCGATGACTTTCTCGCCGCCCACCGCAACACCGACAGCGACGCCATAAAATCGAACATCGCCACCAAGAAGACGGGCCGCCCGGCGCGCTCAGCTCGCTAGGCACAACGAAATCACAATGTCGAGCCGGCTGGTCTTCGGGCCCTTTTCGCCTCTCGCAAATCGCGTCGGTGATGGCATCGAAGGACCATTCGTCGCCATCATCGGCGAGGCCGTACGCTGGTTTCCGTTCCACAGCGAGGTGCGGAGACTCGCAGCAGGGTAGTGAGCTACCCGAAGTGCAGGTCACCCGCGGTTCGGCGTCTCAGACGCTTGAGGGCGCGCAACTGCTTGAACCCGTTTCTCGATTGCTTGACTTGTGGCGAGGAGGATTGACAAAGAACAACTTTGACGAGAGCAGGCGAATCGTGGCCTCGGCGGCATGGAGTGGTTACGACATCGCTGTTGCGAGTTAGCTCCGCCTTCGATGCGGCATTGATCTGCCGCGTTCGGTGACGTAATCGGTCCAGTCGCGGGCGGCGAGTTTGGCCCAGGCGGCTGCGTTCTTGGTGGTGATCGCGAGCAGTTCGGCCAGCACGGGTGCGGGCATGTCGCTGGCGAGCTGGAAGAGGGCGGCTTTGCGATGTTCGTAGGGTTTCACCCCGACCGCGACGAGCTGGGTGCGGATGTTCTCGGTGGACAGGTGGGTGCCGGGAAGTCGGCCGGGGAACAGCCAGCCCGTATGGGATGGGGTGTAGCGGCTTTCGCATTGCTGCTCCAGATGCTCGCGGATGAGGTCGTCGAGTAGGGGAGGCATTTGGATGGGGATGGCGGCGAAGACGACATGCACGGCGTGATCGTCGGAGATCGAGATTTGGCTTGATCGCAGGGCGACGATGCGCGAAAGAGGTTGGGCGAACAACAATGTGAGCAGTCCCGCGATGCGGGTTTTGCGGCGGATTGTGTCGTCGTGCAGCAGCCGCCCGACGGCGGCCCACCGCTGGGAATCCGAGACGGTTACCGAGGGAGGTGACCGTGGCGGATCGGTGACCCTCAGTGTGGTGTTGATGCGGGATTGGCGTAGCCAGACGAGGAAGGCGTACTCGGCAGTGAGCGGCCTCCGGTGGAGCGCCTGGTAGCGCTCCAGCATCTCCTGTGTCGCTGTCGCCGGAGTGGCGTCGTGGGTGTGCAGAAACGCCATGAACTGAATCGCCACGCGGACGCGACGACGGCAGGCATCGGTCATCGATCTCGTCAGCCGGTTCTCGTGGGAGGCCTTGCGCATCTGGCGCAGTACATGCCAATGCGCGAATCGGCGAACGATGGCGGCGTCTTCGGCCGGAAGCTCGGCTACAACGTCCTCGATCCAGGGCAGCATCCGTTCGACGCGGATGTCGATCGGGCCCAGAACGCCGACCGCGACCAGGAGGCTGCGCAAGTAATCGTGGGCTCGGTCCGAGGGAAGATCGCTGAAGGTGTCGTGGCTGATTTCACGCGTTCCGCAGGCCATGTCGCGAAGGAGCTGCGGGCCGGTACCGGGCTTCTTTCGCAGCCACCAGAGCACCGTCTGTGGGCGGTCGGCGTTGATCAGTTCGTCGAACACGGGCCGTAGTCGGTGATGAATCGTGCCGCTGATCGGGTCGGTGAGCAGCTCGGTGAGGCGCTCGCGTAGGAAGCAGCGGGCGCATCGGTAGAACCCGTAGGGGTGTTCTTCGCGGCCGCATTCGCTGCAGGTGAAGATCGATGCGACACCGGCGCAGGAGGCGCACACGATGGCATCGTCGAGCTGCCACGCCAGTGGCCGCACGGTCTCACACCGCGGGCATTTCTCGGGGTGATAGTGCCGTCTGCGACGGCATGCGACACAGATGCGACGCCCGTGCGTCAGTGGGGTTAGCCGGATGGTGCTTGCACACTCCCAGCAGGCCCGCTGAGTCACTGGTTGTCGTGGGGGCGGCGGATGGTGGCGCGGATGGGTCGCAGGTCGCCGATGCCGGGTCCGCTGTCGTTGACCGCGGGCGCCTCACGGACTTGTTCGGCGACGAGCTCGAGCAGGTCGTTGGGCGTGCACGACAAGATGTCGCAGAGGGCGGCGAGCAGGTCGAGATTGATGCGCTGCGGGGGCTTGGTCGCGATCCGGTGCACCATCTGTCGGGAGATCTCCACGCCACGCTCGTGCAGCGGTGCGACAAGGTCGGTGGTGGCGAACATTCCGTTCTGGGCCATCAGCTGACGCAGGTTCCACCGCAGCACGGTCCTAGTGCTCATCTCCGCCTTCACCTGTCGTCGTGGATGATCCGTAGACGCGGCGCAGCGCCGCCTGCAGTGTTTTGGTCTTGAAGTCGTCGGACACCGAGGTATAGATCGCGGTGGTCGAGGCATACGAGTGCCCCACCTGTTCGGTGACGAACCGCTCCGGATAACCGAACTCGATCAGATGGGTGACATAGGAGTGCCGCAGGCAGTGCAAGGTGAGCTCGGCAGGCAGTCCCGCTTGCACCCGTGCGACGGCGAATCGCCTATCCATGGTCTTGGTCGCCACGCGCCGTCGACGCTCGGTCAGCCAGAGCTCTTGACGGTTCCCGGGGCTGAGGAGTGGGCGGCCGTGGTCGACCCATTGGCGCAGTCCGTCGATCACCCAGTCGAACTCCGGAACGGCGAGCACGGTGCGACGCCTGGGAGAGCTGCCGCGACGTGATTTGGCGTAGCGAACGTGGACGGCGCCGAACGTGCCCCAGGCCGGCATCCGCGAGTTCGGACGCAGGTCGGCGAGATCGAGATAGCACAGCTCGCGGCGGCGTAAACCGAAGGCGTAGGCCGTCTTGATCATCTGTGCGTCGCGCAGCGCCGCGAACGCGCCTTTGTTCCTGGACCGAGCGAGAACATCGACGCGATCATCGAGGAAATCGAACAATGTTTCCAGTTCGTCGTAGGTGAACGGGCGACGCGCGGGCTTGCCCTCGTAGTCGACCAGATGCGCGGCGGTGTTGTAGTCGTGACAGACCTGCGATGGGATCCGTCCGAACCTGTTCTCGCATTGCGCGATCCAACCGTAGCGGCTATCGAGTAGGTAGTCGCAGAACATCCGCAACGACATGTGATAGCCGCGAATGGTCGACGGTGCTTTGCGTTCCGGGCCCGACATCAAAGCGGCCGTGAAGTCTTCGACATCGCCGGCAGTCCAGTCCCACGGAGGCGCCCCGGCGAACTCTGCGAACCGCCGCACCAACGCCAGCCGCGGCTCGATCGTGGCCTCAGCAGCGAGTAGCCGAGACGCCTGTTGACGACCCCACCCAGACAGCATCGCTTCGAAGACTGCGCTGGCCTCGTCCAGGTGAACCACGCCCGAGGCAAGAACCAAGTGCGCCGACCCCGGAACGCTCACAAGAGAACCTCCATCTATCGTCAACTTAGAGTTGTCAATGACAACCGCAAGTTACCACACCTGCGAGCGAAATCCGTCTACCAGGAGGAACACGAAAGTGGTTCAATGAAGCGCATCCGGCGCTGGTCCCATGCGCCAGATATACGCGTCAACTTCAGGTTGATTCGCGACCTTCTGGACCTGAGTGCAAGAGGTGTGTGGTCTGCGGTGGGGCGACGGAAGGGGGTCATGGGGCAGGGAGCTGAGTGGGCGGTGCTCGGTGGTGAGTGACGCGGGCTGTGGGCGCGGTGGAAGTGAGTGGCGGTAGACGGATGCGGTGAAGGCGAAAAAATTGGTGAGAGGCGAATGTGGCTGCGGTGGTGGTCCGCTGCCGGTGGACCTTCTACTGTCGGCGACTATGACAGCAGCAACGTCCAAGGTGGAAGCCCGGCGCCGGGCACGCGAAGCGACCCGACGCGCCAACGAGGAACGCGCCGCGCGGGATAAGGCGAACATCGATGACGCCGCGGACTTTCTCGTCGCAGTCGGCAAGGTCGCCGAAGTTGAAACGTGGCAGAAGGAGCGCCTGGCCCAGCTGCGCGCGCAGGTCGACGCAGAAGCGGCCAAGCGGGTGGCCGGCCATCGGGCCAAGGCCGGCGCGGCGGTCGCACGTATGCAGGGCCGTGGTGAGACGCTGACGACCATCGCCGCACGGACCGACGTCGGAATCGGGATCGTCCGCACCATGGCACGGCATGCTCCGAAATGCGAGAAGCGGACTGCCGGGAATGGTTCGCATGCACTAGGTCTGGAGGCATTGTCCGGCCCGACCGCTCAGGGGGTTGACCCCCACGCTGACCAGCCTCCGGCGGACGCAGCCTCGGCGTGACGCACTGCGCAACGGTGCAACGAGGCCGGTGGTGCACGACGATGTGCACGGCCGAGGTGCGTGGGTCGGCGGGTGCGTGGGCCATCATGGAGGTGCGCCGTTACGCCGGTCGGCCGCTGACGCACACGCCGGTCGCGCCCCTGGTGCTGCGAACCGGCCTGTGCGTCCGACTACACCAGGTCTGCCCAGCGCGGTGGGGAGCGCTCGACGTGGCAGGGGCTGCGCAGCGATAAAGGGAACACCCGGGAGCAGGGTGACGGCACCGGTGGAGCGGGCCGCGGTGGCCGCGCTGAATGTCAGTGCCGGCGGATAGGTTCAACGGCCATGCGAAGCGCGGGACAGCTTGTTGTTGATCAGCGTGTGCACGCTGCCGAGATCACGCGCTTTCACAGCCATGTCGTCTGCGGCCCAACGGCTTCGGATTGCAACATCTGGACCGGCGCGATCGGCGCCGATGGCTACGGTCAGCTCTACCTGACCCGCGAGCGTTCAGGATTGTGCGTTCGCCCGCACCGCTACGCGTTGGCGATCGTGTCCGGTGTGGTGGCCGCTGGGGTGCTCGGGCTCCACGAATGCGACAACCGGTGTGCGTCAAGATCTCGGCGGCAACAGAACCCCATCAGCACGTCGGTCCGGCCCGCAGGGTGACAACATGGAGCGGATGGCGCGGATGCGTCGCGGCGGCGGCCGATATGCGTTGCGACGCCTCGACGGTCGCGGCAGTCGACGGGAACGGTCGGCGACGCTGCGTGAGGCGATGCGCCATGGTGGGGACGCGGCTGTGGTGCAGGCGGCGCTGCTCGGTGATCAGGCCACGCTGTGGTGACATACGTCAGGTCCCCCTGGAGCCGGTGCGCGTGGGAGCGGGTGCGGCGAGCTGGATGGTCTGGCGCGCGGTGTCGCAGTGCCGAGCTGGAAGGGCTGAAAGGGTGTGCGGCGGTGGTGTTGCGCGCGGGCGCTTAGCCGCGCTGCACGAGTACCGCGTCGCGTGACGTCGCACCGCGTTGGCGTCGAACCACACGAGCAGAGCAGAAACTCGGGCGGTGCGGGCCCAGCAGATGCGGTGCCGCCCGATCGTTTCGCCGTGCCGTGGCCGTTGAGATCGACGCGCGGCGTGTTGCTCAAGCGCGCAAGCTTGAAGATGACTGACCGACGCGGCGAGCAGAAAGCCTGAGGTAAGCAAGAGTGGCCTTGCCGCGCTGCACGGTGCCGGCGAGGAGGTCGGGGTGCGATCGCATTGTTCTGCGCGCTGGTAGCACCTGCCGCCGTGTCCTCCTCATCGCCCTGTATCGGGTGTCACGCCGTGCTATTGGGATGCGGAGCGGTTCGCTTCATGTGGCGTGGACACAGGCCACGGATTTCAGGGCCTGTTCCGGCCACAGTGGATGGACCGGTTGGTTCGCAAGACCCGGCTGGACAGCGGCTGCCTGGCCTCGTAACCTAACCGTGACCTACGTATCTAGTACGTACTTGCTTACTTTGCCGAAGGTTTTCGCTGTTGTGACTTCATCTGTGCTTGCGGTCCTGCCGCGCGCGTTGGGTAGACGGCTCGTCTGCATTTTGGTGGCTTTCGGCGTTTTTGCTGCGCTCTTGGCAACCGATGTGCGCGCTGATCCGGCGGCTGATGCCCTTGCCGAACTGACTGAATTGTCGCGTCTGGCGGAGCAGACCACAGAGCAGATTCACACGGCGCAGATCGACCTTGACGAGAAGCTCGCAGCGCAGCAGGTTGCGGAGACGGGGGCGGGTTCGGATCGCATGGCCGCGGATGCAGCGGCGGCCGAGCTGGTGAGGTATCAGGCTGCTGTCGACAGGTTGGCCGCGGCTGCCTACATGGGTGGGCGCTCGGATACCTTGGCGGCGGCGTTGACGGCGACGTCTCCTCAGCATTTGATCGATCAGCTGGCAGTCCAGAAGACGGTTGCGTCGGAGCTGACTGTGCAGATGGCTGCGTTCCGGTCGGCCAGTGCGCGGGCCGCGGCAACTGCGGAGCGGTCTGCGAAGTCGGCAGCCCAAGCACGGAGTGCGGCCGATGAGGCGGCGGCAGTGCGGACCGACCTGGAGGCCAAACAGCGTCGGATGGCGGAGCAGATTGCTGCTGTGCAGGCCCGCTACGACGCTTTGACGCCTGATCAGCGAGCGATTCTGGCTGACCCTGGCCCCGCGCCGCCTCCTTTGCCATTGACTCCGCCGGTGAGCGATCCGAGCATCGTTGCTATGCCGAGCCCGGCGGGCGGGGCCTCCTCGGGGAACGGTGTTGCGGTGGTCCAGGCGGCGCTGACACGGGTGGGGTCGCCTTATTCGTGGGGAGCCACCGGTCCGGATGCGTTCGACTGCTCTGGGCTGATTAAGTGGGCGTTTCTGCAGAACGGCAAGTCGTTGCCTCGTTCGAGTCAGGCGCTTGCGCAGGGCGGGCAGCCGGTGGCGCTTTCAGACGTTCAGCCCGGCGACATCGTGACCTTCTATGCTGACGTGTCTCACGCGGGGATTTACATCGGCGACGGGTTGATGGTGCACGCGTCGACGTACGGAACGCCGGTGAAAGTGGCGCCGATCTCGTCGGCACCGATTCACAACGTGCGGCGGTACTAGGCCGCCGCCGCGGCGCTGCATCAATCGTTGAAGAAACGGCTGGTGATTTCCGTCCACTCGCGGATCTCGTCGATGGTGTGAGCGACGTGCAGCGTCGAGTCGGGGATCAGCTCAGCGAGGCGCTCGGCGGTGGAGATGGGATGCAAGGGGTCGGTGTCCCAGGCCAGCACCAAAGTGGGCTGGCGAATGGAGGTCAGCCGATTGGGGTCGGGTAGATCGGAGGAGCCGACTCCGCGCAGCGCGGCGGAGACCACATCGTCGTCGACGCCGGGTTCGAATTTGCCGTGCCGGTAGTTGGCGAAGATCGGCAGTGGGGGAGCTTCGGCCCATTGTTGTCGCCAAGCGGTTGTCCCAATGGAGTCGATGAGGTCGGCGGTGTCGAAGTACCACTGGCGCAGTTGATCGGGCCCTGTTTCCCAGGCGACGGGAGGGATCACCAGTGCCAGCCGCCTGAATCGGCGAGGAGCGTTGAGGGCGGCGTGCAGTGCTGCAGCGGCTCCGAGCGAGGATCCGGCGAAATCGATGGGTTCATCGAGGCCGGCCGCGTCCAGGACGCGCAGGAGATCGTTGGCTGCCTGCTCGAAGCGATAGTCCTCGGGTTCTGGTCGGCCCCGTGATGCGCCGTGTCCGCGTTGGTCGTAGGTGATCAGACGGCGGCCCTCGGCGATAGTGTCGATGTCGAAGATGCCCAGGCCGCGCACGATCTGCCGGCTCATGAGCACGCCGTGCCCATAGCCGACTGGCACCGTGTTGGGTGGGCCGCTGAGCTGGTAGGCGATGGTGGCGCCATCGGTGATGAGAAGGTGGTCATCCGGCATTGCGGCTCCTCAGATGCGTTGGTGCGGTATTGCGTGGGGTTTCGGGCCAGCCGTCTATTCGACAGCGGTGAGGACGTTGACGGTCGCGCCGTTGTCGGTGGAGGTGTAGATGGCGGTATCAGTGGCGATGTAGACCTGACCGTTGCCCGCGGCGAGCAGGGCCTGGGGTTTGTTGTTGAGCGAGTGGCCCGGCTGCCAGGTCTGCCCGTCGTCGGCGCTGGTGTACAGCCGTCCTTCGAGGTCGGCGCCGAGCAGGGGACCGCGGTCGGGCCAGCTGATGAACAGCAGTGCCGGCGCACCGGTGACTGCGCTGAACGTCCTCGCCCCGTCGGTGCTTCGGAGCAGCCCTTGGCGTGCTGTCGCGAGAATCTCATCCGGGGCACCCGGTGATACTGCGAGGTCGACGGCGGCGGGCACTTCTGCGCGCTGCTGCCAGGACCGCTGGTCAAAACTAACCATCACGGTGCCGGATTGGCTGTCGTGACCGTAGACCCGTCCGTGGCGGTATTTGAGCGCGTGGAAGTCGGCGCTACCGTGCAACGACAGAGGTTCCCAGGACTGGCCGGCGTCGCTGCTTTTGATCAGGCCGAGGTGCGGGGGCTGTTGACGATCGGCGGGGTCGGGGTGGCCGCTAGCCAGGAATTCGTCGGGGCCGGCGACGGTGAAGCCCATGAAGTCCTGCGAGAGCTCACCAACTCGTTGGGGCGCCTGATCTTGCTCAACGGTGTAGAGGCCGTAATGAGTTGCGACGTAGAGCTTGTCGTCAGATGGGTTGATGCCGAGGCCGTGGATGTGCACCATGCCCGGCGCGACGGCGGGTGGCGGGCTTTCAGGGGCGTTCGACGAACAGGCCGCGGCCAGAGCCCCGGTCAGGGCGATGGCGAAAAGGTTGCGGATCAGCACACGGACACCTTCCGGTCACGAGATCTACGTAGTTCAATAGTAGGTGGGCAGTGCGTGGCTACTGCGTGAGGTGGCTGCGCCTCGGGTGGCGCCGACCGCGGGTGACAGACCGGGGGAGGTGTCTTCATCAAATCTTCATCGGATCACGAACCGACCCATACTCGGATTGCTAAGGCTGGGGTGCGGCGGCGCAAGGCTTGCCGTGTGGACGCATGGTGTCACGAAGATGTTCGAGGAAGGATGTGCGATGCAGCACAAGCGTTTTGGATTCGGGCTTGCGACGCTTGCGGCGTCGGCCCTGTTTGTCAGCGGCTGTTCGAATGCAACGAACGAGTCTCAGTCATCGGCGTCGAGCACCACCTCGGCAGCAGCGTCGGCGTCGGCTTCGCCCAGTGCTGCGAGCAGTGACGCTGCCCATAACGATGCTGATGTGACGTTCGCGCAGGGCATGATCCCTCATCATCAGCAGGCGATCGAGATGAGCGACGTGCTGCTCGGCAAGCAGGGAGTTGATCCTGAAGTAGTGTCACTCGCCAACGAGATCAAGAACGCTCAGGGTCCTGAGATCGAACAGATGCAGGGCTGGCTGCGGGACTGGGGAGTGTCCTCGTCGACAACGGCCCCCAGCACCGCCGCAATGCCCGGTCATGACATGCCTGGCCATCAAATGCCCAGCGGAGACATGGGTGATATGCCGGGTATGAGCGGCGGCGGTATGGGCATGATGTCGGAAGCCGATATGGCTGCACTGCAGAACGCGCAGGGCGCTGAGGCTAGCCGACTCTTCTTGACCCAGATGATCGAGCATCACAAGGGCGCGATCATGATGGCGCAGCAGGAAGTTGACAACGGCCAGTTCCCGGCGGCAGTCGAGATGGCGCGCAACATCGTGTCTTCTCAGCAAGCGGAGATCGACACGATGCAGGGAATGTTGGACAAGTAGCGCGGAGGGGCACTCGTCAGCGACGCGCTGAGTCAGCCGTCGCAGGGTGGTGCTGGCTGCGTATCGGGGTGATGGGCAGGGCGATGGTGAATGTTGCGCCGGCGCCGGGTCCAGCACTGGCTACCGAGATGGATCCGCCGTGGGCTTCGATGAGCGCTTTGGCGATGGCGAGCCCTATACCGGCGCCGCCATGCTCGCGGTCGCGGGCGGTGTCTGCCCGGTAGAACCGTTCGAACACTCGGGTGACGTGCTCGGCGGCGATCCCTTCTCCGGTGTCGGCGACGATGATTCTTATCTGGTCGCCGTCACGAAGACAGTGAAGGTGTACCGACCCGCCGGGCGGTGTGTGCCGTAGCGCATTCTCCAGCAGGTTCCCCAACACTTGAGACAGTCGTTGTTCGTCGGCCCAAAGCGGCGGTAGCGGTTGCGGGAGGTGTACGCGCAGTCCGACCCCCTTGGTGTCATAGCGTTCTTGTGCTGCTGCGACGCACTGGCGGGTTAGGCGGTTCACGTCGAGGGAGGCGTAGGACATAGACATCGCACTTTCCTCGGCCTTCGCCAGCGCGGCGACGTCATCGGAGAATCGCACCAGCCGACGGGTTTGGTCGCGCAGCATGGCTGCTGTCTGGGGTGTCAAGGAGCGCACGCCGTCTTCGAGTGCCTCGATGTAGGCCTCGAGTACTGCCACGGGTGTGCGGATCTCGTGCGCGAGGTCTCCGAACAGTTGCTGGCGTGTCGAATCGACGGCTTGAAGCCGGGAGGCCATTTGGTTGAATGCGGTTGCGAGGGCGTCGAAGTCATCGCCGAGGCGCGGCGGTGACACGCGGATGTCGTAGTTCCCTTCAGCGACATCGGTGGCCGCGGCGGCGACTTCGGTGATGGACCGTTGGAGGCGTCGACTGACGTAGAAGCTGACCACGAGGGCGGCCAGTGCTGACACCGCTAGGGCGCCTCCGATGGAGATCACCGTTGCGTAGCCGTAGGCCTCTTCGGCGTGGACTTCTTCCAGGGAGTCCATCGGGACACCGGCACGGTGGAGGTGTTCGCGGAACAGCGGTGGGCCGACCACGGCAGCGACCACCGCGGTCGTCGCCGCTCCGGCCGCCAGCACGATGGCTTGGGCCGCCAGGAGTCGCAGGCCGATACCGGGACGGCTCGGCCGTCGACGCCGGCGAGGGGTCGACGTAGGTGGGAGAGTCACTGTCCGGTTCCCATCCGGTATCCGACACCTCGAACCGTGGCGATGTAGCGGGGGCGTGCGGCGTCGTCGCCGAGTTTGCGTCGTAAGTGTCCGATGTGGACGTCGACGAGGTGTTCGTTGCCGACCCAGGGTTCGTCGCGGATTATTTCGAGAAGTTGTCGGCGGCTCAGTACGATTCCTGGCCGCGCGGACAGGGCTTCGAGAATGTCGAATTCGGTGCGGGTCAACAGGATTAGTTCATCGTCGATATGTACCTCGCGGGCGGCGACGTTGATGCTCAGTGCGCCGAAGCGGCGCGGCGGGGCTGTCTCTCGCTCGGCGGGTGCGGTGGCTGTTTGCAGGATGCGGGGTCGCCGCAGCATGGCGCGGATGCGCGCGACCAGCTCGCGGGGACTGAAGGGTTTAGTGATGTAGTCGTCGGCGCCGACGGTGAGGCCGAGCACGGTATCCAGTTCGGTGTCACGGGCGGTGAGCATGACGACGTAGGCGTCGGAGAAGGTCCGCAATTGCCGGCAGACCTCGAGTCCGTCGATGCCGGGTAGACCGAGGTCAAGGATGACGACATCGGGATCCAGGTCGCGTGCGACGGCGATTGCGTCGACACCGTTACCGGCGACGACGGCTTCGAACTGCTCGCGTTCGAGATAACTGGCCACTACTTCGGCCAGGGGGAGTTCGTCGTCGACGACCAGCGCGCGGTATCCCTTCGCGCTCTCAGGCGCGCCCAGGTGGTGGTGCTGCATGTCCATATGGTGCCTGCTGGTGCGCCCGTAACCAGGTATGGCTGACCGGGCGGCTCGATCTTCAGCAGATCTTCACACGACTCATACCGTTTTCCTCCTGCGGTGGGGTGAGGCTCACTGCGGAGGAGGGCCTGACATGCGTTGGCTGATGGACGTGTGCCCGAACAGTCTCGGGTGGCAAGCGTGGCTGATCCTGTGTGCCGTGGTCGTGGTGCTGTGGGCGGCTGCGATCGCCGGCGCGACGGCGCTATTTAACGCCTCTCGCTGGCCGCGTCGTTCGGGGCGGTCTGACGTGCCTGAGGAGGCCGATTCGCAGCGGCCGCACCGCGGCGCACTGACCGGTACACCTGCGCGGCATCGCGGCGATGTCAATATTCGATCAAGCGGGTGACGTAGGGCGTCATGCCGGAGGTGCGTACGGGCGAGATCTTGACGACCGACCCGGTGTAGGGGGCTTCGATCATCATGCCGTCGCCCAGATACATCGCTTCGTGCTGGCTGGCGTTGGGGCCGTAAAAGATGAGGTCACCGCGTCGCATCTGTGACGAGGGGATCTTGCGGCCTGCGTTGTATTGCGATCCGGAGTAGTGGTCGAGTTTGATGCCGACGCCGGCGAAGGCATACAGCATCAGGCCCGAACAGTCGAAACCCACGGTGTTGGCGCCCTGGTCGATGCCTCGTGACGGGCCGTTGGCGTTGCCGCCGCCCCAGGAGTAGGGCACGCCCAGTTGTGACATGGCGCGGCGAATCACGAATTCTGAGGCCTGGCGGCCGTAGAGGCGGGGGATGCGTCCGTTGGTGATGCCGGGATCTGCGGCGGCGGTGACTGGAGACAGAATGCCGAGTTTGGTGAGGAACTTGCGGCCCATGTCGGCCGTCAGCTGAGCCGAGGTCGCCATGATCTTGAGGACGGCATTGATGATGGCCACCGGGTCGCCGGCCACGTTAGCGCTGGGCACCATCGGCAGCGTGGTGTCCCACAGGCCCCCCTTGGTGGCGCCCCCCGGCGACGTGGTGCCGCGGTCCCAGGGAGCGCCGGATGCCGGCCCAGTGCCCGGTTGCGCGGCACTGGGCGCGGCAGCCGTCGCCGCCACCGGTCGGGCGGCTTCCAGTCGAGCTTGAGCGGAGTCGCGTTCGGTAGCGAGCCGTTCGACCTCGCGTTGCTGTGCGGTAAACGTCTGCTGGGCGTCCCGGAGTGCGGCTACCGCGTCGTCTTGCCGGCGTTGGGCGTCCGCGGCGGCGCTCTCGGCGCGCGCCCGCGCCGCCGTCGCAGCAGAAAGCTTGTTGGCCTGATCGGTCTGCCGACGCAGGAGGTCGTCGTGGACCCGCTGAAAGCTGATGGTGAGGGTCTGCTGGGTCGAGGCCCCGGCCAGGATCTCCTCGGGACTTCGTGCCAGCGGCAACGCACCCGACGGCCCGTTCATATAGGTCGACGCGGCGAAGCGGTCAAAGCGCTGTTGTGCGGCCTCGATTGCGTGTTGGCTGTCGGTAAGGGCTTGGTCGCTGGCAACAACGTCGCGTCGGGCCTGCGCGAGGGTGTCGCGAGCGGCCGCGACCTCGACCAGGGCACGGTTTACGCCCTCTTGCTTGATCTGGATGTCGCTACCGACGTCGGCCATCCGCTGGTTCGCGTCGGCGACCGCCGCAACCAATGAGGGAACGTCGTCGCGGTCGGGGCTGCCGTCATGCCCGGCAACAGCGGTACCCGGGGCGCTGAGCACCAGTGCCGGCATTAATGCGCAGAGACTCAGAAAAGAAGTGAGGCGCCGCATCGAATCTCCTCAGCTGGGGTGAGCGTGGTCGAGCCGCGCACCTAAGCCGAACGGCACCCGCGGCATTCCTACTACCGAGCTAAGTACGTAGCACAATAGTACGTAGACGGAACGTACATCACTTTGGTATCAGGAGGAACGTCTGTCACAGTCTCAGGTCGGTTACAAGTGTGCGCCACGGGCGCTAGTTTCACGCGCCGCGGCCGGTAGTGCAGATGCTCGCCCTATGCGGTCCAGGTGAGGCGTATCGCGGCTTTTTCCAGCTCGGCGGCTACATTGGGGGCTGAAGAGCTCGTGGCGCGAGGAGGCCAGCTCGTCGCGGAGAGCGGGAGAGGCGCAAATGGAACAGCGAGGATTCGGCGACCTCGAAGCGGTGGTCATGGATTACGTGTGGGATTACGCCGAGCCTGTCACGGTGCGTGAGGTTTTCGACGAGATCTCTCAACGGCGCCAGATCGCCTACACCACCGTGATGTCGACGATGGACAACCTTTACCGCAAGCGCTGGTTGCAACGTCAGCGCGACGGGAAAGCGTACGTGTATCAGGCGTCCATGAGCCGCGAGGAGCGTTCCGCGCGTTTGATGAAGGCCGCGTTCGACGCCGGCGGGGATACCGATGCGGTGCTGGCCTTCTTTGTCGAGCAGATGAACGCCGATCAGTCCGCTCAATTGAAGGCGGCTCTGCGCAAGGGACGTCGGTGATGACCGCCGCGCTGTGGCTGCTCCTCTATGGCAGCGCGCTGGCCTGGTGGGCGCCACCGGTCCTGAGGCGGATGACCGGTCACGGCATCAGCCCCCATATGGGAGTGGCCGCCTGGCTGGCCACCGTCGCCGCGACGTTGGCGGCGTGGCTCGTCGCGCTGATCATGGTCATCGGCGCAACGACGGACAGTATTCGTACGGGCGCGGTCGTGACACTGTGCCTGGAGCTGTTTGGCTTCTCCGAGCACACACCCATGGCCGGACGAATCGGTTCTGTTGTTCTCATCGCGGTAGGAACCCTGACGTCAGGGTTCGTCGTAATGCGGATCGGTCGCTGCTTGTCGCGGCTGCGGGCGCGAAGTCACGAGCACGCGCGGGCCGCGCGGATCATCGGCCGACCCACCGACCATCCCAACGTGGTGGTCGTGGAGGCCGACCGGCCTGCTGCCTACTGCGTGGTCGGACGCCCGAACGCCATCATCGTCACCTCCGCGGCGATGAAGTCGTTGAACCGATCACAGCTCAAAGCGGTTCTGGCGCATGAAAACGCGCACATCTCCGGGCGCCACCACCACATCCTCATGGCGCTCCGCGCTTTGGGGGGCACACTGCCGCGGCTTCCGCTTTTCGCGACGGCCCCTCATCGTGTGGGTGAACTGCTGGAGATGTGCGCTGACGACACCGCCGTGCGCCGCGTCGGCACGCATCCGCTGTTGGCTGGATTATCTGCTCTGGCTGGAGAACACCCGCCTGCACGGGAAGGCCTCGCCGCGGCGGGAACAGCGGTCATCGCGCGAGCGCAGCGCCTGGTCACCCCGACACGCCGGCACGTGCGATGGCGCCACCGCATCTGCCTGACAGCCGCGATCACCGCCATGCTCGCCACACCCGCTCTCATTCAGGTGCTCTGCCACCACTAGCGCCTCAACGCCGGCCGCACGCTCAATAGGTGAAGCCAATGCGCGGAGGCCAGCCAGCAAAGTCACACGGCTCGGCGTATGGGCCGATAAAGCGCAAATTATCTACGTAGTAAAACCGTAGATGATCTGCGGTGCAGGCAGCGTAACGATCTGTTGTATCTCCTTCGCGGAACCTCCAAAAAGGCGTTTTCGCACGGGCATCGGGCGAAGTCGGTCGTGCGACGGAACGGTCGGTTGGCTCGGCGCAACGGCGGTCGCGCTCTGATCACAACCCGGCATCGGCTCAGGGGCCGAGCCGGAATTCGCCGATCCGCTGCTACAGTCGGCAACATCGTGAAGTACTTCGACGCGAACTCTGGGCAACGCCGCCGCGCCATCGTCGCGGCGTTGATCGCGTTCTGGACCGTCATCGTCGGAGCCGAGTGGGCACTGCCCGGCGTGAATGCGGCACCTGCACACGGACCGCACACACTGGCCGCCAGTGCGGTCGGCGCGCCGCTGTCTGTCGAGCTCGACCACCCCCACGTCTCCCAACCCGACGCCGAGTGCACGCCCGACACCCTGGCCGAAGCGATCCTGCCGCGGGGAACGGTCTCCCTGATCGCGCTCGCGTTAGGCCTCGTCGTGGCTGTGCTTCCGCTGCTGTGGTGCCAGGCGGCGAAGGCGCCTGTCCGCGGTCCACCACGGAACGCCCGCGCCCTGCGCACCGGCCGCGACGTGCTCGCCCATCTGTGTATCGCGCGCCGCTGATCGGCTAGCGTCAGGCCCCGTCGTCTTCGACGGTGGCCGGTGACCGCTCCCTGCCGTCAGTCGCCGCGCTTCGTCGCGGCCTCACAGAAGCGACATTCATCGATGAATCCTGCCCTGCCAATCCGCCATGCACGCACTTCCCACACCCGATCGGCGCAGCCACAACGCGGCCGCAACGAGCGGCCGGCCACCATGGTCGGCCAGACCCCTGTCTTGAGAATCGGCGCACCGTTCACGTCAGAAGAGCGGGGCTTTTGGGCCAAACTCGAAGGCTTTAACCCGGGAGGAATGAAAGACCGACCCGCGCTACACATGGTCGAACGCGCCCGCTCCCGCGGGGCACTTACCCCCGGCGCCCGCATCGTCGAGTCCACTAGCGGGACACTGGGATTGGGTCTCGCACTAGCCGGAACGGTCTATGGGCACCCCGTCACCTTGGTCACCGACCCTGGGATGGAGCCGATCATTCAGAATATGCTCGCCGCATTCGGCGCCGACATCGAATTGGTCACTGAACCGCACCCACAGGGAGGGTGGCAGCAGGCTCGCCGTGACCGCGTGCAGAAGATCTTGGCCACCGACCCGCGCGCCTGGCATCCCGATCAATACAGCAACCCCGATAACGTCGAGGCCTACCGCGGGCTCGCGTTGGAACTGAACGAACAACTCGGCGCCGTTGATGTCCTGGTGTGCTCGGTGGGCACCGGAGGCCACTCGGCCGGCGTCGCACGCGTCCTTCGTGAATTTAACCCGCAGCTGCGGCTGATCGGCGTCGACACGGTGGGCTCGACGATCTTCGGCCAGCCCGCGGCTTCTCGGCTCATGCGAGGCCTGGGATCGAGCATCTATCCCGGGAACGTCGACTACCAAGCGTTCAACGAAGTGCATTGGGTTGCCCCCGCGGAGTCGGTGTGGGCATGCCGCACCCTGGCGGCCACCCACTACGCCAGTGGCGGCTGGAGCGTCGGTGCGGTCGCCCTGGTTGCAGGCTGGGTCGCACGCAATAGCCCTGCCGGAGCCACGGTCGCAGCGATCTTCCCGGACGGTCCGCAACGCTACTTCGACACCATCTATAACGACGACTACTGCCGCGCCCACGGCCTGCTCGACGCAGCGCTCCCACGGCATCCCGCCACCATTGGGGACCCGATGACCCAGACAGTCACGGCGTGGACGCGATGCACCACCGTTGTCGACCCCACCGAGGTGCAGCCACGATGACCCTGCTGTCAGCCTTCCGCAGCTTTGGTTGGCCGAGTCGGATGCTGATGATCAACCAATTCGGCATCAACCTGGGCTTTTACATGCTCATGCCTTACCTGGCCGGCTACCTCGCCGGCCCGTTGGGGCTGGCCGCGTGGGCCATCGGCCTGGTGCTGGGTGTACGTAACTTCTCCCAGCAAGGCATGTTTCTCATCGGCGGCACTCTGGCAGACCGGCTGGGCTACAAACCGCTCATCGTCTGCGGATGTGTCCTCCGGACAGCAGGATTCGGCCTGCTCGTCTTCGCTGAATCGCTGCCGGCGGTTCTGATCGCCTCGGCAGCAACCGGCTTCGCCGGCGCCCTGTTCAATCCTGCGGTGCGGGCCTATCTGGCGGCCGACGCGGGCCCACGGCGCGTGGAAGCCTTCGCGGTGTTCAACGTGTTCTATCAGGCGGGCATTCTGGCCGGACCCCTTGTCGGGCTGGCCTTGATGTTCGTCGATTTCCGAATGACAGCTGCCGCCGCAGCGGTCGTGTTCGCAGCGCTGACCGTGGCCCAACTCTTTGCATTGCCCCACCGCGCCGCGGGGACACCTGATGAGAAGACATCGGTGCTGCAGGACTGGCGGACAGTAGCGGCCAACCGCTCCTTTCTGCTCTTCGCGGCGGCCATGATCGGGTCGTATGTTTTGTCATTCCAGGTCTATCTGGCATTGCCGCTTCAGGCGCGAGACCTGTTTCCGCGCAACGATTCCGTTGTCACCGCCATGATCTTCGTGGTCTCGGGTCTGGTTGCCGTCCTCGGCCAGATGCGGATCACACGATGGTTCGCCCACCGCTGGGGCGCCGGCCGCTCCCTGGTGATCGGCATGCTGATCCTCGCGGCGTCGTTTTTGCCGCTGATCGTGCTGCCTGATGACACCAGGGCAGGCAGAGTCGCCGCCGCGACCGCGCTACTCGTCGCCACGGCGGTGCTGGCGGTCGGGTCGGCGGCCGTTTTCCCGTTCGAGATGGACACCGTCGTCTCGTTGGCCAACAACCGTCTCATCGGAACGCACTACGGCTTCTACAACACCATCGTCGGAGTCGGCATTCTTGTCGGCAATCTGGCCACCGGCTCGCTGATGCAGGCCGCCCGAGATCTCGGGCAACCCTGGCTGCTGTGGGTTCTGCTGTCGGCAATCGGGCTGGCCTCCGCCGCGGCCTTGTTCCGGCTGGACCGACGGGGCCGACTTCAACCCGAACAGCTGACATCCTCTGGCGCGCAAACCCCCCGCTGAACACCCGAGACGCGAACATGTCCGACACCCCATATCGCCATCTACGTAGTAGCTACGTAGATGGCGATATGCTGGTTCCAGCATCCGCGCGGACACCTTCACGCCGTGAATGGCCCACGCTGGCAAGGAGACTGCCACGACCATCGAGCCGCACCCCGCTTCGGGCAGCGTTGCCTCTCCGGCGATAGCTGCTGGGCGCATTCGCGTTCTGCTGGTTGAACCTCGGCGCATCTACGCCGACGTGTTGGCCGGCACCCTGCGCGCCGAAGAGTTCGCCGTCGACGTCGCACGCTCAGATGCTGCAGCGTTCACCGCGGTGCGCGACGATGACCCCGACGTGGTGGTGGTGTGCCTGGGATCATCCGCGCACGGCGCCGTCGTCCTTGACCGTGTTCGCCAGGCCGCCCGTTGCGGCGTCGTCGCGCTCGCCGACACAGAGATGGCGCCACTGATATCGAGCGTCGGAGTGGTTCCCATCGGCTCCCGCGACAGACTCAGCACGCGAATACGGCAGACACTGAGGCATTTTCATCAACGCAGCGAGGACGGCGGCGACCAGCGACGCCACGTCGACGATCTGGTGATCGACGTGGGTATCCGGCGGGTCTATCAGCGCGGCAACGTCATATCGCTGACTCGAACGGAATTCGCGATCCTTCGGGTTTTGTCCGATGATCCAGGGGAGCCCGTGACGTGCCGACGACTTCAGGAAGTCCTCTGGGGGGCAACGCAGCCCGGCGGGCGGTCGGCACTGGGCGTGCACATCGGCAATCTTCGTCGCAAGCTCGGTGACGCCCCGTCTTGTCCGCGCTATGTCCGGACGGTCCGCGGCATCGGCTACTGTCTGGCCGGCTGAACCGTTACCCGGTGCGGACCAGGCTTTTGGTGGGAGGAAGCTGTTGGCGGAAGCGTTCGGGGTCAGGTCTCGATAATCCGTATGACGTACGGTGTCATCCCGGCGGTACGCACCGGTGAAATCTTGATGGGAACGCCGGTTTGTTGCGCTTCGATCATTTTTCCGCCGCCCAGGTAGATCGCTTCGTGTTGGCTTCCGCCGGGCCCCCAGAACAGGAGGTCACCGCGTTTAGCTTGCGCGGGAGGTACCTTGCGGCCAGCGTTGTACTGGTCGCCGGACCATCGCGGCAACAGTACTCCGACGCCGGCGAAGGCGAATCGTGTCAGTCCTGAGCAGTCGAAACCGACGGTGCCTGCGCCTTGGTCGACACCGCGACTAGGGCCCGTGAGGCTGCCCCCTCCCCAGGAGTAGGGAACGCCGATCTGCGTTCCTGCCCTGCGGATAACGTATTCGATCGCCTGGGCACCGTAGAGACGGTTGCCGCGGACGCTCGTTTGGGGGCTTGCCGCGGGACTGACGAGTCCGAGACTGCTCAGGAAGCTACGCCCCAAGTCCATCGCAGTCTGGGTGGCAACGGCCGTCGCCTGCAAGGACGCGTTGGCGATGGCAACCGGATCGCCGGGCGCTCCCGCACTCGGGATCTTGGGCAGGAGTGGATCCCACGGACCGCCTGTCGGCTCGGCGGAGGCTGCTGGCGTGCACGCCAAAAGTACCGTCGCGACGACGGCAACGATCACCCCAGTCAGGCGAAAGCCGACCGCAGATACGCGGCCTTCCTCCGGGCGGACGCATCGGGCCATCGGTTCCATATGGCGTTCTTTCTTTCGGCTGTCGGAGCGCCGGTGATTGGTTTCGCCAAGAAAGGCGAAGCCGAGCGTTCCGTACTGTGCAGCAACGATGTACGTAGCGAATACGTAGATCAGCCTAACTCACATATGCCTCATCAGTAACACCAGCAACAGAATTACAATGCTGGAATTTCGGCGGCTGAAATTGCTAATGGTGTTTTGCGAATGGGTGTTTGAAAGTGTCGATCGTCGATGGCGGGACTACGAAATAATCGGTGGTCCGGACAAGTGAAAACGCCTTTACCTGAGGACGGCAAACCAAAGGTGCCGTAGCGGAAAGGGCTGCGCTACCTGTCCTGCGTGGGCCCCGCGGCGCGCGATGCTTGGGTGACGCTCGGCAGTTCGCAACCCGGTTCGGTGATGCGAAACGTCCTGTCGACACGCGTAACTGGTGCCACGAGGTGACTGGGAGGCGGCGGTTGTGAGTCTCCGCTTCTGATCTGAGTTTCAGAGGTTGGCGTTGCCGGCTTTCCACTGATCCCAAGGGATGTTCCAGTCACCTAAACCGTCTGTCCCCGACAGCGTGGGGCCGGTGGTGTTGATGACCTCAACGATGTCGCCGCGTCGGGTGTTGTCGTAGAACCAACGGGCGTTGGCCGGATTGACGTTAAGGCATCCGTGGCTGACATTGGCGATGCCTTGGCTGCCCACCGACCACGGTGCAGAGTGCACGTAGATCCCGCTGTAGGACATCTGGGTCGCCCACTCCACCTCGGTGCGGTATCCGTCAGGAGAGTTGACCGGAACTCCGTAGGTGGACGAATCCATCACCAGAAACGAGTAGCGATCTCCGATGATGTAGGCGCCGTTATCGGTCGGGGTCTTGGCTTTGCCCATGGAGATGGGCATGGTCTTGACGATCTGACCATTGCGCCGCACAGTCATCGTTTTGGTGGCGTCATCGGCGGTGGCGATGACCTCATCACCAATGGTGAACCGGGTAGTGACGTCATCCTGACCGAACAGCCCGTCACCGAAGTTGACGCCGTAGGCGTTGACCGCCACCTCTACTTTTGTTCCCGGTTTCCAGTATTCAGCTGGGCGCCAACGTACTTCGCGATTGTTGAGCCAGTAGAAGGCTCCCTCGACCGGGGGGTTGGTGGTCACGTCGATCGCTTGCTGCGCCGTAATCCGGTCGGTGATGTTTTCATCGAAGCGGATCGCGATGGGTTGGCCCACGCCAACCGTTTCCCCGTCGTTGGGCAGGACGTAGGGCATCGTTAAGTTGTCGGGCGAGTGGGTTTCGAAGGTCGCTGTCGTAGTGGTCGCGCCGCCCAGTCCAAGGGCCTGGGCATGCAGGGTGTACTGCTTGTTGTAGCCCAGCGGCTCGGCAGACGACCAGGACACGCCATCGGGGCTGAGCTGTCCGTCGACGAGTTCGCCGGCTTCGTTGGTCAACGAGACTTGGCCGAGAACGCCGTCACCGGCGGACACGGTAACGGGGGAGTCCACCGCGACACCGATCGCTCCGTCGGTCACCGACGCCTGCAATTTGGGGACTAGCAGGTCGGCGAACGGGGTGCCTTTATCAGTGATGACCTCGGGCTGGGGCGCGGCGGCCGGCGACGAGCTGCAAGCGGCCGCGATCAGCAGCACCGCCATCGCCAGGACGGCCGTCCGCAGCCACTGCGCCGTGGCTCGAAACATGGGTAGGCGGCCTGTCTGCGGCATGTATGAGATTCTCCGAATCGGTTTGTTGTGACCGGCTAACGGGCTGAGCACCGCGGTGTGCGCGCCGCACCGGCCGGACGCGGGCGACGGTGGACCGTTCACGACGTGAAGTCTTCTCGTCAGTCGTTTGGCTTTCCTAGTCCTTCTATGAAGATTCGATAAAGCCCGACTGGGTGAGCTTCACCGGCTTGGTCGATGGCACGTCTTCGCGCTCGTGGGGCGCCAGGGCGCGCAGTCGTCCCAAGCAGTAAGCGTCCGATCGTAGCGACGGAGCGGTCTTTTGGTTCGCCGTGAACACTGCGCGGGCTCTTCGGTCAGCCGTGTCTACGTCTGGATGCTGGCTACGGGCAGGCCACAGCCGATGAGGGCGAGGAGATTGGGGACCATGAGCGCTAGGGGTGAGGCAAGCCACCAGCCGCGCGGAGAAGATGGGTTTGCGCACCCACCCAAGCAGGCGCGCGGTGACCAGTGCAGCGTGTTCCGGGGAGGCAGCACCAGCCAACGATCGATGCCAAACGCTATCATCGCTTGTGGCGAACGATAGTCCTGGCGGCGATGCCGCTGCCGCGTCGCGCTGGGGCGGGGCGGCGCTGCTGCGGCCGGGGGTGTTGGCCTTCACCGGATCGATCGGCCCCACTGATATCCACGCGCATCACGCCGTTCAGATCATCAACGCGACTACGGCCTTGACTGTGCTCGACGAGCACGGCTACCGGCATCGGGGCACGAAGGTCGTCGTGCCCGCCGACGCACCACACCGGATCGAGGTCGGCGCCCAGGAGGGCACGGTGGTGTTCCTGGAGCCGGAATCCGCGCCGGGACACGCCGCACACTCCCGTGCCGTGCGGTCCGGGTGGACCGTCACCCCGGTGCTGAGTTCGACCCGTCGACGGGCGCTGGCCGCGGTGGTGGACGAGCTGATCGCGCACCTGGCGCCCGCCACCGCCGACAATGCGATCGCGGTACAGCATCCCGCCGTCAGCGAGGCGTTGAGGCTGCTGCCTGACCTGGTGGCTGCAGGACCGGTCAGCGGCACGGAACTCGCGGGTTTGGTTCACCTTTCGGCGAGCCGATTGACGCATTTGTTCACCGAGCAGGTCGGCATACCGCTGCGGCGTTATGTGTTGTGGTCGCGTTTGCGGGCAGCGATCGTCCGGGTTCAGGCCGGGGATGATCTGACCGGCGCGGCGCACGGGGCGGGGTTCGCCGATAGCGCTCACCTGACCCGTACCACCCGCGAAATGTTCGGCCTGCCGCCCTCGGTGCTCAGCCGGCACGTGTCCTGGGATCTCGACAGCGGGTAGCCGAATCATTCAAGCCTCATCACGGTGGTGGCCGCGACGATCGAGGGCATGGGTACGACTTCTTCTCCGACATCGACGAGGGTGATCACTGCGGTCCAGGCGGTGGCCCGCTACGGCTACGTCCCGTTCCTGCTGATCGGCCTCAACGGCGCGGGCATCGCCGTGGCCGCCGCCGGCGCCCCGAAGTACTGGCTGCTGATCATTCTGGCGGCCGCGATCGCGACGGCGTTCCTGGTGGAGCGGATCATCCCGTATGACCCGCAGTGGAACCACGACCGCGCCGATACCACCCGCGACCGCATCCACGTCGCGGTCAACGAAACCCTGATCCTGGCCAGCGTCGCCGCCATCCCGCTGCTGGCCGCGATCGTCCCCGCGCCCCAGTTGTGGCCGCACAGCTGGTCATTCGTCGCACAAGTCCTCGCCGCGATCCTGGTCGCCGATTTCGGCATTACCGTGGTGCATTTGGCCAGCCACAAAATCGGGTTGCTGTGGCGCTTCCACGCGGTGCACCACAGCATCACCCGCTTCTACGGCCTCAACGGCCTGATGAAACACCCCCTGCACCAAACCGTCGAGATGGCCGCCGGGGTGGCACCGCTCATCTTGATCGGGCTGCCCGTCGACGTGGCCTCAGCGCTGGCCCTGGCGGTGGCGATACAGCTGCTGCTGCAGCACTCCAACGCCGACTACCGCATCGGCCCCGCCAAATACGTCCTGGCCCTCAACGAAGGACACCGCTTCCACCACCTCAAATGGGCCGGCATCGGTGACGTCAACTTCGGGCTGTTCACCCTGGTGTGGGACCACCTGATGCGTACCTTCTCGTATGACCCCGCCCGCCGCTTCGACTCCACCCAGCTCGGCATGGCCGCCAAACCCGACTATCCCACCGGATACCTTGCCCAACTGCTCTACCCGTTCACCGGTTCCGGCGGCTGCCACCTCGGATCGGCCCAATCTGACCCCCACCGTGGTTCGGCAAGCAGCACTAGAGGATCGGTGACGTAAGTGGACTTGGGAGGTCAGGCGAGTGCCAAGAAGAGTTTCTCGAGTTCGGCTTCGGTCATCGGCTT
This sequence comes from Mycobacterium venezuelense, assembly GCF_054919535.1. Lineage (NCBI taxonomy): Bacteria > Bacillati > Actinomycetota > Actinomycetes > Mycobacteriales > Mycobacteriaceae > Mycobacterium > Mycobacterium venezuelense. The sequence goes on from NZ_JBONDW010000003.1 coordinate 144,953, forward strand.
GGCGCTCTCGCCGCTGTCAGCGGTGATGCATTCGCGCAGGCCGGTCGCGACGATCTTGAATCCGGCCCGGTCGAGGGCCCGCGAGACGGCGGCGAGTTGGGTAACCACGTCTTTGCAGTCGCGTCCCTGTTCGATCATCGAAATCACGCCGGCGAGCTGTCCTTGAGCGCGCCGCAGCCGATTTAGTACTGCGGCGATGCTGTCTTCGTCGCCCACCATTGTGGATTCCTTTCCTGCGGTTTCACCGAGTTCAACAGTACCCGCGGGGGTATGCTTCCCGCGCGCTTACAGCGGTCACCGCGCCGCAGCCGGCTTCATGTGAGCGCGGATGGTCCGACGCAGCGGGCAGTACCTGGTGCAGCTGCAGGTGACATAGACGGCTGCGCCGATGATGGTCAGGCCTAACGACGCGGCACCGACCACAGGGGTTGTCTCCTGCGCGAGGATCACCGCTGCCATCAGCAAGACGAACCAGCCGAACAGCTTGCGCAGCGCTTCGGGGTCGACCCTGCCGGTTAGCCGTCCGCCGATCAGACCGCCCACCACTGCGGCGGCCGTGACCATCGCTGTCAGGCTCCAGTCGATCTGTACGCCGGTCAGGTGTCCGGCTACACCGGCCAACGATTGCATCGCGATCACCACTAACGAGGTACCGACCGCGGCGGGCATCGGAAGTCCGGCCAGCAGGACCAGCGCAGGTCCCAGCAGGAAGCCGCCACCCGCGCCGACGAGTCCGCTCAACGCACCGCCGACGCCACCGAGCACGGCCACCTTGACCACCTGCACCTGCCGGGCCTCGTCGCCGGAAGTTGTCTTGCGATCGCGCAGCATCGCGATCCCGGAGGCGATCATGATCACTGCGAAGGTGACTAGCAGCACCGTTTCGGGGATGACGCCGGCCAGTAGGCCGCCGCAGAAAGCCCCGGCCATGGCCGCTGCGCCGAATGGTAGAGCGACGCGCCACCGCACGCGCCCGGCACGCATATGAGTGACGACGCCGACCATGCTGCTGACGGCGACGACCAGAAGCGAACTTGCGATCGCCTCCTTGACGTCCAGTCCTGCGACGTAGGTCAGCAGCGGGACGCTCAGGATCGAGCCACCCCCGCCCATTAGTCCCAGCGAGACTCCCACGACTACAGCCAGGACGACGGTCAGGGCCGTCATGTCGGCGACCTCGCAGCGAAACCGCACATCGCAGTGTTCGACACCGTCATGTCGTCCTCCCAGTTGACGTCGTAGCCGCCCCCTTGCCGTGCGATACCACCGGGGGTATGTTGGTACTCATATTACACATACCCCTCCGGGTATACGCAACCTCGGAAAAAAATACCCCCCTGGGGTTTCGTTGCTTAATGTGTGAGGGTCCCGAGTTGAGGCAGAAGAGCCCCAACGTAGAGAAGGAAAGACGATGATTCTGGAGCAGTACTACATCGAGTGCCTGTCGCACGCGTCGTACCTGATTGGCGACGAAACCACCGGGCGCGCAGTGGTTGTCGACCCGCGCCGCGACATCACCGAATACCTCGTCGACGCCGCCAAGCACGGATTGACGATCGAAGGCGTCATTAACACCCACTTTCACGCGGACTTCGTCTCGGGCCACCTGGAGCTGGTGGAGGCCACCGGCGGGTGGATCGGCTTCGGCGCGGCCGCCCACACCGACTACCCGATCCGCCGGTTGTCTGACGGGCAGCACCTCTCGCTCGGCGAGGTCGATCTGGAGATCCTCTCGACCCCGGGGCACACCTGGGAATCGATCAGCGTCCTGGTGCGTGAACGTTCCGGCGTCGAGCCCGTCGCGGTGCTGACCGGCGACGCATTGTTCATCGGCGATGTGGGCCGTCCGGACCTGGCCAATCTGGGTGACGGCTCGACTGCCGACCTAGCTCGGGCGATGTATTACAGCATCCACCACAAGCTGCTGGCGCTGCCCGACAACATCACGGTGATGCCCGCCCATGGCGCGGGTTCGTCGTGCGGAAAAAACCTCTCGGCCGAGCTGACCTCGACGATCGGCGAGCAACGCCGCACCAACCCGTCGGTGCAGCCGATGACCGAGGCCGATTTCGTCGAGCTGATCACCCACGGCCAGCCCGCGGCACCCGCGTACTTCTCAATGGACGCGGCGATGAACAAGCGGGTTCACCCACTGCTGGATCAGCACCGCAGGATTCCCCCAGTGACCGCGGCTCAGCTACGGGCCGGTCTGCAGGCCGGCGTTCGGGTGGTGGATGCCCGGTCGGTTGATGACTTCGCGGCCGGCCATCTCCGCGGATCGGTTAACGTCGGCTTCGACGGCCGCTTCGCAGAAACCGGCGGCATGGTCGCTGAGGTGGGCGCAAACATTGCGCTGATCACCTATCCCGGTGACGAGCAGACCGCGGCCATGCGGCTGGCCCGCATCGGCTCGGACAACGTGATCGGCTATCTCACCGTCGGCACTGACGGTGCCTTCCCGGTTGAGCTGACCGATCTCGTTCTACCGGCGCCACGGGTCAGCGTCGCTGAGCTCGACCGGCTGCGAGCCGAGTATGCGGTCACCGTGATCGACATCCGCAATCCCGGCGAACGCGACGTCGGCACGATTCCCGGCGCGGTGCACATCCCATTGGCCCAGCTGCGCACCCAGTGCGCAGAAATCCCTGCGGGCAAGCCGATCGTGGTGCATTGCGCAGGCGGCTGGCGCTCCAGCGTGGCCGCCTCAATGATGCGGGCCGACGGATTCGCCAACGTTAGTGATCTGATCGGCGGTTACACCGCATGGAAGCAGGCTCAGGACGCTGTGTGAAAGCCAGCAGCGCCGATTCGATTTGAGACTCGCCCCGCTGGTGAGCCCGATCTCTCAGTCCTGAGTGATTCCGTGCGGGTGGCGAGTGCTGATTGTTTTAGCCTACGCGTATTGCGTTGGTGCGGCGGCGAATCGTTGAGCACACTGCGGTGAGCAGAACCACCAGTCATGACCGGCGTGACGCAGAGAGCTGGCCGCCGTGGCAGGGTCGACGCGCACCCGGCACACCGGGTCGGTGGGATAGCGGGCCGCCGCCAGGCCCACCGCGTAGACCTCTATCGGTGTCGCAATGTTGCGAAGTTGCTTGACTCCTAATGGCTCCAGCGAGAGGCCGCGCTGCGCGTAGGCCCGGCGAACTTTTTCGGAGACCACAGCCTGCCCGGCTCCGGCCAGCGCTGTGAGACGCGCCGCCACATTCACGCCGTGCCCGAAGTAGTCGGTGTCGCGCTGGACCGCACTGCCGTGGTGAATGCCGGCCCGCAGCGCAAGAAATCCGTCCTCCTCGGCGGCGCGGTCAGCGAGTCGCAGGATGGTCGCCACCATCGGCTCGGTCTCGCTGGCTCGTAGCATGACCGCATCACCCATCGTCTTGACGATGGTGACGCTCGGTCCGAGCGACTCGCGGGCCACGGCAAGCAGACGGCCCGCCAGACTGGCGGCTTGTTCATCCCCGCACATTTCCGTCAGGACACTGAATCCGGACAGGTCAACGAACGCGAACGTCGCTTGAACACTGTCACATTCGGTCATTTTGATCGTCCTCTCATTGGCGGCGACGTTGGTCTGTGGGGCCGCAGGTCCGCGATCCCGGCGCGGCGACTTACGCCGCGGATTCGCCCGTTTTGCCCCATCAGTTAGCTTCAGTGTTGGTGTTCGGGTTGTAGGCGTCCGAGCCCGGGCAGAAAGCGACCCACGCGGGAGGCGTAGTCGGTGTAGGCCACGCCGTGGACCCGGCGCAGGTAGGGCTCTTCGGCCAAGCGCACCTGTGCTTGTATGCCGATCACAGAGGCCATTAGGCCGGCGATCGCCACCGCGTTGGGCACCATGAGCGCCAAGCCGAGGAACGCGACAGTTGCGGCGGCGAAGATCGGATTGCGAACAACTCGGAAGGCGCCGGTGGTGACCAGAGTCGTGCGTTCTGCCTCGCCGATCCCGGTCCGCCAGGACGCGCCCATCGCCAATTGAGCGGCGAAACCCAAGAGCATGCCCAGCACCGCTGCCGCGACACCGACCGCGCGCAGCACCGAATAATCCAGGAATGCCAGCGGCGACATACCGGCTAGGTCGGCGACGGGTGCGGCGACGCCCACTGTCAGCCAGCCGAGGTCGGTTCCGGCCAGCGCCCACCACTCCAGTGATCCATCCGGGCGCAAGGTGCGCCGCGTGCCGATCTCGCCGGTGCGGCGCCGCTGAATGACCGCACGCAAGGCGCCCATCACCAGCATCATGGCGGCGAACAGCGCCAGCCCAGCAACTGCCATCACCGCTCAACCCCCGATGGGAACCGGCTTGGCCGCAACGCCGAGCAGGTAGTCACCCTGGACTCGGGTGAGCGATCCCAGCACCACCAGGCCGTAGTGGGCCAGTTCATCGAGGAACTGTTCGGCGCTGAATCGGTCGCCGGTGGGGTGATCGAACAGCCGCCGGTAGGTGGAGCGCGCCAGCGCGTGGGAGGTGGCTTCCTCGAAGTAGAACCGACCGCCCGGTGTCAGAACCCTGCCGACTTCGGTGATCGCTTCACGCCAGTCCGGGATATGGTGCACGATCCCGAAGTCGAAGACCGCGCCGTAGCTGTCGTCGTCGACATCCAGTGCGGTGCGCAAGTCGGTCGCGCTGCCCTGGGCCAGCCGAACCCGATCCCCGTAGCGGGCCAGGCGCCGGGCGGCGCGGCCGATCATCACCGGGTCCAGATCCACCGCGTCCACGGTGGCCGCCCCGAACCGTTCCAAGATCAGCTGCGAGCCGTACCCGGACCCACACCCGATCTCCAATACTCGTGTGCCGGGCAACAGGCGGCCGCCAATCCGCAACAGCGCCGGCACCTCATAGACGCGTTGCAGCCAGCGCCGCGGCGGCGAATTCACCAGCCAGGTCTCGGCTCGGTTCATCAACACTGCGCATACCACCTTTCTTGGTCGACAACGGCGTTGAGGTATTCCGTCGCTTGGTTCGCTGACTGCATTGTCTGAGCGCTTTGGTGGCCCGAGGTTGTGCCGTCCCGACCCCCCAAGTAAACGCCTGACAGCGCTATCACCATGATTTGACGATTAATGGTGTCGAAACGCTATCATCGCTCTATGGCGATGACAACGGGGAGATCCTCAATGCAGCCGTCCGCGGACCTCACACCGGCGGTAGCGCTGTTTCACAGCCTGTCCGACCCGACACGACTTGCGATTCTGGAGCGACTCGCTGAAGGCGAAGCGCGCGTGGTCGACCTGACCGGCTTGCTGGGGGCGGCGCAGTCCACCGTGTCGGCGCATTTGGCGTGCCTACGCGAGTGCGGCCTGGTGACCGGCCGTCCCGAAGGCCGTCAGGTGTTCTACTCGCTGACTCGACCAGAGCTGATGGATCTGATGACCGCGGCCGAGACGTTGTTGGCTGCCACCGGCAACCAGGTGGCGCTGTGCCCGACCTACGGGACCCGCGGCCGCACCGACGCGACGACGGATGCGCAGGAGACCCGCCGATGAGCGATGCATGCGGCTGCGGCAACGAAGAACCCCGCGGCGCCAACGAGCAGGACCGCGTGCCCGAGCGGCTCTGGCAGATCAAAGAGCTGCAGTTCGCCGCCCTCTCGGGAGTGTTGCTGCTGGCAGCGGTGACCGCCGGGTTCCTCGACGCCGCCGAGCCGGTAGTCCTGGCGCTGGAAGCGGTGGCGCTGCTGGCCGGCGCCTACACCTTTGTGCCGTCCACCCTGAAGCGTCTGGGGAAGGGAAAAATCGGGGTGGGCACGCTGATGACCATCGCCGCGGTGGGTGCGGTGATCCTCGGCGAGGTCGGTGAGGCCGCCATGCTGGCCTTCCTGTTCTCCATCAGCGAGGGACTGGAGGAGTACTCGCTGGCCCGCACGCGCCGCGGACTGCGCGCGCTATTGTCGCTGGTCCCCGACGAGGCGACCGTGCTGCGTGACGGCGCGGAAAAGACCGTCGCGCCGTCGGATTTGCAGATCGGTGACCGGATGCTGGTCAAGCCCGGTGAGCGTGTCGCGACCGACGGCATCATCCGCCACGGCCGCACCGCGCTGGATGTCTCGGCCATCACGGGCGAGTCAGTTCCCGTGGAGGTCGGGCCCGGTGATGAGGTGTTCGCCGGGTCGATCAACGGCACCGGGGCACTCGAGGTGGAGGTCAGCACCACCGCCGAGGACAACTCACTGGCCCGCATCGTGCGCATCGTGGAGGCCGAGCAGTCCCGCAAGGGCGCCTCCCAACGCCTGGCCGATCGCATCGCCAAACCCCTGGTGCCCGGGATCATGATCGTCGCGGCGCTGATCGCGGGGATCGGCAGCCTGCTCGGGGACTCGGGCACCTGGATCGAGCGGGCCCTGGTGGTGCTGGTCGCCGCCTCACCGTGCGCCCTGGCGATCTCGGTACCTGTCACCGTCGTGGCCGCCGTCGGCGCCGCCAGCAAGCTCGGTGCGCTGGTCAAGGGCGGTGCGGCACTGGAAGGGCTGGGCAAGATCCGCGGCGTCGCCCTGGACAAGACCGGCACACTCACCGCGAACCGGCCCGCCGTGATCGATGTGGCCACCACCGGCGGCGCCACCCGCGCCCAGGTGCTGGATGTGGCGGCCGCCTTGGAAGCGCGCAGCGAGCACCCGCTGGCCGCGGCGATCCTCGCCGCCGTCGATGACGTCATCCCGGCCACCGACGTCGAGGCCGTCACCGGTGCCGGGCTCACCGGACGCCGCGACGGGCACACACTTCGCTTGGGTCGCCCCGGCTGGCTGGACCCCGGCGCGCTCGCCGGTGAGGTCGCCCGCATGCAGCGGACCGGGGCCACCGCGGTCCTCGTCGAAGACGACGGCGAAGTGATCGGCGCCATCGCCGTGCGCGACGAGCTGCGGCATGAGGCCGCCGAGGTGGTCGCTCGGTTGCGCCGCGACGGCTATCACGTGGCGATGCTGACCGGCGACAACCAGGCCACCGCCGCGGCGCTGGCCCGTGATGTCGGGATCGAGGACGTGCACGCCGAGCTGCGCCCCGAGGACAAAGCGCGGCTGATCGAACAGCTCCGGGCTCAGCGCCCCACTGCGATGGTCGGTGATGGTGTCAACGACGCTCCCGCGCTGGCCACCGCCGACGTGGGGATTGCGATGGGCGCGATGGGCACCGACGTGGCCATCGAAACCGCCGACGTGGCGTTGATGGGTGAAGACCTGCGCCACCTGCCGCAGACATTCAGCCATGCCCGGCGGGCGCGGCGGATCATGCTGCAAAACGTCGGCCTGTCTCTGGGCCTGATCATCGTGTTGATGCCGCTGGCCTTGTTCGGGGTGCTCGGGCTGGCCGCCGTGGTGCTGGTCCACGAACTTGCCGAGATCGTGGTCATCGCCAACGGTGTGCGGGCCGGACGCAGCACACCGCTGGCCGCCGCGCCGGCCGATCCGGCAGCCAGCCCCACTCGCGCGGCCCCGGTCGGCGCGCCGTCGTGACCGCCGGCCACACCGGCGTGGTGACTTATGGGCGGGTAAACGACACCGCAGACACGGGGGCAGGCGCATGATCGTGTCGTCTGTTCTGTCCGCCATCGGCCTGTTCATCGTCACCAACATCGACGACATCATCGTGCTCTCGCTGTTCTTCGCCCGCGGCGCGGGACAACGCGGCACCACGGCCCGGATCACCGCAGGCCAATACCTCGGATTTGCGGGGATTCTGGGCGCGGCGGTGCTGGTGACACTGGGCGCCGGAGCGTTCCTTCCCCCAGAGGTCATCCCGTACTTCGGGCTCATACCTCTGGCCCTGGGACTGTGGGCGGCCTGGGAAGCCTGGCGTGGCAACGATGACGATGACGACGACGCCAAGTTGGCCGGCAAGAACGTCGGTGTCTTAACCGTCGCAGCAGTCACCTTCGCCAACGGCGGGGACAACATCGGGGTCTACGTTCCGGTCTTCTTGAGCGTGGGACCTGCGGCCGTGGTGGCCTACTGCATCGTCTTCCTCGCCCTCGTCGCGGTACTCGTCCTCGCCGCCCGATTCGTCGCCACCCGCCGCCCGATCGCCGAAGTCCTCGAACGCTGGGAACACGTCCTGTTCCCGATCGTCTTGGTCGGCCTGGGCATCTTCATCCTGGTCAGCGGCCTCGCCTTTGAAAACTAGGCAGCTAGGAACACCGGCGGTGCAATCGGCGACAACGTGGTCATCGAAAGGAATTTTCGTGCCGAGCCTCAGGGGATGTATCGCCGTCGTGGCAGCCGTTGTCGTCGCCGCAGCCTCGGTCACCGGCTGCACCACCGGCGAGGATGCCGTGGCCCAAGGCGGCACCTTCGACTTCGTCTCTCCCGGCGGCCAAACCGCGATTTTCTACGACCCACCCTCGACACGGGGCACGATCGGCGATCTCAGCGGACCTGATCTGTTCACCGACGAGCCGATCCAGCTGTCCGATTTCACCGGCAAGGTCGTCGTAATCAACGTGTGGGGCTCCTGGTGTGCGCCCTGCCGCACCGAAACACCGGAACTGGAAACGGTGTACACCGAGTACCGCGATCGGGGCGTGCAATTCCTCGGCATCGACGTCCGCGACAACCGGGACACCGCGCGCGATTTCGTCACCGACCGCAACGTGCAATATCCCTCCATCTTCGACCCCTCACTGCGCAGCCTGATCACCCTGGGACGTAACTATCCGACCAGCGTGGTGCCCACCACGATGGTCCTGGACCGCCAGCACAGGGTCGCGGCGGTGTACCTGATGGCACTACTGGCCGAAGATTTACGGCCGCTACTCGATCGGCTCACCACCGAACCCTGACACCTCACGAAGACAGCAGCTTTGCCTGCCCGGTCGCCGTGGCGGTGTTCACCTGCTGGTGACGGCTGCGGCAAAAGATCGTCGGGAATGGGCATCGGCGTCATCAGCCCTGCCGTGACGCGGCCGGTGTTGCCGACGGGAAAGCCGGTGGCATCGCCGCCAGCCGGAGTACTCGCCACGAGGCGGTGCTCACGATCGCTAGTGGGCGTGATTGCTGCGTTCCCAGCAAGGACGCCCCGGGGGCACGGTCCGCTACTGGCAACGAACTCCGCGATAGATCGACATCACCGCTCGACTAATACCGATCTGCAGCGACGAGGTTACTTGCGCGCGCTATCGACGCCCTGACTTATTGCGATTACAAGAGAATCGCGATCAACAATGGGACCGACGTTATGTGCTGATACCCCCCAGGGGTAGCTTGGGGTTGTACCCGCGCGGGTAACCCCTCGACTGGAAAGGGCGAACGCATGAAGGCGCAAGAGAGATTCCGGCGGCTTCTAATAAGTTCAACCACGCGGTCGATCGTCAAGTGCATCGCTCGATGCACGTTTATTAAGGTCATCGGCGGGCGCCAACCTATCAAGGCCGATAAGAGAGTGTCCTGCTGCGGCTGATGGGCTCCGGGCCAGTCGCGCCACCTCGGTTCTCCCTTATGGGCTATGCCATTAGTGCCGATCGCTTTCAGCGTCTGGGTCAGACGCGGCGGCAAGAAACCCTCTGATCGTTGGGCCGAAAGCGTGTGCCATGTCCTCAGCGTCGAGGAATTGGCGGGACATCGAAACTTCGGCCAGTACCCCTCGTGGAAGGACGTCGGCGACGCTGTGTGCCAAGCACTCGGGGTGACGGGTGTCGTCGCCGGCGATGACGAGTGTCGGAGTGTCGATGCGCCGGAGGTCATCGAGCGTTGCAAAGGCGCGGTCATGGCCGATTGCCGCTGCGGCCGCCGCACTGTTGGCGTCAGTGCGCGGAATAGCCTCAGCGACCAGGTTGGCGATCAGCGGCTGAAGATCAGGAATGAACAATTCCCAGGCGGCCTGCAGACCGCGGGAACGGGCACGCTCGGCGAAACGATCCATCAGATCGGTGTCTGCGGCTTTGTCCGCATCGTCCTCTATCGCTTCAGCACTGATGACCACCGCCGACCGGGCGATACGGGGGTGCTGGAGGCACGTCCGCAAAACGATAGTGCCGCCCAGTCCGGCGCCGACAAGGTGGGCGCGGGTGTCATCGAGCGCGTGCATGATCGCAATGACGTCGCTGACGTACTGATCCCATCGGTGCAACGTCGGGTCGGGACAACGCGATGCTCCGTACCCTCGAATGTCAGGCAACGCAACGCGATACCGGCCAGCGAGCCGGTCAGCAAGCGGTCGCATGCTGTAGTGATCCGGACCCCCACCATGAAGCATGATGATCAGTTCGCCGCGGCCGACGACCTCCCCCATGAGGGGCCAGCCATCATCTCCGACGTGTAACGCGCGCACCACCAACTGATTCCTCCGTCGTTCCGGGATAGCGCTACGCGCGTCGACACCACACCAGCGACCCCGGAAAGTAGTCCTTGAAGCATACCCCCAAGGGGTATATGCTCTTTACATATACCCGGTAGGGGTATCGACACCCGTCGAGGATAAGGAGATCGGTGATGAGCACGAGCACATACGCCGTCGCAGGGATGACTTGCGGACATTGCGAGCTCTCGGTGCGCGAAGAGGTCAGCGAGGTCGCCGGAGTTGAAGACGTCGAAGTTAGCGCCAAGACCGGCATCCTGATCGTGACGTCGAGCCGTCCCGTCGACGACGCGCAGATCCTCAACGCCGTCGACGAGGCCGGCTACTCGGCGGTGCGTGTCGCATGAACGCCGCGGGGCGATTGACAGCGTTTGGTGCCGGACTGGCAGTGGCGTTCACGGCTGCATACGTCACCGCCGCAGCGGTCGTCCCTGATACCGCGGCGACATCTCCCCAGACCCAAACTTCCGATGCTGCAGCGGATCACAGTGCGCCGCTGACCGAGCAGGCGTCGCCAGTCGTTCCCTTCGCCGATCCGCCGGGGTTGTCGTTGGCCGAACGCGGATATGTCCTGAGCCCGGTGCGGTCCCCCAGCGCACCCGACGATCGTGGAACGTTGAGCTTCACCATCGTCGACCCGGGCGGCACGCCGCTGCTGGACTACGCGACCGTGCACGACAAGCAGCTGCACCTCATCGTGGTCCGTTCCGACGGCCAGCACTTCGCCCATGTACACCCAAGGCTGGACGTGGCCACCGGCACGTGGTCAACGCCGTGGACGTGGAACGCCGCCGGCACCTACCGCGTGTTCGCCGACTTCCAACCCGCAGGGGCGGGCAGCGCCAAACTCACCCTCACCCGAACCGTGCAGGTGGCCGGCGCGTTCGTCCCGGCGGTGGCGAGTGCCACACGCACCGTGGATGAAATCGCCGGATACACCGTGAAACTGGACGGTGCACTCACCGCGGGCGTCTCCCACGAACTCACCGCGACAGTCACGCGCGACGGCCGGCCGGTGATGACCTTGCAGCCCTACCTGGGGGCTTACGGCCATCTCGTCGCCTTGCGTGAGGGAGACCTGGCGTATCTACATGTGCACCCTGAGGGGGCCGAGCCGGTACCGGGCGGCACCGGTGGGCCTGCGGTGTCGTTCGCGGCGACCGCACCCACTGCCGGGCGCTACCTGCTCTACCTCGACTTCAAAGTCCAGGACACCGTGCACACCGCCAGCTTCGTCGTCGACGCCGCACCCGGTGGCACCAACGAGCCCGCGCCAGAGCCGTCGCGTGACGCCGGCCATGCCGGCGGGCACTGAGCTATCCCGTCCGAATCAGAAACTGAAAGGCAGTGGCTTCATGACGACATCGACACCGGTGTCTGGCCCGAGTGTGGAACTCCGCATCGGGGGAATGACCTGCGCCTCCTGCGCCAACCGCATCGAGCGCAAGCTCAACAAGCTCGACGGCGTGGCCGCGACAGTCAATTACGCGACGGAAAAGGCCACCGTCACGGTGCCTGACGGATACGATCCGGCCCTGCTGATCGCCGAGGTGGAGAAGACGGGCTACACCGCCGCGCTCCCGACACCGCGCACGCCGATGCCCTCCGACGCATCCGGTGACACCCCGCACGCCGTGGACACCGCCGACCCCGAACTGGCGTCGCTGCGGCACCGCCTGAGGGCCTCGGCCGTCCTGACCGTGCCGGTCGTCGCGATGGCGATGATCCCGGCGCTGCAGTTCACGTACTGGCAGTGGGCGTCGCTCACGCTGGCTGCCCCCGTCGTCGTGTGGGCAGCATGGCCATTCCATCGGGCCGCCTGGGCCAACCTGCGACACGGCACCGCGACCATGGATACGCTCATTTCACTGGGCACCGTGTCGGCGTTCCTGTGGTCGCTGTATGCGCTGTTTCTGGGCAGTGCCGGCACGCCGGGTATGAAGCATCCCTTCGCGTTCACCCTGGCGCCGTCGCATGGCGCCGCCAACATCTACCTCGAAGTCGCCGCCGGCGTAACCACGTTCATCCTGGCCGGACGCTACTTCGAGAAGCGGTCCAAACGGCAGGCCGGAGCGGCACTACGAGCCCTGCTCGACCTAGGCGCCAAAGACGTATCCGTCCTGCGCGGCGGGACGGAAACCAAGATCGCCATCGAAGAACTCGTGGTTGGCGACGAGTTCGTCGTGCGCCCGGGGGAGAAGATCGCCACCGACGGCGTGGTGGTGTCCGGTTCCTCGGCTGTCGACGCCTCGATGCTGACCGGCGAAGCGGTACCCGTGGAAGTCGCTGCCGGCGACACCGTGGTCGGTGCCACCGTCAACGCCGGCGGTCGGCTGGTGGTGCAGGCCACTCGCGTCGGCTCGGACACCCAGCTCGCGCAGATGGCCCAGCTGGTCGAACGCGCCCAGACCGGCAAGGCCGAAGTGCAACGCCTGGCCGATCGCATTTCCGGCGTCTTCGTACCGATCGTCATCGCTATCGCCGTGATCACCCTCGGCGCCTGGCTGGGCGCGGGATTCTCAGTCGCCGCCGCGTTCACCGCAGCGGTCGCGGTCCTCGTCATCGCCTGCCCCTGCGCCCTCGGGCTGGCCACGCCCACCGCCCTGCTGGTGGGCACCGGTCGCGGCGCACAAATCGGCGTGCTGATCAAAGGTCCCGAGGTGCTCGAATCCACCCGCAAGGTTGACACCGTGGTGCTGGATAAGACCGGAACCGTCACCACCGGCAAAATGACGCTGGTCGATGTCATTACAGCGCCGGAAACCGAACGCGCGGAGCTGCTTCGACTGGCCGGCGCCCTGGAGAACGCCTCCGAGCACCCCATCGCCCAAGCCGTCGCCGCCGCGGCGGCCGAGGAACTCCAGGCCTTGCCCGTTCCGGAGGACTTCGCGAATGTCGAAGGTAAAGGCGTCCACGGCATCGTGGATGGACACGCCGTCATCGTTGGGCGCGAATCACTGCTGTCCGACTGGGCGCAACACCTCAGCCCGGATCTGTCCCACGCCAAGGCCCGCGCGCAAGCCCAGGGAAAGACCGTGGTAGCGGTCGGGTGGGACGGGCAGGCGCGCGGTGTACTCGTCATCGCTGACACCGTGAAATCGACGAGCGCACAGGCAATCTCGCAGATGCGTGACATTGGGCTGACCCCCGTGTTGCTCACCGGCGACAACGAAGCCGTCGCTCGACAGATCGCCGCCGAAGTCGGCATCGACGACGTCATCGCCGAAGTCATGCCCGAAGGCAAGGTTGACGTCATCGCACGCCTCCAAGCCGAAGGCAAGACGGTCGCCATGGTCGGCGACGGAGTCAACGACGCGCCCGCCCTCGCCCAAGCCGACCTCGGTCTGGCGATGGGCACCGGCACCGACGTCGCCATCGAGGCCTCCGACATCACCCTGGTGCGCGGTGATCTGCGCAGCGCCGTTGACGCGATCAGGCTGTCCCGCGAAACACTGTCGACGATCAAAACCAACCTGTTCTGGGCGTTCGCCTACAACGTCGCAGCGATCCCCGTCGCAGCACTGGGCATGCTCAATCCGATGCTGGCCGGAGCCGCAATGGCATTCTCCAGCGTCTTCGTGGTGGGCAACAGCCTGCGCCTGCGCCGCTTCAAAACCACTTCCGCCGACACCACCAGTTAAATCACCGCCACCTGTGAGGAGAACCAATGTCCGAGAATCAGAACCGCACGTCAGCCTGCTGCTGCAGCGGCGCAGCCGACAAAATCGATACCTCAGCCATCGACCCTACGGCGAGGAACCTGCTTGACCTCGGATCGCAGAACGAGACCACCTGCCCCGTGATGCCCGGCACGCCGGTGAACAAGACGATCGCCGAAGCAGCGGGACTATTCCGTGACTATCGCGGTCGGCGTTACTGGTTCTGCTGCAAGGGATGCGGACCACGCTTCGACCGCGACCCCGACAAGTATGCCTCCGCCGCATGACCGCGACCCTCGTCGCGCACTCCTCGCCGGGCACCCAAAGTTAGTCACCACCACGCACAAGGAAAGCGTCATGACCCACGCCGACAACACCAGGCACTGCCCCTCAACAGGCACCACCCACCACGGCTACATCACCGATAAAGACAAATACCTCAAGCGGTTGAAGCGCATCGAAGGCCAAGCCCGCGGCATCAGCAGAATGATCGAAGAGGAGCGGTACTGCATCGACATCCTGACCCAAACAGACGCGCTCACCAAAGCCCTCCAAGGCGTCGCGCTGGCACTGCTTGACGACCATCTTCGCCACTGCGTCCGTGACGCCGCCGCCACCGGCGGACCGGCCGCTGACGCCAAACTCACAGAAGCCTCTGAAGCCATCGCCCGCTTGGTGCGTTCCTAACACCCACATCATCAATGCGCGTCGACTGAAACGCGAAGTCCCCTAAGGAAAGAACATGACAAACCGCGATGACCACGGCGTAGCAACATCCCACCCTGGCGGGCACGCCCACCACCAATTCCCCAGCGCACACCCTGACACCCACCCACACGGCGAACACCACGGCCATGACAATCACACCGGCCACACTGGCCATAGCGGCCACGGCGGTGACCACGTGGCCCAATTCCGCAAGCTCTTCTGGATCAACCTGATCATCGCCATACCGGTCGTCGCGTTCTCAACCATGTTCGCGATGCTGCTCGGTTACGACGTCCCCGACTTCCCCGGCGCACGCTGGATCGCGCCCCTGCTCGGGACAGTGATGTACGTCGTCGGTGGCCGCCCCTTCCTCACCGGTGCGCTGAACGAGATCCGTTCCCGCAAACCAGGAATGATGCTCCTGATCGGACTGGCGATCACCGTCGCCTTTTTCGCGTCCTGGGGCGCGAGCTTGGGCCTGCTCCACCACGAGCTGGAATTCTGGTGGGAACTCGCCCTTCTCATCGTCATCATGCTGCTCGGCCACTGGGTAGAAATGCGCTCGCTGGCCCAGACCACCTCAGCGCTGGACTCACTGGCCGCACTACTTCCCGACGAAGCCGAGAAGATCGACGGCGACCGCACCGTCACCGTCTCGCCGACCGACCTGCACGTCGGCGATGTCGTTGTAGTCCGACCCGGCGGCAGCATCCCTGCCGACGGCAAGATCGTCGACGGACGCGCCGACATGGACGAGTCCATGGTGACCGGCGAATCCCGGCCCGTTACCCGCGGCGTTGGGGATCCCGTCACAGCCGGCACCGTCGCCACCGATTCCGGGCTTCGGGTCCAGATCACCGCCACCGGCGACGACACCGCCCTAGCAGGCATCCAACGCCTAGTCACCGAAGCACAGAATTCGTCCTCGCGTGCCCAGCGCCTTGCCGACAAGGCCGCCGGCTGGCTGTTCTGGTTCGCCCTGATCACCGCCGCGATCACCGCGGCGGCATGGACAATCGTCGGCAACCCCGATGCCTCGGTGGTACGAGCGATCACCGTGCTGGTCATCGCCTGCCCTCATGCGCTGGGCCTGGCGATACCACTGGTCGTGTCCATCGCCACCGAACGCGCCGCCAGAGGCGGCGTCTTGATCAAAGACCGGCTGGCCCTGGAAGGTATGCGCACTGTCGACGCCGTGCTGTTCGACAAGACCGGCACCCTGACGAAAGGCGAACCCACCGTCACCGCCGTCGAGGCGACCGGAGACGACGACGGCGACACCGTGCTCGCGCTCGCCGCCGCCGCCGAGACCGACAGTGAACACCCCCTGGCGCGGGCCATCGTGAAAGCCGCCGAGGATAGGGGATTAACCGTGCCGCGCGCCAGCGGCTTCTCGTCCTCTCCTGCCGTCGGTGTGACTGCGACGGTCGACGGGCACGAAATCCGAGTGGGCGGCCCCCGACTTCTCGAAGAAGTCGGCGCCCAGGAGGTCCCCGCGGCCACCGCGTGGCGCGGCGAAGGCGCCATCATTCTGCACGTCATCCGCGACGGAGAGGTGCTCGGCGGCCTGCGCTTGGCCGACGAGATCCGCCCCGAATCCCGCGAAGCCGTCGATGCGCTGCACAAGCTTGGCGTGCAAGTCGTCATGATCACCGGCGACGCCGAAGCCGTCGCCAATAGTGTCGGCCACGAACTGGGCATCGACCGGGTGTTCGCGGGGGTGCGCCCCGAAGACAAGGCGTCGAAAGTTGCTGCCCTGCAACACGAGGGCAAAAAGGTTGCCATGGTCGGCGATGGAGTCAACGATGCCCCCGCCTTGGCGCAGGCCGACGTCGGCATCGCCATCGGTGCCGGCACTGACGTCGCCATCGCTTCCGCCGGTGTCATCCTGGCCAGTTCCGACCCCCGCTCGGTGCTGTCGGTCATCGAGCTGTCCCGCGCCAGCTACCGCAAGATGAAACAGAATCTCTGGTGGGGCGCCGGGTACAACCTCATCTCTGTGCCCCTGGCTGCTGGTGTGCTGGCACCCATCGGCATCGTGCTGCCCATGTCGGTCGGCGCCATCCTCATGTCACTGTCAACGATCGTCGTAGCGCTCAACGCGCAACTTCTGCGCCGCCTCGATTTGGCGCCCGAGGCGAGCACCCGTGCCGTTCTCAACCGTTAGGGGACGGCCCACCATGTGGAGCATCCGGCGACCATGGGAAGTTCGAATCGCCGCTCCCCACCATGTGG
The DNA here is from genome assembly GCF_054919535.1 of Mycobacterium venezuelense. Classification (NCBI taxonomy): domain Bacteria; kingdom Bacillati; phylum Actinomycetota; class Actinomycetes; order Mycobacteriales; family Mycobacteriaceae; genus Mycobacterium; species Mycobacterium venezuelense. Next base: position 161,839 of record NZ_JBONDW010000003.1, read on the forward strand.
AGCTTCGCACGAAGAAAGCAAATGCAGTCGCCGGTCGAATTCTCAATTATCCGTCGACCGCCGGTACCTTCGGATGCGCCGTAGACGGCGTGTAGCTGAGCGACAAGCCACCCAATCGGAGCCGGGGAAGCGGAGGAAGGAGCACCAGTGACCGACCTCGCCACTGTCGAAAATTCGATTCGACGACGGTCGTTCGGCACCCTGTCGACGCTCGATAGCAGCGGCAACCCCCACGCGACGGCCGTCACGTACGCAGCGGCCGGTGAAGGCACAAACCTGACGTTGTACATCACGACCCGGACTACGAACGTCAAGGTGGGAAACATCCGACGACGCCCACAGGTAGCCTTCGTCATTCCCGTGCCGCACCGCTTTCTCCCCATGATGCCGCCGGCAGCTGTCCAGTTTGCGGGGTCGGCCGAAATACTGAACCACGAAAACGCTGACGCGCGAGGGGCATTCCACGCGGGCTGGTTCCTCCGTCGCATTCTCGCCGCCGAGGAGCGCATCGTCTCTCAGCGTGCTGAGCTGTGCTTCATCGCGGTCCGGCCGAGGCGATGGTTATCCACCTACGGCATCGGAATGTCGGCCCTCGACATCGTGCGTCATCCGGGCGACGCCATCGGGCGGGCAGACCTGACGGGCGGAAACTAGCCGTCAGGCCGTGAATTGGCCACCCAGGCGTAGGTCAATGCACATGGTCGTGGTCTTGGTGGTCGTCTAGCGGCGTCGCCGTTGGAAGCGGCTCGCTGATGGGCACGGGCGTAGACTGCTCAGGCGCGCCGCCAGAGCCAGCGCCGGGCGCAGGAGCTTCGGCTGGGCGCACGGCAGGCGGGGGAGACGTCGGCTCCGGATCGTGGCTGTGATAGTCGTCGACGTGTTCTGCACCGGTTCCGTGATCATCGGAGGCGGGCTCCCCAGCGGGCGCTGCAGGGGATGGTTCAGGATGGCTGTGATGGTCGTCAGTCTGCTCTGCACCAGGTCCGTGGTGATGAGCCCCTGCTTCAGCGCCGGCTGGGGCGTGGTGGCCGTGCCGTAGACCAGAGGCAGCGCCCACTGTGGACGCCAACGTGACGATCCCAATCGCGCCCAGGAGCACCATGGCACTGCCGAAGGCGGGCACCGATTCTCCTTGAAGGCCGCGGTGCCAGACCCAGCCAGCGCCCATGACGACATAGATCTGAAGCAGCAACGCGCATAGATCCGCGGCTTGGATCAGTTCGGCTTGACCGGCGTGGGGCCCAAGCGGCGCTCCCGCGGTTCTCGACACGGACCAAAGCGCAATAACGGCAAGGTTGACCATGATGCCGAGAGCTAGCACCGGGGTGGTGGTACGGGTGAGTACTAGCCGCGCCCACAACAGTTGGAACAGCGCGATGCCAGCGAAAAACAGGCCCGCTGGCATCCATTCCTGCCAGTGCGTGGGAACGACGGCGAAATGGATGACAGAAGCGCCTAGTGAGGCGAGCGCGGCAAGCCGAGCCGCTAACCGGCTGTCGGTCTTCTTCGCTGTCCTAGGCGCCACCGAACCAGGATGACAGCGCCACCCTCGACACTGGCGGCATGAGGCCACATCTCAATACGAACGAGATTCATTCGTCATCAACTACTGCCGTCCTACGTAGATGGCTCGATGCGACCCTTCGTCTGCGCGTCTCAACCACCGCCGTTCGGCGATAACCAACACCGGCTTCTCTTGAGACCTCGCCGATGCGGCAGTAGCGCACGTCGCTGTTCGCGTCCGGAAACGGCTCAGAGTGTCGCCGGGACTACGCGTGTCACCGTGTCCTGGTGCGCAGTCGTATTTGCAGTTGTTGACGAACGTCCTGGTGGATATCAGCACGAATGGTTGGGGCAACTTCAAGTGTCGCCGCCAGTCCGTAGCGAATTGGTGCCGCCAGGCGTCCTACGTCGACGCGACAGTCGACGTTGATCTCCAGCGCATCGCTGGCAGTGAACACGACGGCCCGCTGACCTTCAAGAATCTCGTGTTGAACCGTACCGTTGCGGGACACGCGCGCTTCAGCTTCCAGGCGCTCGACTCCCAGTGGCTGACGCGGCGGCTCGAAAGATAAACGGGCCATACGATGTCGGCGCGTCGCTGTGTTGACCGGGGAAAGCCAGGCCAGGGTTATCGTCAGCCGTCGCCAGTCGGTCGTCGCAGCCAGGCTGGCCGGCAGAGGCAGTGCAAATGTCTGGCGTTGGTCGGCTGTGATGGACCCGGCGCCGAGGAGGAGAACTCTGTTGGTCGCGGCTGTGACGATCCGTTCGGCGTCGATGGCGCCGTAGCCAAGTAGCTGAGAGATGTCACGACGGTTGAGATCGGCGCCGCCGCCTATGGTGCGGGTCAGCCCCTCGCGCATGGCGCCCCAGGATGCGGCGTGAACAAGCAAAGCCTTGGCAAGCACAGGATGGTATTCGGCGGTGGCGAACGGTGGTTCGCCGTCGGCGGACTGTAGGGCTTCAAGCACATCGAAGATGTGGTCGGCGGTGCGCGTCGCGAGGGCGGTGGCATTGCTGGTTCCGTGCAGATAGGCCGTTCCGTTGAGCGCGCCGCCGTGTCCGGGTGCGGCGACGCGCATACCGGGGCCGGTGATCGTTGTTTCCGCCGGATACAAGGTCGTGGTTCCTTCGGCCGAAGTCGGACGCTGGTGCAGACTTCGACCGCCGGGCAGCAGTATTTCCGGTTTTACCGAGTTGCGGTGGCCGAAACCCACGGGACTGTAGAGCGCGGGCATTCCCGCGTCGGCGGTGTCGAGCACCGTGTCGCTGGTTGGGGTGGTCGCGGCGTCTGCATGCAGGGCTCCCACGGAGATGACGTTCACTGCCTCAGCGGGGGAGAGGAGTCGTCGACGGCGCGCCTGCGCGTACATGGCGGTGCCCACCGCGCGCCGTAGTTCGGATACATCGAGCAGCGCTGCTGCGGGGATGTCGGCGTCAATGGGATGGTTGCCCGCGCTGACCAGGATGAGCACGTTGTACGTGTGGGCGAGCCAGTCCAACAATTTCGCTAGGGGGCTGATACGGCGCACGAACATCTGGATGGGGTCGCCGATGGAAAAGTTGACGATTCTCACGCTGGGAGCCGCAGGATCGTGTTGGCCGTGTCGCTCGAACAGGCGTCGAAAGGCTTCGTGGATGAGGTCGACTAATAGCCGGTCCCTCAGCACGGTTTCGCCTTGGCCACTGAATGGGTGTGGCTGCATGATCGGCCGCACGTACACGCGGCGCTGTGTTGGTCTGCCGGGAGCGTTGAGGTCGCCGTGGCAAATCAGCGACGCCATGGCGGTGCCGTGCTGCATCTGTGATGCGGTATAGGACGCAGCGATCTGGTCAGGATCGTCGATGATCAGTCGTTCGGAGAGGGCGATGTGACCGGCCATCGGCAGGCCATCGAGCAGGGCGATCCGTGGACGTCGGTCGGTGGGCTTCACCGAAAACACTTCGGGTTCAACAGGTTCGTCGGAGGGCGCTGCTGACGGAATGGTCATCGGCCGTGCCGGGGACACATACATGATGGTGTCGGTAGTCAACAGTGCGATCGCGTCGGGCCCGCGATCAAGGACCGCTTCGACCTGACTGTAGGGGATATCAGCGAGAATGGCGTGATAGCCGATGCCGGTGAGTGTCGATTGAGTGATGACTTGGCCGCCGGCTGCGGTGATGAGTTCCCGTACAGTCGTTTCGGCAACCGCCCGGCGGGCGGCATCGCGGCGGAACCACAGCTCGACTTCGACGCGGGCCGTGGTGGCTGACTGTCCCACGACGGCGACGTCTTCGCGCCAGCGCTCCAGCAGACCAGTCTCACGGACCCGATCTTGGGGTCCCCAGCGCCTCACCTCGCGCAACAGCGAAAAGACATCGCGTAAGGGAGCTAACCCGAAAGGCATTGCTGCATCGCGGTTCTCCTGCCATCGCGCGAAGAGGGTGAGGAGCTCAACGACGGCCTGGCTGTTCGACATCACAACATAGAGACTGTCGGTCACGGCATCGTCGCTCGGTTCGCCATCGCGTACGGCGTGGAAGTCGTCGTCGGCGGCGAACTCGTCGCCATCAACTTCGAGGAGGAACTCCAGGCCGGGCACACGGCCTGCGGCTCGCGCGAACTCGGCTACGGGCGCGGCGAGGTCGAAGACCACCACAAGCTCGGGATCGGCTTCACTGGTGTCACCGTCCACGTCGACGCGCCCAGCCTGCAAAGCCTCTTGGAGAGCGGCGAACTGTGGTGCTAGCCGCTGCCCTTGCCGGGCCGGTTCCGGTCCGGCGATGCGAGTCCCAGGAAAGCGGGGCGCGCCGGTAGGTATAGGCCCGGTCACCGGGGCGCCGAACGACAGCGGTGGACGCGGAGAGGTCACATCTCCCTCATGGCGTTGCGCTGCTTGAGCCGTTCGCGCACCACATCCTCGACACGGCCATCGGGTAGCGACAACACATAGCGCCGCATGACATCCAGCGCGAACTCCTCAATGTCGGCGTAGCTGGCGCCGGCAAGCTTGTCGGCGAGGGTGCGCGGCGCCATACCGAGGTTCCCGCCGAGCCGCATACGCAGCTGCTCGAGAAAAGCCGTGGCCTGTATGCGCGACGGGGGAGGCAGCGTTAACCGCACCTGAAAGCGGCGCCATGCCGCGCGGTCGAGCAGTTCGCCATGGTTGGTCGCGCAGACGGCGACGACGTGGGAGGGCAAGCGATCGATCTGTAGGAGCAACGTCGAAACGACGCGCTTGATTTCGCCGGTTTCGTGCGCGTCGGAGCGCTCCTTTGCGATGGTGTCGAACTCGTCGAAAAAGAGCACGCAGCGCCGAGTCCTTGCGAACTCGAAAACGTGATCGATTCGACTCGTTGTCTCTCCAAGAAAGCTAGATACAACTCCCTCGTAACGCACGGCGTAGAACGGCACCATCAACTCTGCTGCCAACGCTTCAGCAAGCGAGGTTTTACCGTTACCAGGCGGACCTTCCAAAAGGATGCGGTTACGCGGTTCCAGGCCGTGGCTGCGGAGAAGCTCGCTACGGTGATGCTCCTCGATGGTCTCGGTCACCGCCGCCGTGACGGCCGGCGCCAGATGCACCTCTGACAATCGCCGCTTAGGCACAATTTCGGTGACCAGATCAGCGACCTGGCGGGCGGTGTCATCACGGGCGAGCAGGCTGCGAGCACCGGCAGTGGTGATCAATTCAGACAGACGATCAGCCACAAGATGGTGCTGATTATTGCGCTCCTCGGCGATGATCGCCTCCACCAGCATGCGAAAGCGGGCGACGTCGCCACGCTGCTGCGCCTCGACCAGATCAATCACCAGGTCAGACCTCGCCATGGCCCCCTCCTTGCACAATGCCGCTCGCTCGATCATTGCAGATGCGCTCACCACCGCGGGTGCAGCGCCGCACAATGTCGTGCCCCCTAGCAGCGCCAACAGCCTCCAGATAGCTGTCCGAGGATTCCTTGCCCGCTCGGCCACCGGCCGCGCGCTGGCTGGCCCGCAAGCTGCCCGCAGGTGTCTCTGGAGGCGCAGTGGTGTGCCGCTAGCGATCGTCGGCGCCGGTTGCTAGCTGACTGGTGTGGACGCGACACCCGTTCCAATCGGCGGGATGATCATCGAGTCTTAGAGTGCGGCGACTGGTGCGGGGTCGGTCCGGCGTCGAAGGCGGCGATGTCCAGGGAAGGCCGGTTACTGTCAGCCCAACCGGAAACAAGTCCTTGACCGGAGGTATCGACGTGGCAGTGCGAGGCGAGCGATTCCTGGCAGCAGCGCTGGCAGCAGCGGGAAGGCGGCGATTCCGGAACCGGATCGCCGGGCAAGCCGCCCGCTACTGGTCTGCGCCCACAGGATCGGCCTGGGAAGCGAACTCACACTGGCGCAACGGAATCGGCGATCAAGCCTGGCTAGAGGTTGGTGACGACCACTGGAAGATCTATGAAACCTTCGCCCGAGCCCTTAATTCGCTCAGCCCGAACACGGTGATGGAGTGGGGCGCCGGCGGCGGGGCCAACGCCGTGGCTTTCGCCACCCATGCGCAGCGCTTCATCGCCGCCGACATCTCCCAAGAAAACCTCGACGAATGCGTCCGACAAGTCCGCGCAACGTGCACGACACCCGTCGAGACACGGCGCATCGACCTCGCCTGCCCCGAACAAGCCACCGTCGGATTGGCGGGCAGCTGCGATGTCTTCCTGTGTCTATACGTGATCGAGCTAACGACGGGCGCGAACGCGGTACGGGCCATCCTTAAAATCGCCCGCACCGTGTTGGCCCCCGGAGGCATGGCGCTGGTCCAAATCAAGTACCACACCAGCGATCGTCGGACCCGCGGCTTCGCCGGGATAGCCTACGACCGAAACCTCGCATCGACCACCACCTTCACCATCGAAGGGTTTTGGAACCTGGCGGCAGAGTGCGGCCTCACCCCACGGTTAATCACCTTGGTGCCGGAAAACCGTCTCGACAGCCGCTACGCCTACTACGCCCTCACAAATCCAGCCGCCGTGCAACCCGCGCCGCCTGACGAGCACCTGCTCGACGTCAAGTACACAGAGTTCGCCGCCACGTTCAACGCTGACGTCGCCGACGCAGAGAGGCGCGCGGCGCGCGGCAACTACATAAGCCGCCGTGAGGGCGAAACAACCGTCGACGACTGACGGTTAATCGGCTTGCCGCTGACTGGTGTATTAACCGACTCTCCCTGCGTAGACGGCGCGGTGGCATCGTAGGCAGTTCGGAGATTCCGAGCAGCCAGCCCTAGTTGCTCGCGAATGTGGCTGTGGTGGTGGACGATAGCGCGCGGCCCGTCCTACGTTTGCGTCTATGAGCGGAAGTGAGAAGTTGCGGGCGCGCAAGCGTGCGGTGGAAGCGCAGCGCAGGGCGAACGAGAAACGCGCGAACCTTGAACGTGCCAACGTAGACGATGCCGCCTCGGTTCGTGTGCTGCTCCAGCGGCTGCGCGCCGTTGACGCTTGGGAGAGTGTGCGCCTCGATCAAGTGAATGAAAACGTGCGCATGGACGCAGCCCGCAAGCGTGTGAGTCACTTCGTCAACCTGCAAACGGTTACCGGGCGGATGAGGGACCGCGGTCAGACGATCGCGTCGATCGCTACTCTTGCGGAGGTCGAGGTTCGCGACCTCCAAAATGTCCTTCGCAGAGCGCGTGCTGACGAGGGCGGCGCGCAGCGTGCAACGGAGTCTCGAAACGCCGCGGCTCTAAGCGCAAACGGCGCAAGTTTGGTGAGCCATAGCGCAGTTGGCGTTGACCATCATCAACCGATCGCAGCGGACAACTACCCGACATCCGATCCGAATCGGTGCGTCCGTTGCGATGCGGTCATGCTGGATCCCGAAGTCACTTCCCGGCGAGGGCGTCCGCGTCGCTATTGCTCTGACACGTGCCGCAGAGACGCCTCGGCGGCGCGTACAGCAGCACAGCGGCACGGAGAACCGATTCGCATCGTCGAGGTTCCTCGTGCTGCCGTCCGAAGTGCATCGAGTACACAGCAACACGGCGCCACCGCTCCGGTAATTCGTTCCGCATGCGACGCGGTAGAATTCGCGCTCCAAAACGCGGATGCCATGAAGATACTATTGTCGAGTGTGGCTGAGCGGGCACGGCGTAAAGAGCTGGACCGCAGCACATTTGAGGCCGCCCGAGAACTCGCCAAAGTGGTCTATCCAAATAGGGGTTAACGCCGCATACCCTGGCTCGGCGCTACCCCGTCAGATGCGAAGCATGTCGTGTTCCGCCTTCACTTGATGAGGCATGGCTGGCCATGCAAACAGGCGCCGGCGTCAATCCCAGCGTGACTGATCCTGACATATGAGAGTTCGGTTGGAATCAAACGTTTTGGACATGACGCGGCTGCCAGTGTCCTGTTTGCGTGAAATTGCAGATCAGCCTACTGAACTGGGATTATCCGCTGAACAAATGTGTGCTCAACTGTGGCGAACTGTCTGTGCGAAGCGGTACTTTATGAGTCATGGAGCGTCTAGATCTGCAGCCGGCGCCCGCATGGGGCGGAATTGCGGCAGCTGCCGTGGCCGGTTCAGACGCCGCGTCTGTTGAACCGGCCGGTCCAATCGCTAGCGGCAGACTGTCCATCATCGACGCCGCAGCCGGCCTCGCAGACTTCACTTCTGTCGCTGCCCAGCAGGGTCACGCGGCGGGGCTTCTTCTGCGTGTTGAAGCGTTGAGCACTGCAGCGGCCGCAGCAGTTAATTCCCTTGTTGTCGTTGATGAACTGAACGCGACACAGCTTCAATCCGTGGTGGAGTGACTGTGAGCAAGCTGGCGTTCTACCTCGCGGTCGTTAGCACCGTCGTTGCCATCATGTCACTCGCTGTGAGTCTCAATATCTTCCCACGTGGGCAGACTGAACACGCGATAAGGCCGTCGACCTCGTCCACGTCTGCTGCGGAGCCCTCAGAAAAGCACGACGCAGCAATTGAGGCGTGTGTTGGCCTGAGGAACTTCAAGAGCGGTGTTGGGATTGCGCGTGGCGCCTTCATCGATCGCGTCGACCGGGCCAATGACTGGGAATCATCACAAAGCCTGGGGGTGCAGGGCTACTACTTCGGCGCGGTGGGTGCGGAGTTGAACTATATGGCCACCCGGCTAGGTCCAGGCGTACCACGAGAAATTGTTGATGCGCTCGCTGGTGTCCGGCGGTCGATCGTGGCTGTGGTCGACGCAGATTTGCGCCGTGAACCCGCCTCCGTTTCCAACGACATGGTTGATCAGTACTCGAGTGCCCTGCGGGCCGCTGAAAGTGCCTGCGAAGCAACGGGGGTCGGCTAATGGCCGCTTCACCACCCGCTCGTAGCTATTCACGCTTCATCGTGGCGCCCGATGTATGGCCGGTCACCCGCGAGCAATCTGAAGGGCGGGCTGCTGCTCAACGTCGTCTGGCGATGGCGACTGCGGCTGCAGTAGATGCTCATCGGATCGCCTTGCACGGCTTGCAGGTTGTCGGTGTGGCGCAGTCAAATGGCTTCGAAGCAATGCACGCTGCCTACAGGCGTATTCAGGTTCGGGCCGACGATAAGGCCGACGCGGATATGGCTGCCGCTGATCTGATGCAGAGTGTTGCGGCGATCCAGATGAGTGCTGAGCTGATGATTGACACGATTGATGCTGAGGCACATCAACAACTGGTACACGTGCCGAGCAGAAGTCCCACCGCTATCAACATCATTACCAGTGCTGCCGCGCGGGCGCGAGGAATCGCAGTAGGGGCCGCCGATGAGATCCGCGCTTTAACTGTGCAATTCGTCCAGGGGTTTACGCCTCTGCCGGAGGGACCCCCGAATGGCGATCCGTTTAGTACCGGCGATGACGATCGGTCGACCGATAAGCGATCCGACGAATCGCCTGAGCGTCCACCCGAGGCAGCAGTGGAGACCGGTGATACGCAGCCCCGTCTTTCGGTGCCAGACCCGTCTGATGCCGAATCCAGGTCTGGTAACACTGCGCCGCGAGTCAGCACCGGGCCTACCCCTGGTCCTTCATCGCTGTCACCGCACCCCCCGGCGCAGAGCGCCAGTCCTGCGTCCGTAGCCGCGGTTGGTGACATCGGAAGCAGTGGGGTAGGCCTCGCCGGACCAGGACGTTCCTCATCCATAGGCTCGTTGGCCGCGTTCGGAAGTTCGGCATCGCCGCTACCGGGAGCGGGCACTGGAGGAATGTCGCAGTCGGGTTTGGTACGACCGGCAGTATCTGCATCGCCGTCTCCTGCTGTCGCGCTGCAAGGGGTCATGCCTGCAAGTGGTCCTGCGCCGCTGTCATCGGTCACCGGCGCTCAGACGACTAGCTTTCCTGCTGTCATAGCCACTGCGACGCCGGCGCAGCCGACGGCATCTCCGAGTGGAATCTGGCATTCGTTAATAGGAGCGACCACGGGTGCCGTGCCAGCGTCTATTGCCGGGCCACAGGTAGTGTCGAGTACTAATCCCTATCCAGCGGTTTCAGCACCCTTGCTGCCCCCGGGGCCGCTGGGTCCGCCGCCTTCAGTTCCGGCCGCAATTCCACCGGCCGCCGGTGCTGTCCCATTGATTGGCGGCGCTCACACCTCAATGGCGCCTGCCGCCGCATCGGTCGCGACGGCAGCGTTGACAACTCCCGCCGCGACGCTGCCGTCCCGGGTAGCGGCCGCGGCGGCCCGGGACTTGGAACGGCGGCGCAACGAGTCGAGCGATCTACAGACGGTTAAATGGTTGGCGTGGGAACTGTTGTACGCCACCGAATCCTGCCGAACCTTCGCACTGTGGGCCGTCGGCCTGATGTATTCAGCGGCTGGCGATCGGCATGTTGTGGCGCTGACACATCACGGTGCGGGTTACGTCCCCGCGGGGATTGTGGTCCCTAAGGGCGTGCGGATGCTCTGGTCTGACCAAGCTATTGGAGAGGGCTTTCGTAGCCGATGGATCGGAAATCTCGATCCGGCTGCGACACTGATCGCCTTCGCAGAAGTCAAGGCCGCGGAGCCGGCTGGCTGGCGCTTAGCCGCTGCAGCGACCACCTGGTCTGACGTAACAGCGCTCATGACTGCCGCGCAACGCTGGGGCACTGAGTGGGCCACCTGCTCCGGTATGTCCATGCCCGCCTCAATCGGAAAACGGGACGCTATCGCCAACGCGAATACTCCGCACCGATTGGAGCGGGAGTACCCCGACCTTTTCGAACGAGTATCGCAACTTCGTGCCAGAGGGCTTACCCAGCGAGCCGCCAAACTGGTCACGGAAGCAATCGTTTCCGACGCGCGCCTTGCGATCGTCGCCGACGGTGGCCCCCGAATTCCGCCGAACTTCGACTCGGTATGGCCGGCTGCAGCAGACGGCAGAGTAGATGCTTCGGACCGCGCCCGTTTCGCCGAAGCGGTTCAGCAGCAATGGTTCAGCATTGGAATGGTGCAGCCGGGTTGGGAAGATGAACGCACTGACACCGTCTGTGCAGAGTACAGGGGGCAATGGCTTATTTGCCGGGCGCTTGAGGTGGTCCTGGGGTGGCTAGCTGACGACAACTGCGGGGCAATGCAGGCGGACCTGCCGCTGGAAGACATGATCTACGCCGCAGCACATGCCTACCTCGACAGTCGGGGAACCGGCTGGATCACTGCAATTTTCGACGCTGCAGGCGGTTCATCCTGATAATGGATTCGCTGCCTCATGAGGTAAATGGTGAAGCTTGGCGCGCCGAGCTCGCGCGGCAGCATACGTATCTGGCGAACGTTGTCGATCAAGCATGTGCCTGGACGCGCGAGTTCCACGTTCAAACTGAGGTTGAGCTGTGCGGCAACTACACCTCAATAAAGAGTTATCCCCTGCTGGACTACGCCAACAGGCTGAGACAGCTCAGCTCAGCACTAAAAAGAGTGTGCGCAATTGCTTCGCTACAGCCTCCGCCGCCGACCTGGGACCGCACGACCCTGCATGCGCCCCCGGCTATAGCGGTGCCCGGGCGAGACCCAGATTGGCGACGGGCCGATTACTCGGAAGGCGGTCGGTACCTGCTGATGCTTCAGCCCACTTCGCCACACGGATACCCGGCTACCGCTCGGGAACAGTGGAGCGCTGCCCTTCGCCTTGCGAGCCCAAGCGTCATCGAACGCGAAATCGGTGTGCCGCAACTAGTTGCGTACGGTTGGATGGCTCGATCGGAGTTCGACAAAGCATATCGGGTGGTGCACAGAGCGTTTCTCGACAGTGCGGCCGCCACGTTTGGTCGTGCGTGGGCTGCCGGATCTTCCGAGGATGGAACTCGTTCAATGACCGTGCTGGTGAGTTGGATGAAGGCACTGACCGACCATGGGTGCTCCTTGGGTGATTGTGATTCCGTGCTTCGCGACATCGAGGTCGTAGACCCGCAAGCTGTCGCGGATTGCAGAGCAGTCCAGGAAGTTTGGTGCCCTCCCACGCCCTGACCTGCTCCGCCGGCTGATACTAGGCCGACGCAAATGCGAGAGTGGCGCCTGCGGCAGTCTTTGGCCTCACGGTGCTTCACTGCTCTCGGGCATGTAACCGGTGACCTCATACTCTTGGACCAATCGTGAAGATCATTGCAATGCAGGACCTCCTAGAGAACTTCGACGAAGTGCTCTTGAGCGTCGAAGTAGGGAATTCATTCGAAATCCGGGCGGAGGATGGTCACGCCATCGCCCTGCTGCTGCCGATTCAGGATGAGCTCTAGGACCCAGCCGACCCACCGAGGCGAGCTGCCACTCGTCGACGCTTCGCCGGCGTTGACGCATCATCGAACCGGATGAAACGGTATGCGATCAACTATCTGGGCACCTGATTCCCTGCACCACAGCGCACGGTCACGACGCTGCCGCCGTGCGACCCTCGCCAGCCTTCGCGTCGGCATTCAAAGCTTTCTGCTGACTCCGGTCGAAGTTCGCGTTCTCGCTGGTCTGTGTAAGCGAGAGACGCGAGGGTTGCGAGGCTCGCTGAGCCACAACATCTTTGTACGGCGGATAGATTGTCCACAGCAGTACGTTCCTGCGGTTGCGCGCGCCATCATCTTCGATCACCCATCCGAGGTTGCGTAGAGCGGGTGCGTGCCTACGCAGCAGCCCAGAAACGTCGCGACCGTTCTTCGGCCAGTCCCTCGGTCGTTGCCAGTCGTCGTTGACCGGTGTGAGCAGCATCAGCAAATCACTGCCGGATTGACCAACAGCAGGTTCTAATGTCCGCGAGCGAAGCTGTTCGATAAACGGGTCGACGGACAAACTGTCCTCAGACAACTGATTGGCGCGCGACATGTACCGGCGTACGCCATTAGTCGACAAGATCTCGTCCACGGCCGCCAGCGTGCGACAGAAGTCCGCCATCCTGGGCGAGTCCTCAACTTTGATGGTCTCCAACCGATGGTGAACGGAGGCAGCCAAGTCAAGTAGTCCGCCAAAAATACCTGGTAGAGCTGTTTCCCACCGCTGTCGCATCTCGGCCTCTGACTGTCGCATTCTGGGGTCGATGCGTCGCAGCTCGACTATCGCTAGCCGCTCTGCCAGATCGGGTCGGATGGCGCCGACGTCGATTCCGTTAATAATCACGCATCGACGAAACTTGATGACAGCCAGATCGGCATCGGTGTATAGAGACCGTTTCACCATGGCGTCGCCTGTCGCAGCGCGGCATAACGAGTCCGACAGCCACGGCGGGATGGCCGACAGGTTGTCCAGAGCAACGACCCACGATCCAGACGCGGCAACCGCCCATGAGTCCGCGTCCCGCGGCGCCTGACGAAAGGGGGCGGGCGAAGGATCGATGAGTTCGACCAAGCTCCGTGTCGATGTCGTTTTAGCGCTACCTTGCTCGCCAAACAGGGCTAGTACCGGATGCGGGACGTCGCACTGAACCAAAGCAGCTACTAGGAACGCGAGAAGAACTGGGCGGTCCTCAACGGCGACATTGACGAACTCCCAGAGCTTCGTCACATCCCCGCGGGAGCTTGGTGCCGGCATCGCCCCCGTCAGCTTCGTATTTCGGAGGAACCGCACCGGCGCAGTGGGAGCCATCGACCACCTTCCGTCGCAGACTTTGATTACTTGACCGTTTGGATCTCCGGTGTCGATGTAGATCGTTCCGTGGTGGTCGGCAACGCGTAGGTTCAACTTGTCGGGTGCCTGCGTGGCCGCCAGACCTTCCAAAATCAGTGTGGCGTCGGTAAGTGCTTGGCCCCCGGCGACCGCACCGGTCTCGGTGAAGTAGCGAGCGGCGAGATCTGCCCGTAGGCCAGCCCTCCCACCACGCAGGAGTATCGCGAGGTGGGGTCGACTGCGTTCGGCGCCAAATGGTTCGCCGTCCTTGGAGACTCCGAGAACATAGCGTTCCCGGGCCATATCGACTAAGCGTGCCGCGACTGACTTCTTGTCCCCTTCCCCCCTGCCGCTCAAGGGGTTTCCTGCCCGTGGTGCTGTCGCTTATGGGCATGCTGCGCTAGTCTCATGAGGAACTTCCGTGTGGCGTGATCGGGTGGTTCGAACGAAGGCCTCGGCTAGTCCCCGAGGTCTTTTTCGTGCGCAGGCACTAAGCGGCGTCGCCGCCTCCGCGGCGGGTTGCGCTCTCTCGCTCCGATATCCAGCGCAATACCTCGGCCCTCCGATAAACGACTCGGCGTCCCAAGGTGAAACTCGCCGGCCCAATATTCGAATGCCGCCAGTACCTCAGCGTTCCCATCGGAACTCCAGTAATGTCCGAAACTTCCTTCGCTCCCAGCAAATCCATCAAATTCCTCCTCAGCTATGGTCGGTTCGCCTGAGCCAACAGTGACTGGTTACATGACGGTCTGTCCACGACCACAGCCACATTCGCTTGAAGAAGAGTTTTTCAACGTCTCGGGGGTCGTGACGTCTTCGGCGGGCTCATAGTCCGGCCTCCAGACAACGAAGCGGATGGGGGGAGCGGAGTACTGCGGTACTTTCAGCGTATGACGACTCGAAACGAGCGAGCGGGAATTGACGACCGCTGGCACAAACGAGTCAAGGCGCCGGACGGCGCGATGCGCACTGAGCGGTCTGCGGTATATGGCAAGGTGTCGCGATGGCGTGTCAGGTGGGTTGACGCCAGTGGAGCCGAGCGCACCAAGAGTTTCCAGCGTAAGCCGGATGCGCAGGCCTACCTAAATGGGCTGACCGCCGATGTGCAGCGCGGCGAGTATGTCGATCCGCGGAAGAGTGCGGAGACTTTCGGATCGGTGGCCGAGCAGTGGTTCGCCACCAAACAGCACCGCAAGCCGAAAACCGTTGCCGGATATCGCTCGTTGCTCGACACTGTGGTGCTGCCGAAGTGGGAAAGTGTTCAGCTGAAAAGGATTGACTATGAATCATATTCAACGTGGCTAGGGGCGCTGTCAGTCAACGGCGGGCAACGCGGAACCGGCCTGTCGGCAAGTCGGATCACCCAAGCTCATCAGCTGGTAGGCGCTGTCCTGAAGTACGCCCAACGGACTGGCAAGGTGGCGAAGAACGTCGCGTTCGAGATCAAGCGGGACGAAGATCTTCCCGAGCAAGGCGAGCGTGAGCGGCGCTATCTGACCCATGCCGAGCTCCTAATGCTGGCGAAGGCTGCTGATCGGTTCGAGACGCTGACGCTCGTTCTCGGGTACTGCGGACTGAGGTTCGGCGAAGCCGTTGCGTTGCGCCGCCGGCATGTGGGGGATCGGATGCTGACGGTGCGCTCGTCCGCAACAGCCGTCACCGGTAAGGGCATCGTGGAGTCAACGACTAAGACGAAGCGGGATCGTCACGTGCCTGTGCCCGAACCGGTTTGGAAAAAGCTCAAGGCCGAGCTGCCCGCCGACCCCAACGCGCTGGTCTTTCCCAGCCGAAAGGGCGGGTTCCTTCCACTCGGCGAATACCGCTGGGCGTTCGACAACGCGTGTGCTGATATCGGCATCGACGGGCTGGTACCGCACGGGCTGAGACATACCACGGCGTCACTGGCGATCAGTGCAGGCGCTAACGTCAAGGTCGTGCAGAGACTGCTTGGGCACGCGACCGCCGCGATGACGCTCGACCGCTACGGCCATCTTCTCAATGACGATTTGAGCGGTGTGGCGGACGCCCTGGGGAAGGCTATCGATAGAACTGCGGTATCACTGCGGTATTCAGAGCATCGTGACGGGGCGGAAAGGGCCTAAATTACGCGCTGAGCTGCAAGGCCCCCATAGCCCAATTGGCAGAGGCAGCGGACTTAAAATCCGCAAAGTGTCGGTTCGAGTCCGACTGGGGGCACCTCTGACCAGGCAATATGTTGACATCATGTTCTCTCGTCACCGAATCTTGTCACGGTTTGTCACAACTCGCGCGAAACTCAGCGCAGCCGACTCCAACGCCTCCGGCTGAGAGTGCACGTAGGTGTTCATCGTGAACGCCGTCGAGGCGTGTCCCAACCAGGCGGAGATCACCGCGACCGGCACGCCGTCGAGCAGGTGCATCAAGGTGCCACAGGTGTGCCGGGCATCATGCAGGCGGATGTGCCGCACACTCGCGGCTTTCAGCATCTTGCCCCACCGCCAGGTCAGCAGGTTCGGGGTCAATGGGGCGCCTGACTCGTCGACCATCACATAGCCACTCGCCTGGTATGCCTCGCCAAGCCGCAGTCGGTCCTGCGCCTGGGTGGCCTTGGCCGTTCGGAACGTCGCGGCCAGGTGCTCGGGGAGTGGGAGTGTGCGGCGGCTGGCCTTGCTCTTGGGGGTGCCTTCAGTGATGGTGCCCGCGAAGGCGACCCGATTGCGCGCGACGGAGACGGTGTTGGCCTCCAAATCGACGTCGGCCCACCGGAGCCCAGCGATCTCGCCGCGGCGGAAACCCGCAAGCGCGAGCTGCCAGGCGATCGCGTAGCGGTCGGACTTGATGTGCTCGAGGACCTTTTCGACCTCGGTGGCCGTGAATGTGTCCGGTTGCTTGGGGTCGCTGGCGATTCGGTCGACCAGCTCGGCGACGTTGCGCGCCACCCTGCCTTGTTTGACCTGGTCCTGCAGAACGGCGGTCAGTAGGCCGAGCATGTAGTTCACCGAGCGCGGAGACCACGGCTTGCGATTAGCCGACTCGGTGCGGCCGCGGCCTTTGCCGGACGGGCGGGACACGTGGCCGGCGCGGAGCGCAGTGACGAGATCATCGACTTGGCGTTTGGTGAGTTTCTGCACTTCGATATCGCCAAGTTCCGATATCACTGGGCCGAGGCTCACGCGGTGGCCGTGCAACGTGGACGGTTTCAGTCCATGCTTCGACGCCAGCCAGTCGTCACACGCCTGCGCCACGGTGGTGGATGTTGGGTGGACATAGGTGCCTTGTGCGACCTGGCCGCGGATATCGTCGAGTGCGTCGCGGGCCTCCTTCTCGGTGGCGTACCGCTTGCGGAATTGCTTGCGCTTGCCGTCGACGATTCCCACGTCGACGGTGAGCTGGTAGCGGACGACGGGCCGGCCGCCGCGGCGTGACGCCAGTTCGACGCGCTTGATCTGCGGCGGTAGTTGCCGACGTTCAGCCATCAGCATGTCCTCTCGTTCGCAGTCGCCGTAGCCGATTCACAGTGACTGGGTCGTAGGCCAACGCCGCCTCAGTCTCCACCAAGCGATTGAGCCGCTGGTAATACCGCACCGGGTTGACCGCGATGCGCTCGACTATCGCAGATTCTTTGCCGCCCTGCGTGGCCCACCACTCACGCTCGAGGTCCAGCATCGTGCGGTCCTGCTCGGTCAGGGAATCCATAGCCACTCGTCTCCGAATTCGTGCTCAAGCTCAGCAGTTTCGATCGGATCCAAGGTTGAGAGTCGCACTTGGACGGTGTGCCGATCGACCCAAAGTTCATCCGCGAGCTCAGCGGCGTCGCGCGAAACGCGTAGCGCTCTCGACAGGTCGTGGAGCGGTATGAGCTTGCGGGCTGCGAGCTCATCGACTTGCCGTTCCTCACGTGCTCGAAGGGGTGGTGGTGGGACGCCGCGCGAGACGTGCAGCAGCTCGTGTGTGAGGGTCGATCGCCGTTCGGCCTGGGTAAGGGTCTTGCACAGCCAGATCGTGTCGCCCTTGAGCAAACCGCGTATCCCGCGGGGGAGTTTGTGCTTGCAAACGATGTTGATGTGCGGGTACCGCTCGGCAGCGGTTCTCCACGGATGCCACATGCCGCAGAAGGTAGATGGTTGCACCGACAAATACCGGTGCTGACCTCGAATAACAAGATTGTGATTCGGGCTTCGCGGCGCGTCTACGCGCGTGCGACCGGGTTTGGGATGGGCGTGCTACCTGAAGCGTTGACTGCTCAGCTACTTCTTTCGCCTGGGTAACTATTGCGCCGCGGGAAAGGCGCGAAATGAAAACAAATATTGTGGGGCCATTGCACTGGAATCCGCTCGAATGCTGAGGTGAGCGGCGTGAACCGACTTTACTTCGGCGACAATCTCGAGGTGCTCGATGAGCACGTTGACGACGAATCCGTGGATCTTGTCTACCTCGATCCGCCGTTCAATTCAAACCGGAACTACTCGGTGATCTTCGGTCGTAACCGCACAGATGATGAGTCGGCGGCGCAAATTCAGGCATTTGAAGATACGTGGCGATGGACCCATACCACGGATGTCCTCATCGGCGACTTGTCGACTACTGCTCCGCAGCGAGTCGCTGATGCGCTGTCGGCGTACTACACGCTGCTCGGTGAAAGCGAAGCCCTCGCTTACCTGGTGAATATGACGCCGCGGCTACTGCAGTTGCATCGAGTGCTCAAGCCAACCGGTTCGCTGTTCCTACATTGCGATCCCACAATGAGCCATTATCTGAAGGTACTTCTCGACGCGATATTCGATGCCCACAACTTCCGCAACGAGGTCATCTGGAAGCGTACGAGCGCTCACAGCGATACGAAGCAGGGGAGGCAAGCGTTCGGAAGCATTCATGATGTTCTTCTGTTCTACGGCAAAGGTAGGTCGGTGACCTGGAATGCCTACCACACTGCGTACGCGCCTGAATATCTCAAAGGAGAGTATCGCCACATCGCTGCAGACGGGCGTCTCTACAAAGAGGGAGATGTCACCGCTGCTAAACCGGGCGGAGACACCCAGTACCTGTGGCCGGTTAAGCGGGAGGATGGGGGTCCGTGGGTGGCGGATCTCGACGATGAGTATTTGGATCCGAAGCCCGGCTGGGAGTATCAACAAGTTCCGCCGTATAGCGGGCGCTACTGGGGCTACTCAAAGCAGAATATGCGTGAATTCGCGGCTCAGGGACGGCTCGCGCATCGGTCGACGGGTGCGCCGCGACTCATGCTGTTCGCCGACGAGATGCCGGGTATTGGTCCGCAAGATGTCTGGACGGATATCAGCCCGATCGGTGCGAAAGCGGCTGAGAGGTTGGGCTATCCGACTCAGAAGCCATTGGCTTTGATGGAGCGCATCATCTCGGTTGCGTCGAATGTGGGCGACGTAGTGCTCGATCCGTTCTGTGGGTGCGGTACCACAGTCGATGCGGCACAACGCTTGGGCCGCAAGTGGATTGGCATCGACGTAACCCATCTCGCGATCGATGTCATCACGAAGAGGCTGCTGCACACTTACGGCAGTACGGTGTTCGACTCAATCACCCGTGCTGGCAGTCTTCCGAAGGACATCGGAGGTGCTCGGGCACTGTTCGATCACTCACCGCTTGAGTTCGAGCGGTGGGCAGTGTCGATGGTCAATGCCGAACCGAATCAAAAACAGGTGGGCGACAAAGGCGTTGATGGTGTGGCGCGTTTCCCGCTCGGCGGCAAGGGGCAGATCGGAAAGCTCGTCGTGTCGGTGAAGGGTGGTAAAACGATCAATCCGGCCATGGTTCGGGAGCTCTCGGGGGCGATCGAGGCGCGCAAGGCTCAGATGGGTGTTCTTATCACGCTCGCTCCGGCAACAAAGGGTGTCACTGACGCTGTAAACCACGGAGGCGTCTTTACCCACCCGGCGAATGGGCAAAAATACCCACGGCTGCAACACATCACCGTCGCCGACCTCTTGGCCAAGAAGCGCCCCGAGGTGCCACCGACGTTCCTGCCTTACATCGCCGCGCAGAAGCACACGGTCACGTTGGAGCAGTCCACTCTCTTTGCCACCGCCTGAGTCGTGCGCTTACTGCTCGGCCGGAAGCGCTGCGTTTCCGGACCGCAGCAGGTGGATGATCAGCGACTGTATGCCCTCGTCGACGGCAATTTGGGTCGCATACTCATCGACTCTGTCCGCTGCCCTGGTGAGCAGGCTGAGCAACGCTTTGATGTACGCGACCTTGGCCGGCGGTTCTTTCTTTGACCCCAAAGCTCGGTGGAGTTTGTCGGCTTCTTTGGTGAAGTCCAATACCGGATCAAGATTGGCAAGGTCGGCGAGCACTTGCCGCGCACGGGTTGGGAAGTCCAGCAGCTCGGCGGGCAGTTCGTCGGATTCTTTGTAGCCTTCCGAGGCGGCGTCGACTAGCTCGATCGGCGGCGGTGGTGGGTTGTCATTCCAATTGACGGGGCGATTCGCAGTTGGGTGTGCGCTCAGCTGATGGGGTGCTTTGGATGACAGCGCTCGAACCGGGGCAGGTTCGGATGATCTGCCTGATTCCATCAACACGGCCCTCGCATTGTTCAGGCGGGATGCAAGTTCACCGAGTTGATGTTGGGCGTCGGCCAGTTTGTTGCGCATGTCCTGCTCAGTTGAGCTGAGACCGTCGATGAACAACGCCACTGCTTCGGCGAACTGTGCGGTAGTTCCGAATATGGGGAGCGTCGAATCGATTTGTTCTCTGGTTGCGTGGATATCGACGTCCTGTATCGCCTGTGTCAGGCGAGTGGTCGTGTAGACGAAGTCTCTGACCGCCGCCAGCAACGAATCTACGAAGATCGCGCGCAAGGGCAGGTTCTGCCGAACGACCGCGGCGATGTCGACGCAAGACTTGTTGACGCCGCCCATTGCAGCCGAGTAGGCCGCGAAGAGGTATATGGGAATCTCAGCTGGGATCGAATCTGGGAGGTCGTTCACATCGCGCTGCAGGCCTTCGGACACCCAGGCGACGTCGATTGGCCCGGCTACGTCCTGCGCTTCGTGGCCTTTCGTTGATGCGTCTGATTTCGATGCAGCTTCCACGGTGTTGGCATGGTGAACTCCCTTCATTTCTTCGATGGCGTCCTGCATGTACGGGATCGCGTTGCTTGCGGCGTACAGCGTGTCGATCGCGTTCACGCGGCCAGCGCTGCTGGTGTCGTGGACCAGCGTGTTCCGAGTGATGTTCACCGATGTGGCTACCACGCGTAAGAACTCGGAGGCCCTAATGATTGGCGCGGACTCCCGTGTGCGGCTGACGGTGTCGACGAAGTCGTCCATCACTCCACGGCCGAGGTGAGCTGCCGGTGGTGGTTGAGAGGCGGACTGGTTGGTGGTGTGGAGCTCGGTCGGCTCGCCGCCTGCCAGAACGGTGTTGGCGCTTCCGGGTGCCCAGCCGAGGCCGATTTCGAGCTTTTCGAGTGTCTTCTGAACGCTCCGTGTTGGGCGCCAGCGTCCCTGCTCGATCTTGCTGATGGTCTCGTCGGACGGTCCGCCGTTGGCGGCGATGTCCGCTTGTGCTCGTGGGCCACGAGCTGCGCGGACGAAGCGTCCTAAACGTTCCCAGTCCAGGTGCGTTGTCATGCGGCCAACAATGCCTGAAAACTTTGGCAAACAATAGCCCAGCTTGGCAAACATTCGAGCAGCGCTCCTATCAGGCGAGTTGATGACACGGATGTCATTCCGCATGTAGGCCAATGTTTTCCCGATCAAATCCTTGTTTAGCCCCGATGTTTGCATTAACGTTGGCCACATGCCCAACCGAACTCCAAATCAATCCGGTAGGTATGCCAATCAGAGGCCAAAGATGTCACGGCCGGTTGTGACAACCGCCACCCTGAGGAAGGCCAAGGGACTCACGCTCCAGGCTGTCTGCGACCACATGCGTGCGGAGCACGGCATCCAGACCGACCGCGGGACCATCTCCGCGATCGAGAACGGCCACCGCGGTGCAAGCGCACGGATGCTGGCCGCTTATGCCGATGCCCTGGGGATTCCGACGACCGACATCGACACGCAGTACGAGCCCCGGCGTCGGGGCGAGACCGACAGTGAGGTGGCCTGATGTCCGCCGAGCTTGTCCCCATCGCGGTGCCACGCACCGACCGCCAGATCATGGCGACGTTGGTCAACGGCACACCGATGGTGTCGCTGCGTCACGCCTGCGAGTCGATCAGTGTCGACTACTCGGGCCAGTTGCAGAAGCTCAAGGGAAAGTCCTGGGCAACCGTGGAGATCATCTCCACGGTTGCTGATGACGGCAAAAGCCGCGAGATGGCAATGATTGACCGCCGCACCTTCACGATGTGGCTGGCCACTATCGACACCAACCGCGTATCCGCGGCGGCCCGTCCTGTCATCGAAGCCTTCCAGGCGGAGGCCGCCGACGCGCTCGACGCCTACTTCAACGAGGGCGGCGCGATCAATCCGCGCGCCACCGAGGATCAGCTCGACCGACTTGCTCGCCAGGCGCAGTCGCAGGCGGCGGTGCTGCAGGCGCTCAAGGGCATCGTCGACCCGAAGCACCTTGAGGCTAAGGGCCGGGTGGTCCTGGCGCGAGCGCTCGGTGAGACACCTGAGATCGCAGCCGCCGACGTCCCGTTGTACGTGTCGGACTACCTCAAAGAAAAGGGACTGTCTCGCACGCTGATCGAGGCGAAGCAGAAGGGCTTTGGGGTCCGCCTGAAGGCGCTCTACATCACCAAGTTCGACCGAGAGCCGGAGAAGCATTTTCAACAGTTGGGCAACGGCACCACACGCCCCGTGAACGCCTACACCGAGGCCGACCGTCCGCTGTTCGACTCGGTCTGGGCGCGGCACTACGCCAACGTCGTCGCTGAGTCCGCTCTCTTCGCGATCCCGGGCGGTGCGTCATGACCGTGACCGAGAAGCTGCTGATGACTATCCCGGAGACGGCGGAGGTGCTGCGGGTCCATGTCGCGACGGTGTACCGGCTGTTTGACCGGGGTGAATTGCGTTGGGTGAAGGTCGGTTCGCGCCGACTGGTGACGCGCGCCGAGGTGGATCGGTTCATCGCTGCGCATGAGCAGGGAGCGGCCTGATGGGCGATGTTCTTCTGCTACTGGGCGTTCTGGCGCTGGTGTTGGTTGCTGGTGCGCGGCTGATTGTGGGTGGTCGTGGTGAGTGATGTTGCCGAGATCGCAACGGATGCGAAGGCGTCTGCGCGGGGGCTCGCCCGGTTGATCGACCGCGCCTATCACGCTGTCGCGGAGGATGATCGCGCCGCGATCGAGAATCTTGCGGGCATGCTGCGGCACGTGTCAGCGGCGAATGTCGCGATGGCTACCGAGATTCAGCGTTACGCCGCTGATGCTGAGCGGTTGCGCGACGAGCGCGACGAGCAGGTGGTGTGTGTCCAGGAGTTGAAGGCTGAGATCGCGGAACTGACGGCCGAGCTGCAAGAGCTGCGCGCGGCGGCTGGCCCGACCGAGGTTGTGCTGGCGGATGGTTCGACGGCGGTGCTGTCATGATCAGGCTGGCTGGGTTGCTGCGTGGCGCAGCGGATTTCGTTGACGCGCTCGGCCAGGCGCTCGATGAGCAGCGCAGTGGCTTCTCGGAGCGCGAGGCGGGCGATTTCCTCGACGCCAGCGGCCTGACCGACCCGCAGGTGCCCGAGGACGACGATGACGTGGAGTCCGCGGTCATTACCGGTATGTCGTTGAAGCTGCACCGAATCCGCGAACTGGCCAATAGCTGGCACTCACCGGGCTCCGATCGCCTTGGGCATCAAATCATGGAGACCGCGGCCAACCAACTGCTGAACATCCTCAACGAGGGCATCAACTTCTGGACGCCACCGGAGTCTGAGGCCGATGACGTTGTCGATGCCGAGGTGCATTGCGAGGGCTGCAAGTGCCCGACGATCTGCGGTTGCGGGCGTGAGATATACGGCGAACCTGAGAGTCCCGACGGGCCGACGTACTGGTTTCACCGCGACGACGACTCGCCGATCACCCTGCAGTGTGCCCGAATTCCGCTGGCTGAGCCGACCGCCGAAGAGTTGGCCGAATTGGCTGCCCAAGGTCACATGCACGTCATTCCTGACCCGCGCGAGGTCTCGCATGAGGACCTGGCCGCGCACATCACCGGTATCCAACTCAGCTGCCTGCGTCGCGGCATGACGGTCGACACCACTTACGACGAAATCGCCAGCGACCTGCTGGCCGACTACCGCATCACCAAAAAGTAAGGCCCCGCTGCGTCACCAGCAGGGCCTCTCGACACCGGAACAAACACGAGGAAAGGAAATTCCAGTGCCAGCATTGAACGATACCGCCATACAAGGGTTGGTTGCACACACGAACCGAGAGCCGTTCGGCAACAGCGGCCATCTGGGGGTCACGCTCTACGCACACGACGTCGTCGATGTGTACGCGGCGAGGTCCGACGACGGCAAGATCAGCGTCCACATCGGCGGCGGGGGTGGGTCGTCGTCGATGGTGTTCCCGCCGGAGCAGTGGGATCTGATCTTCGACCACGTCAACGCTGTGCGTGATCAGCAGGTGCAGCCGTGAGGGCCGTGACAGTGCGTCGCATGTTGGGTGCGATGGCCGCAGGTGCGGTCCTGATGGGCACTGGCATCGCGTACGCCGACCACGCGAAGGCCTCACCGGGCCTCGGTTGCGAGACGATCGCCGCGCCCGGGCTGCTGAATTGGGGGCAGAAGCGCACCATCTGCGATACCCCGCGCAACGCTGACGGTAGCTGGTGGCGGTCTCGGAAGTACTGGACTCCAGCTCATTACGTGCCAGTGTCGTGCTACCGCTGGTCCTGCACGGGTGGCTACTACGTGGGTGACACGGTTTCGCGGTACGAGGAGTACCCCGTCAACGACCGCAATGTGCTCGCTGATGAGCCGGGTTGGCTGCCAACCGGATCGGTGGTGATCCGGTGAGTTTCAACGACTCACGCGTGACGCGGGCCATTTCGCTGCTGCTGACGGGCGAGCCTCGCTTGGTCGATGAGGCATGCGAACTGATGGAAGAGCTGTGTGACGAGCTGCCGGCGCCGCCGAGGCCTCGGTTGGTGTGGTGCCCGGCCGACGTCCGCGCGACTGCGCAGGACGCCGCAGCTCACTCGAC
Source organism: Mycobacterium venezuelense (assembly GCF_054919535.1). NCBI lineage: Bacteria > Bacillati > Actinomycetota > Actinomycetes > Mycobacteriales > Mycobacteriaceae > Mycobacterium > Mycobacterium venezuelense. Next base: position 186,464 of record NZ_JBONDW010000003.1, read on the forward strand.
TGAGCGTGGTGTTGAGGTGGTCGGCTGATGCGGCACAACGAGATTCGCCTGAGTGACTGGGCGTGGGTGCCGGTGTTGATCGCGGCGGCGATCCTGCTGCCCGGCCTGGCCGCGATGGGGGTGATCGGATGATGCGGCGGGGCCGTCACCGTGCGAACCGGTTCTCGCGGCGGGTGGCTGACATTCAGGCTGAGCTGGCGCGCGAGCGGTGGGCACCGGTGCTCGAGTGGGCGGATCGCCGGTATCGAGGTGCCAAGTGAGCTTTGCGCCGCGTGTGTTCCTGTGCCCCGTCTGCTGGCGCGATGTCAGGCCGACGATCCACGCCCGCATCCCACAGCATTTCGATTCCATTCGGGCTGACATCTGCCCGGGGTCCGGTGAGCCGTACCGGATCACGTTGGAGAGACGGCCCGAGTTCGAGGGAGTGGCGTCGTGACGCCGGCCCTTTGGAAACGCCAACACCCCGTCACCCAACCCCGAATTGAGTCCGAGGTATCCCGATGACTAAAAGGGTCAAGTTGCTCGCCGCGCTGATCGTCGTGTGGATCGCATGGTTCGCCTTCTTGGCGGCGCTCATCGTTGTCGACGGATTTCCGTTGTGGCTGACGATCGTTCACTGGTTGTACTGCGCACTAACGGGCATCGCGACCGGGCTCTATATCGCCAGCGTTACGAAGGCGAAGCGGAGGCGGTCCGGCGATGTATGACCACGAGATCACCGAGTGGCGGCGCGCGGTCAACGACATGAGCGAGGCCGAACGCGACCAGGCCGGCGATTCGCACCGCGCCGCGATCGGTTTGGTCGGCGACCGGTCCGACGCGATCGACGAAATGCGGTGGGGCCGATGAGCGTCGCACCGTTCTGGGCTGAGCACGCCGAGCTGGCCGGCGACTACCGCGATCGCGACGAGTGGCTTGAGTTGCGGCGCACCGGCATCGGGTCGTCGGACTGCTCAGCTGTTCTCGGTATGGGCAAGTACGGATCACCGTTCTCGGTGTGGGCCGACAAGACCGGCAGGTCACGCCCCGAGGATGAGACCGAGGCGATGATGTGGGGCACCTTGCTGGAGCCCGTGATCCGCGGCGAGCTGGCCCGCCGCTTGGGTGTCGAGATCGTCGAATGCCCGACGCTGCGGTCGCTGGCCCGGCCGTGGCAGCTCTACAACCCCGACGGGCTGATCCTGTCTCAGAACGCGTTGGTGGAGATCAAGAACGCCTCCGCGTGGCTCGCTTCTGATTGGGCCGATGGGGAAGTGCCCGACCACGCTGAACTGCAGGTGCAGCACGGTATGGCGGTGACCGGCGCTGATGGCGCCTACGTCGCGGGCCTGGTCGGTGGGAATCGGATGCGCTACGAGTACGTGCCGCGTGACGACGAGCTGATCGAGACGATCAACGCCGCCGAGCAGCACCTTTGGGACACCTACATCGTGCCGGACCTGGCGCCGCCGATCGACGGATCGGACGCGACGGCCGAGGCGATCGCCGCGCGCTGGCCACGCCGATACGACGTCGTCGAGGTGGCCACCGACATGCCGGCTGTCGAGACCGCGATGGCCGCGTACCGCGCTGCGCTCGACGCTGAGAAGGCCGCGAAGAACAACAAGGCCACCGCGGTCAACCAACTGACCGACCTGCTGCGGGGCGCGGACGCGATCACCGACGCCGCCGGAAACAAGTTGGTGGCGCTCAAGCGTGGCCAGTTCCGCGAGAAGGCGTTCCGCGACGAGCAGGACGACGCCGGCTGGCTGCACAAGGTCGAGGTGATCGACCGTGACCGGCTCAAGGTCGAGGCGCCCGAGTTGTACCGCCGCTATCAGGCGGCATCCATCTATTTACCGAAGGGGAAGTGATCAGCGTGGGTAGGGATTTGGCGCAGCGCGCTCAGAAGTCTGTGCAGCGGCAAGGCGAGGGTGAGTCGTTCAACTCGCAGTTGGCGAAGATGGAGGCGCAGTTTCAGCGCGCCATGCCGAAGGGCGGCGAGGCGGTGCAGCTGATCCGTGACGTGATGACGTGTGTGTCGCGGACACCGAAGTTGGCTGAGGCTGCGAGGACTCCTGGCGGGTCGTTGTCGATCATCGGGTCGGCGATGACGTGTGCCCAGTTGGGTTTGCGGCCTGGCGTCGGCGCTTTGGGGCATGCGTGGATTCTGCCGTTCTGGGACAACAAGAGTCGTGAGCAGCGTGCGCAGTTGATCATCGGCTACAAGGGTTACATCGATCTCGGTCAGAGATCGGATCGGATCGGCTCGCTGCACTCGCGAACGGTGTATGCCAATGATCAGTTCGACATCAAGTACGGGCTCGGCGAGGACGAGTTCGAGCACACCCCGTATTTCATGCTGGGGCATGACGAGCCCGGTGAGGCGCGACTGTTTTACGCCGTTGGGCGTCTAGCCAATGGCGGTACGGCGCTGGCGGATCCGATGACTCTGAAGCAGATGCAGGATCACCGCGACAAGTTCGCGATGGCGAAGAACCGTGAGGGTGAGGTTGTCGGGCCGTGGCGGGATCACTTCGAGAGCATGGCCAGGAAGACCATGTTGCTGCGGCTGATGGCGTTGATGCCGAAGTCGACGGAGATTCAGCGGGCCATGGAGAACGACGGCAGCGTGCGAATGGACCTTTCGCCGGGCGCGATCGACACTCCCGACCACATCGACGGTGAGGTGATCGGCGAGCCGGTCGACGAGGTCGTGAACGAGCAGGCTGAGCGCGAAACGGTCGTTGTCAATTCTCCCGCTGAGCCGGTGCCTGACGTGCAGATGGCGAGCAGGGATCAGCTCGACCGTCTGGCAGTGATTCAGAAGGCTGAGAAGTACACCGACGCTGACTGGTTCGCGTTCCTGGCGGAGGCGGCTGGTGTGAAGGCGAAGCGCGCCGCGGATCTGACGTTCGAGGAGGCTGCCCGCGCGATCGCAGTGTTTGACGGGCCGGACCAGTGAAGATGACGGCCCGAGTGGCAGGCAAAACCCTGGTGCTCGACGACCTTCGTCGACTGTTTCGTGAAACCGGCGGTTGGGATGGCCAGTGCGCCGTCGAGGTCGACAAGTACGCCGATGGCAGTCGCTACATCGCGGTCATCGAGACCGACGACGAGCGCCTCCCCGTGGATGCGACGGAGCGTGCGCAGTGACCCGCACACCCAGCGAGCACTACGCCGCGGCTGATCAGTTGCTGGCCGATCTGGAGCAGGTGAAGGCCGACCAGTTCACCACGCCCTATGTGCAGGCGAAGGTGGCGCGCGCCCAGATCCACGCCGCCCTCGCTCAATCTCCGTGGTGGCCCGAACTATTCGATGCGCCGGCGCCGCCGACCTGTCAGGGCGACGAGCCCTGGACTAACCCGTGGACCGAGGAACCGGTCAACGGGCGCAAGAAACGCGGGCCGCTGCAACGCATCGCATCGCAGTTCATCGAAACCCGCAGTGCCACAGGCGACCTCCTGTAATCACCCATCCTCGGAAGGAACCAACCACCCATGAAGATTCGCAAGCAGGCGTTGATCGACGCCATCGACAGCGCGATCAGCGACCACCAGGCGGCGACCGAGCGATACGCATCGGCCTTGGAGTACCGCCGCAGGCAGCTCGCTGACGAATGGTCAGCTGAGGCGCTCAGCCAGTGGCGAGCCCTGCGCGATCACCTCACCAAGGCCATCAAGTCCGGCAACACCGACCTGTTCACCGAGACAGCGATCCGCAACGCGTCCGTGGGCAACTCGACCGGCAGCCTGCCGTACTACTACCCGAGCTACGCCAAGCAACTCGAGCACGATTCGTACATCGTCGTAGATGGCACACGCGTCGATAAGCCGCGTGGCGTCGACGTGACCCGCCTGCAAGCGCTGAAGGCGGCACTCAACGCGATCATCGAGGACGAGCTGTCCGATACCCAGCTGTCCCGCATGGGGTTCTCCACGCCGGGCTGGATCTTCACCGCGGCCGTGGCGAACAGCGGAGGTGCCAAATGAGCATCACGGTCGCGACCACGAAGCTGATCGACATCCTGACCGACGCGTTGCAGACCGCCAGCAACAGCTTGGGCGGAGTGCATCTCACCACGACGCGGGCGCCGTGGCGTGACGAGCCCAGCGACGTTGACCTGCTGGCCGCGACGTCGACCAACAAGTGGGTGTTGGGCCACACCTGGATTCCGTGCGATGGACGGATCGACCCGATGGTGTGGCCATGCGAATCGGTGGTGTCCGTCCTGGCGCTGATCAAGCAGTGGAAGAAAATCAAGGGCGACCAGCACACCGTCGACATCAGCCTCACGCTCGCTGATCCGCCGGAGGACGCCAAGGACGACGAGCACCCCGGCTGGACCGTCACGCTCGCCGAGACGCCGGCACTGTTCGACTCGGACAACGAGTTTCAGTTCCACGCGCATCACGAGTCGAAGTTCCCGATCAGCATCGTGCACCGGCTCCGCACCAACACGTTCGTCACGAAGGACGACTATGCCGAGGTGCCGCTGACGCTCTGGTCGGCTGGCGTGTTGGCGCCGCTGGTGGCGGTGGCGAAGCGGCGCAGCATGCAGATACAGATGTTCCGATCGCCGACGCGGCTGCTGCAGATCGTGCAGATCGGTGACACGTGGATCGGGATCGCGATGCCGGGCACGCCGATGCCGGGTGAGTCTACCGACGGCCCGTCCATCGAGCCGGTGCTGGGCGACGAGGACATCAGCACAGCGGTATCGGACCTGCTGCGCAATGGGTCCGGCTTGTTCACGACGCAGGACACCAAGGCGAAGGCCTCGGGTCAGCAGCTCGCGATCGACGACCGGGAGCAGCTGCGTCATGCCGTCGAGTTGGTGGTCTCAACGGGTTTCGCGTCGGGCTCGATGCTCCAACGCAAGCTCAATGTCGGTTTCGCCAAGGCCACCGAGTTGCTCGACACCATGCACGAGTTCGGCATCGTCGGGCCGGCTGAGGGCAGCAGGGCGCGTGACGTGTTCTTCAAGCCGACCGATCTGGCTGGCGCGCTCGCGGCGCTCGACGGCGAGAAAGCAGCGGAGGAGTGACGGCGCGGCTGGGGGAGAGGCCCGAGACCACCGAGGCTGACGCCGAGCGGGTTTCGGAGCTTCTGGCTGCGCTGAGCGTCCGGGGTGGTGAGCGTTCCTACACGCTCACCATCCCGGGTGTGCCGTGGTCGAAGTCGCGTCCCCGGTTCACCCGAAAGGGTAGGGCTTTTCCCGACCCGAAAGACGTAGAGGCGGAGAAGCGCACCGGCACGTTTCTCGGTGCCACGGTTCGGCGGCCGTTCACCGGCAACGTCGGCCTGGCTTGCGTGTTCTACCGGCCGACGCGGCGCCGCATCGATGCCGACAACCTGCTCAAGCATGTGTGCGATTCCGCCAACGGTGTGCTGTGGATTGACGATTCGCAGTGCACCGCCATCGCCGGTGTCATCGACCTCGACCGCGAGGACCCGCGCACGGTGGTGGCGATCGCGCCGCATGAGAGCGGCATGGTGCGGGACCTCTCCCCGTCGAAGCGGCCGGTCGATGAGGGGCTGTTCTCATGCTGAGCTGGTCTGACCACCCGGACATGATCGGGACGCTGTGCGCGGTTGGCGCGAAGGGCGAGTACAGCCTGCAGCGCGTCGGGCCCGAGTGGATTTTGCAGGGCCGCGGTCACGACGGGCTCACGATGCTGGCGATCCCGCCGGCCGGTAAGCCGTTCGCGTCGCTGGATTCGGCGCAGACCTGGGCGGGGGAGCTGGACCGGGTGCGCGCCGTCGAGTCGCAGGCGAGTGGGTGCTGACCCATGGCCCACGTCTCGCTTCGATCGCTGGCCGTCGCGGTGACTGCCGCCTGCCTGGTGGCTGGCTGCGCTGACCCGATGACCACCGGCACCGTCACAGGCGGTGACTACCAGCCGCCCGCCACGATCATGATTCCAGTCACGAATTGTGCTGGTAACCCGCCGGTTTGCACAGTGACCATGATTCCCCAGTTCGTTCCCGAGCACTGGGTTCTCAACCTCGATGACGGCAGCCGGAAGGGCGCGGTCGAGGTGTCCGAACAGATTTACAGCCGCTGCCTGATCGGTGAGCGGTACCCGCTCTGCGGCCAAGACGGAGTAGGAGATACGCGCGCATGAACGCTACTGACGACGGTGTCGAGCCGATCGGCGAGAACCCGGATGTCCCGGCCCGCTACGACGCCGGCATGACCGCCACGCTGGCGGCGATCGATCGCGGCGCGGTGCTCGGCATCCTGTCGGCCGCGGACACGGTGCTGGCCACGAAGCAGCTCGCCGAAAGGCAAGGCCAGGCGCTCAGCGCCATCCGGGCGCGGGCCGTCGAGTGGCGTGACGACGACCGGAACGTGGCGCAGCTCCGCGCTGCCGGCCGGATCATCGTTCAACTGATCGACGAGGCGGGCGCGTAGATGAGCACTACGAGCATTCAGCCGTCGACGTGGCAGTGGTTCCGTCGTCTGCTGTCTGGGCAGCCGCACCAGGTGATCGGAGGCCTCGATGACCCGTATCTGCTGCGGTGGTATGTGATCCCGCGTAATCCGCTGTTCAACGTCTACCTGCACCAGTTCCTGAGGTCCGACGACGACCGGGCGTTGCACGACCATCCGTGGTGGTTTGTCTCGCTGATCCTGCGGGGTCACTACGACGAGGTGACTGAACGGGGCACGAACCGGCGCCGCGCCGGATCGATCGCGTTCCGTCCTGCGGAGTGGCGGCACCGCGTGGCCCTGATCCACGAGTTGGTCCTGCATCAGCGGTCTGGACGCATGCTTCCAGCCGCCGAACCCACGCCGTGCTGGACGTTGATCGTCACCGGCCGCCGCGTCCGCACGTGGGGCTTCTGGTGCAAACAGCAGCCACAGCAACCAATCGACATCGACTTACGGGCTGCCGGCGTCCGCATCGCCGCCCCAGACCGGCTCATCCCGTGGGATGAGTTCGGCGACGCCGGTTGTGGGGAGGCGTGATGGAGGTCGGCGACCTGTTCACTCACACCGCGATTGAGACCCGGCCGTGCGTCCACTGTGGCGTCCCGGCCGTCGAGCTCGACGACCGGACGATGCATTTCGAAGTAGCCGACACCGGGGCCAAGACCGCATGGGCGGAGTGCTTCACGGTTGTGCGTGGACGGCGGAAGTACTCCGGCACGACGGCGGAGATCGCCGCGTGACCGCCCGCATCCTCGCCGTGTTCGGCCCCGACGTGCGCTACCACCTGGTGCTGCTGCACTGCTGGCAGCTCGCGCTGGCCTGCTACTGGCTCGGCGGTGCGTGGTGAGCCTCGTTCGATACCGGTCGAAGAACCACCGCCAGCAGATCGCCGCCCGGGCCGGCGCGGACGAGGCCGTTGATGACCGGGCGACAACTCCGGTCGACTTCGCGCGGTTCGATGCTGCGTTGGGCCCGTTCACGATCGACGTCGCGGCGGCCGCCCACAACACGAAGTGTGCGCGGTACTTCACGTTCGCCGACGACGGCCTGGCCCAGCCGTGGGCGGGGGAGCGGGTGTGGTGCAACCCGCCGTACTCGCGGATCGGCTTGTGGGTCGAGAAAGCCTGGCGCGAGCACGAATCCACCGACGGCATCGCGATGCTGCTGCCCGCCAACCGGACGGAGCAGGGTTGGTGGCAGCACATGGTGGAGCCGTACCGCGATCGCGCCGGATCGCCGCTCGCCGTGGTGTTCCTGCCCGGCCGGATGCGGTTCATCGCCTCCACCGCGGCCCGGGCCGGCGCGACCCGCACCGGCCCAAACGAGCGGCCTCCGTTCGGCTGCTGCCTACTCACCTGGGACCTCGACAACGCACCTTTGCGCACACCCGACCAGCCATCCATGTTCGAGCACCTCGAGGACCAGCCATGAGAGCTCTGACCGTCCGCCAGCCATGGGCTTGGCAGATCATCAACCAGCGCAAGAACATCGAGAACCGGACACGCAACATCGCCGGCAAGTACCGCGGACCCGTCGCGATCCACGCCGCCCTGAAGCCCGACATGGAAGCGCTCGCGCGGTTGCCACGGCGAGCACCCGAGTGGGTCACCACACCGCGGGTTTTCGACTACGGCGTGATCCTCGGCGTCGTCGACCTGGTCGACGTGCACCAGTCGGCACCGTCCTGCTGCGGGAGTGACTGGGGAGAGCTGATCTGGGGCGGGTACCACCTCGTGCTGGCCAACCCGCGGCCCATCTCCGACAACCCCGTCGCCAACCCCGGCATCCCATGCCGCGGCGCACTCGGCCTCTGGACACCACCCGCCGACATCGTCAAGCAGCTCCAGGAGATCGTCCATGCCTGACCTCACCCCGGCTGAACGGCACGCCATCACCGACGCCCGACTACTGCTCGAGTCGTACGGCTACGTCGTGCTGCGCGAGAAGTCCTACCGGCAAGCGCAGGAGCGGCAGCGCGTCGCCGAGGCGCTGCGACGGGCGGCCGAGGATGACGCTCGGAGCGCTCGGCGCTGGGCGCAGGAGACGCTGCACAACGAGATTCGCGACCTCTACGCCCGGTGCACATTCCTCTACGGCGCGGCCATCGCCCGGGGTGCGACTGCTGACGAGCTCAGGGGCGCATGGACGCCGGTCGGGATCTACTGCAAGCACCACGGATTCGACTGCCCGGAGCCGGCCAATGGTTGAGCCGATCAACTACGACGCGACACCGTGCGGCCTGTGCGACTGCCAGGGCGTCCAGCATCGCGAGCCCGAGAAAGGCGGCCCGTGCGAGGCATTCGATGGATGGGGCGACCCGTGCGGTTGCCCAGGTTTCGAACTACCAGCAGACGACGAGGAGACCAACCCCTATGAGTGAGAACACATGGAATCGGCCTGCGGACATCCTCGATGCCCGCAACGCGATGCTCGCGGCCGAAGCGAACCGTGACTACGAGACTGCCGCGCTCGCCGCAATCACGCTGTCGGACCTCACATCTGGGCGGAACGCCGCCGACGCCGAATCGTTCGAGCGGCAGGCCGCTGTGTACGCCAGTCTGCACCAGGCCCAGACGGCACTGTTCATCGCCGAGAACCGGCAACCCATCAACCCGGTGGCCTACTGATGGACATCTACATCGTGCTCGACGGCCAGCGTGTGGTGGGTGCGTCGACGAGATTGCAGGGCGCCGAAGTGATCCGGGCCAGAGCAGCGCGGCAGAAGGCCCTCGACCTGGTGCCCGAACATGCGCCGACACCGGAGCGGCTCCAGGCATACAACCGCACAGAACGCCACGCCTACGACCGCATGACCATCGCCAACACTGAACTCGAGGACGACGATGACTGATCAGCTCGGCCTGTTCGCTGGTACGAGCAGCGCGGTAATCAGCGAATGTGGCCGGTTCCGTTACGAACTCCGGCGCGTATGGGATCCCGTGGGGCCGCTGCTCGAGTTCATCATGCTCAACCCGTCAAAAGCGGACGCCAGCATCAATGATCCGACGATCCGCCGGTGCATCGCATTCGCGAAGGCCTGGGGTTACGGCGGCATCGTGGTCCACAACCTCTACGCCTACCGCGCGACTGATCCAACCGAATTGGTCAACGTCGACGACCCGATCGGGCCGGAGAACCGCGACTACCTGGCATGCACCGACGCCGACTGCACGATCGTCGCGTGGGGCGCACATCCCGCCGCGGTCGGATGGTGGAGCGGATACCCGTTCGCATGGCAGCGCACCGTCATTCAACGCCCAGCCCTGTTCTGCCTCGGCACCAACGCCAACGGCTCACCGAAACACCCGCTGTACGTGCCTGCCGACCGCACACCGATCCGATGGGAACAGCCATGAATGACCTGGCCCGCATCGCCGAAATCGTGCACGAGCACAGAGCAGTCGTCATCCAGGATTACTCCGGAGATCTGGTTATCGAGTGCGGTTGCGGCTGGTTCTACACGCCCGAACATCATGCCGAGCACGTGGCGAACGTTCTCGACGCAGCGTTGCATCCCCGCATCGAGACCGTGGAACAGCTCGATGCTCTGCCGGAGGGCGCTGTGGTTCGCTCCGACGACGACGGCGGGGTGTACGTGAAGGACCACCGCTATACCTTGCCGAACGAACCCTGGTGGCCAGCGGGATACGACGTCGAATGCGGAAGCGCGCAAATCCCGCTCGCTGCCCGCGTGCTCTACACGCCGGAGGCCGACCGGTGACCAACCCCGACGCTCCCGAATCCAAAGCTCAGCAAGCTGCCAGCGCCATCGCCGACCACGTCGGCAAACTGTGGATGGCCGCCCACCAGGACGGCATACGCAACGGCATGGAAGCCGCGGCCATGCTCGCCGGCGAAACGGCCAAGAAGATCGCCGACGACTACGCCCTCGACGCCACCGTGCGCGCCGTCAGCGTCCACTGCCTCAACGAGTTTCGGGACATGCTGCGGTTCGCGGCCCTGCAACTGCCCGAACCGGAGGCGCCCACGCTGGGAGGCTGCGGCGATGAGTCGTAGCCGTCCCCGCCGGTCGAAAGCTCGCCGGTGCGCCGACCGCACGTCGGCGAGGGGTAAGCGCTGCCCCACGCCGACGAAGCTCGCGTTCTCCAGCCGCGAGCACGCCGAATCCACGCTCCGCTACTGGAATTACGACCAGGCACCCTACCGGCCTGAACGCGCATACGTCTGCGACTGCGGATCCTGGCACCTCACATCACGACCGGGGCAGTCATGAGCGACCCGAAGATCCGGTTGCTGTTCACACGGGCCGAGCTGATCGCGATGAAACGCTGCCCCGAATGCGGCTGGCACCCTGCCACGCAAGGGCACCACCCCGAGTGTCCCACGTGGGATGACGGCGACGGCAACACTGCACTCACTACGCGTACACACACGAGACCATGAGCGACAACGAGGAACAATGCGGGCGCCGACCTCGCTGGGCCACCAAAACCGAAGCCGCCCAACACCTCGGTGTCCACCCCAACACGATCGCCCGCTGGGCCGACGAAGGCCGCATCAGACGCCACCGCTTCGGACCCAGGCTGATCCGGTTCGACCTCAACGAGATCGACGCGATGGGAAACGCTACCGCAGTCAGGCGACCGTGAAGTGGGACGACGGAACCCAATTCACGTAATCGGCGAGCCAATACGCCACGGCGTCACCTGGCTCTCCGACGAACTCATCCGGGCAGGCGCACACGACGACGCGCTAGGCTCCGACGGGCTCGTTGTCATGGCGTTCCTGCTCTCCTGGGCCAGTTCCCCTGACACGTCGAAACGCGCCTGGGAGACCTCCGCCGCGCACCTGTCCGAGCAATTCGGGTGGGGCCTCAACCGCGAACGCGCCTCACGAGCCCTCGACCGCGCCGTCAAGGATCACCGGCTCATCATCCGCCGCTACGTCCGCGACGGCGAACTGGTGGCCCGACGCTGCTCGTACCTCGTCTGTTCGGGCGGCCGACGCTTCACCGACGAGGAGCTATTCCACTGGTCCGCGCCGATCCAACTGCCCCCGAAAACCGCGCCTCAAGACCGCGCCAACATGCACGGAAACCGTGCAACATGAGATCGCTTGTCATGCACGGAAACCGTGCAACATGCAGCGCCCAGTGTGACGCCCATCATGCACGTTTTTTTGTGCAACATCAGCCGCCCGGAACTTGCACGACTTCCGTGCAACATCAGGCCCCGCAACATGCACGGATTTGGTGCAACACAGGACAACCCACCTACAGGACAACCAAACCCGTCATGCACATACGTGCAAGACGGACCAATCCACCTACCGCAACTTCACAACGACAACCGATGACCTACCGGACCACCGACGCAACCACAGACCGCGCGCGCGATTGAGAGAACGGAGCAACGCCATGCGAGATCCCGAAGACGTCTGGCAGGACGAACGCCAAGCCGACGGTCCCAGCCCCGCAGAACTCTGGGAAGCCCAACAAACCCGCCAAGCCCGAGCCAACCGCGCCCAGGCAATCCATGACTGCCAGCTCTGCGACCCCGACGGCTACCGCGGAACCCTCGTCTGCGACCACCAAGACCACACCCAAGCCGCCCACCGCGGAATCGCCGCCATACGCACCCAAATGGGCTGGCAGCCACCAACACCCCAACCACACCCCGAAAAACGCCCACAAGCGACACCAGACCCCCAAAACCACACCTGAAACTCACCCCAACACCCCCAGAAACGCCACACCTGAAACAAACCAGCTCAAAACCCACCAGCACCCCACCACCAGAAAATCCCCACCATGCCCCCAGTCATGAACCGCCAAGCCAGCCAAGAACGCTGCCGACGCGGCTGGGAACTGCGCCGCCGAGGCCGCACCTGGCAAGAAGTCGCCGACGAACTCGGCTTCAAATCGCGGCAGAACGCACTCAAGGCCGTCAACAAATGGCTGGAGAAGAACCCGCCCGACGACCTGGAGACCATGCGCCGCGCGACCGGAGACACGCTCATCGCTACGACGCACAAGCTGGCCGACGCCCTCGACGACGCGATCGATGCCGGCAAGCACCGCGACGCCGCCGAGCTCGGCAAGGTCGTCCTCGACGGCCTGGACAAGTACGCGAAGCTCACCGGCCAGCACGTCGCCGTCCCGCAGGTGGTCGACGTGAACGTGACGCAGACCGTGGTGGAGATGATCACCGACACCCGCGCCAAGCTGCAGGCCGCGATCGACGCCGAGATCGTGCCCCTGCCCGACCAACAGGAGATCGAAGCGTGACGACAGCAGAGCAGCTCGCCGCCGCGAAAAAGGCCGCCAAGAAGGCCGGTGTCGACGCGGCGATGACGCTGGCCGAGGACATCGCGACCGGCCGGCTCGACCCGGCCGCGCTCGACGCCGCTGCGGCCGCCGAGGCCCGGGCGCTGTTCGGCCGCGTGGAGGGCCCGGGCGATCCGCTGTGGGAGCTGCACGTCGACGTGGCGCGTCAGGTGCTCGCGGTGGGTGGCGGCATCCCAGCGAACGAGCTGGCTGAGTGGGCGGCCGTGTACCGGCTGGCCGAGGGTGTCGAGACGGAGCGGGAGCCGTCGTGGATTGAGCGTGCCCTGGCCGAGGGGGATGACGAGCCCGAAGTGTAACGGTTGCCAAACGTTTTGTTACACCCCGAATTCGGCGGCATTTGCCCTTGTCGGAGTGTAACGCAACCATGTAAAGTTGAGATATGAGCAGAGAGACCGCCGAGGCTCAGCGGGAAGCCGCCCGCCGCGACTACGCAGCGCGACGCGGCGCCAGTATCCGCAAGGCGCTCGCGGAGCCGGCCGAAGAGTTCCGGGCCCGGTTCGCTGCCCGTGTCGCCGAGCTGAACGAGAACCCCGAGTGGCGGATCCTCACCTGGCTTGCCGTCGAGCAGGACTACCTGCAGGGCCGCGCCGACGCCGAGGTGGAGCGGGCAGCGTGAGCGGACGACTGGTTGGCTACGCGCGTGTCTCCACGTCCAGGCAGACCACCGAGCAACAAGTGGCAGCGCTCCAGTCGGCCGGCTGCGATCCGATCTTCACCGAGAAGATGAGCGGCAAACGCAACGACCGACCACAGCTCGCGGCCGCGTTGGCTGAACTCGATGAAGGCGACACGTTGGTGGTGTGGAAGCTCGACCGGCTCGGCCGCGATGCCCTGCAGATGCTGCACACGATCTGCGAGCTGAACGCCAGAGGTGTCGTGCTGCGCTCACTCACCGACGGGCTGGACTCGTCGACCAGCTCCGGGCGAATGACCATGACGATCCTGTGCGCTATAGCCGAATACGAGGTTGAACTGAAAGCTGAGCGCGCCGAGGCGAAGCGCCGGCTGATCCGCCAGCGAGGCGGCAACCTCGGTGGGGCCAAGCCGAAGTTCGATGCCGAGCAGGCCGAGACTATCCGCCGGGCGCACGCCAACGGTGAGACCGTCGCTGCACTCGCCCGCGTGCACCGCGTGTCCCGACCAACCATCTACCGAATCCTGGACGGTGAGCGATGAACCTCGACTTGGTGCTCTACAGGTTCTTCGACGAAGACGGCGGGTTGCTCTACATCGGCAAGACGGTTCAGGCGTGGGAGAGGTTCTCGCAGCATCGCCGAGGGTCTGCGTTCTTCGCCGAGGCTGCGACGATCACACTCCAGCGCGGCTTCGCTACAGAGCTGCAGCTCGCTGAGGCGGAGGTTGCTGCTATCCGGACTGAGGAACCGAGGTTCAACGCGGTTCGGATGCGTGGTCAGCGGCCGCCCGCGTCGCGGTTGGAATCGCCGGTGAGCGCGAGGGCTGCTGAACTGCGTGAGCAGCTCGGCCTCGTGCAGGACGCCGACGGCCGCTGGTACCAACCCGAGCCGCTACGCAGTTCTGCGACCAGTCGGCGGCCGCGCACGAACCATCCAGCCAGATAGGGTGATTGACATGGGCGTTCCGACACACGTGATGGTGTTTTCCAGCGGCAGCGCATCGGAGAAGGACGGTGGCTCAAGCCGCCTTCAGTTCGTCAGCCCGCTACGCCGTTTGAACGGCGCTGAGCGCTGGTTCCTGCTGTTCTACCCGCTTCCGGCCGGGAAGGGCTACCAGGACGTCCGCAACGAGGCCACCGAGCAGTACATCCAGGCCGCCGGAAGCGCCGAAGCCATGGCTCTAGAGATTCGCAAACCTGGCGGTGAGCAGTGGGGCGCCGACTGGGTCCGCTACGTCATCGGACATCAACACGACGGAACCCCGCCGCTTGACGTGGCGATCGAGTTGCCCAAGGCCACCCAGATGGTCAGCCGCCCCGAGGTATTCGAGGCCGAGGAGGCGGGCGACATTTTCTTCGCGTACTACAAGACCGGCGACATCCCACCGGGCTACGTGCTACGTCCAGTGGAGGGCTACACGGCCGGCGGCGACCTCATCGACTTGCGGGGCGCCGCCGCGCAACGTTAGGCGGTGCTGCTCGGGTCGACCCTGCCTTCCCGCCGCATCTGTTCGAGGATTGCCTGGCCTGCCACTCGCAGCCCGGGATCGTCGCTGTTGATCATTTCTTGAGGGGTCAATTGCGTGCCCCACCCCGGGTAGTTGGGAGCGTTCGTGGGCGCGGGGCTCACGGGCACGGTGCCCTCGGCGTGCACGCCACCGAAATCTCCGGCACCGGAATCGGTGAGTGCGGGCGGCAGGGCCGGGCCGGGAACTTTCGCCTCGGCGCCGCCACCTGTGTCGGCGCCGCCGGATTCGGTGGGTTCGTCTGACTCGGCAGGCGCGTCGTCCCATCCCTCGGGCGGGTGAGCCAAGTCGGTACCCACGATTCTGACTTCGCGTCCGTCGACGACGGCCGTCGCGGGTCTCTCCGGTGAGACGGCCCCGTCGAATCGCTTCTGGTCAGGCGTCCGATCCACGCCCTCGTGGGTCTTGGCCTCGATGCCGATGTACTCGTCGGGGTTGTCGGTGGGCTCGAGGGCGTCGTAGTAGCGGCCTTGGGGCTTGCCGGTCTTGCGGTTATTCACATCTGGATGGGTCGCCTTTACCTGTCTGCGATCGAGTGTGATGCCGGTTTCTTCCTCGCGTTTGTCGAGTGCTGCCTTTTCCGCGGCCTTGCCGTCGACGGAGTTGTCGTCGCGGTAGGTGCCGTCCCTGTTCCGGTTGGGGTAGTCCGGGTGTTGGGATTTCGGTCCATCGTCGGCCGGCGTATCGGGGTCTCCGGTTTCGCTGTCCGCGTCGGGATCGTCTGCGTCTCCGGTCTCGGTGTCCTCGCCAGTGTCGGTCTCGGGCGCCGGATCCTCGGTCTCGTTGTCCACGAACTGGACGGTGCCGTCACGCCCGTCGCCCTCGCCGTCGAAGCGGATCCCTTCGAGCTCGGCGGCTTTCGTCTGCAGCCGCTCCCCGACGAGGGTGTCGGCCTGGACCAGGCGTTCGGCGTACCAGCGAATGTCCTCGGCGTGTTCGGTGGCGGCGGTTTGGCGCGCGGCTATGGAGTCGCGGTCGACTGTGCGGGTGTCGGTCACCGTGAGGTCTTCGCCGACCTTGAACCCGTCGTTTTCGGCCGCGGTGATCGCGTCGAGCGCCTCACGCTTGGCGGCCCGTACGTCGTGGCTGCCATTCTCGGCGATGTTGGCGGCCTCGTCTTGAACGGAGGTCTGACGGCGTACTACCGCGGTGTCGGCCGTCACCCGATTCAGCGCCGCGTCCTTGGCGTCGCCTTCCCACGTCGTGCCGCCTGGGGCGATGATGCTCTGGCGGTGCTCGTCGAATAGCGCGACGGACTGCGTGCCCATGCTCCGCAGCTGCGTGGCTGCGTCGTCGAGGTGTTGGGTTGGCCACTCTTCGATCTCCGACCGGCTGGGCAGCGCGTTGGCCAGGCCGGGAGCGGCAGGGCTCACACGCTCACCGTGGTGATGGCGTCGGCGCCGTCGGAGTCGATGGTGTCGTAGCTGGCACCGCTCACGGTGAGGTCGCTGGCCTGGCCGCTGATCCGGCCGGATTGACGGCCGCGGACGGACTGGGCGGCGGCCATGATTGCGGCGACGCCGGCGTGGCTCGGTGTCGTGCCGGGCACGCCTTCGACGCTGCTGGTGGACAGCTCGGCGGCGGCGGCGTCGCTGCTGGCCGCGGCGGCGCGTAGGCCGCTGGCTTCTACTTCGAGTTCGTTTGCCATGCCAATCCCCCAACTGGCCAACTTCCTGGTGGTGAGCGTACCTCAGCGTTGCTGGGGGCGTCGCCGCTCATTTGTCACCTGTGCCCTGAGCTCATATCTTGCGGGATACGCCGGTCGTGAGTGATTCGCCCCACGGTATGAGGCGTTCCTCGATGAGCTGCGCGCTGTGGACGTTGTTCGACGAATGGACGGACAACCGGTGATGGTTGTTCCGATCAGACGCGGTCGTGTTTCAGCCGTTGGCAGAGCAGGCAGCCCGTGGCGTTGTCAGGACTGCGATGCGCCCCAACTGCTTCTATTCAGGCCAAACAGGTAGGGGGTAGTTGACCCAGCGCAGCGCCGGAGGGTGGCGTCAACTGACGTCCCCTGGTGGTCCGGGGCCTTGTTTGTTGAAGGTGATTCCCAGCAGCGCTGGCCATGCAAGACCGATCTGCCACGCCAGTTGGTGAGACGTGATCAGGGTGTCACCTTGTGACCACGCTAGGACACCGCCGAGGAAGGCGCTGCCAACGACGCCGACCCAGAAAGTGAAGGTCTTGAAGCGTCTCGGCGTCTTGTACTTCCCAGCGAATTGGCGCTGCAGGATCAACGCGACGTTGGCCACGACCTGTGTCGTCAGGCCCCCCACCGCGCCCCATAGGAAAACGGATGCCGTGCCCTCGACCCCGAACACCGCTAGAAGTCGTCGTCCATCGCTGAGAAGCCCAGGATGGCCTTGAGTCGCCCTAGCCGCTCCTGCCTTGTTGGCCCTTTTTTGGTGAGGCGGTACCAGTCTGGGTAACGCTTTTCTTGTCCAAGGGGCCGCCGCACGCGGCTTTCACCTAACTGGTTGAGTTCTTGTTGCACAGCTTCTCTTGTGACGCCAAGCTCGTCAGCGAGGGAGACAACGGTACGAAAATCAGTTGTCGACGCGTCGAGCGCTTTCAAAATGCGCCCTGATAGATCGGGGTCGGCAACATCCAACGGTTCGTTCCGCGGGAAGTGACGACGAAGTAGTTCCGCAACGCGAGAGGAATCAGACTCCGACACTTTCAGTACGTCGAGGCGCGCAGCCATCACTTGTGCGAGCGCCGCCGCTGCGCTTTTCGTCGGCGCGATGGCACGAATGTCAGCCGTAACCTGGCCTCGTCCCCAGCCGAAGATGCCCCGCCGTGAACCGATAACCCAGTAAGCGCCGCTGGGATCATCAAAATGCAGTTTGTCAAAATGCAGTTTGTCGTCGGGCCAAGCCGCAACCGTCACAGGCTCTTCGGGCGCGGGCGGATCTTCCATGACGGCGTCTGCAACACCACGGCGGTCGTCAGCAGGCCAGCACTTCATGCTCATTCGTCGTCCTCCAGTGGCTGCAGGACGACAACGCTAGCTGTTTCGACCAGGCTCTGCGAGGCTTTATCTTTCTTCAAGGCTCTCTCTATCTGCGCTTTGAGTTTCTCGAGGTCATGGACATCGAGAGCAAAGTGGGACTCGTGGCGCTCACCGTCGCCTGCGGTGTAAGTAAAGCGGAGCGTGTGGTTGACAATCGCTGCGCGGATACCTGGGTTTTCCTCGTCGTCATCAAACACTGGCCGAATATCCGAGAGGATGCGAGTGTCAGTTACGATGCGTTCGTATTCATTTCGCAGCGTCAGAGCCTTGGCATATCGCTGGATGGTGGCATTGTTCAGTAAGGCCGTAATCCCCATGCCGGCGTCTTCTACACCGAACGAATTCGTCAGTACTTCCACCAAGGCGTCGCTTGAGATACGGAACCGACGCCCTGCAGCCATGAGCGACATAAGGGAAGTAAAGGCCGTGCGGCCATCAACGTCGTGTTTCCCGAGGAGATCTGCGACGCTATTGAAGGAACCATCAGACGCGTCGATGGCCGTCGACAGCTCTTTGCCATCAGCGGTCCCGAGCTTCAGCAGCCCAACCAGAGCATCACGATCTCCGTCAGGAATCCGAAGGCTTGGCAGAGCGCTCACCACCTCTCAGACGACGCATTATCAATGCCAGAGGCTTCAGGCTACGCACATGGTAGGTGAGGCTGCCACCTGGCTAGCTGGGGTTTTACGGTGATCGTCGGTGATTCGGCCTACGGATGGAGCGTAACTCACAAAAGGCTAGGCCAGGGGATTTCCTCACTATTCACACCAGTCACTTCGGTGTGAGAGATAACTGCTGTTCCTCTGCACCTCCAGCGGCCATCGGTACGCCAGCTCTCTGAGCTGTGCTCAGGTTGTCGGAGTTTTCGTGCGGGTTGTGCGGGTTTGTCGTTACGGTTTCGTCGCCGTCAAATCGGCGGTGACCATTGGAGAGGGGAAAATTATGGCGAGCACAGCTGAGGCGGAGGAAGCGGCCAAGGTTGCACTGTTGGAGTCGATCAAGGCGTCGGCGGAGGGCACGAGAGTCGCGTCGTACTTGAAGGATTTGGCGTTCGCGTACGCGTTGACGGTTGGCGCGAAGTGGGGCCAGTTGCCAGGCGGCGGCATTGACGTGGACGTTTCGAATTAGGTCCAGCCGAGAGGGGGCAGGCCGGTTGTGGCCTGCCCCCTCTCGCGTTGGTGTCAGCCATTCGCGCCGACCGGGTGGCGTTCGAAGTACTCGACGAGCGCTTTACGGACCAGTTCGGACTCGTTGCGTTCGGCTCCGACCTTGACGCGGCGTTTCATTTCGCCGCGGATCGGGTCGGGCAGCCGGACGGGCAGTGCGGGGGTTTTGCCTGTGCTGTCAGCGTCTTTGGCAGGTCGGCCCATGCGGAGTGCGGCGGGTCCGGGTTCGATGCGGATGGCTTCGTCGGCGCGGGGTGGTTCGTCGGTGTAGCTGCGGGCCATTTCTTCGTAGTCGGCTGCCGTGGGCCGGCGCTTGGCGGTCATGGTGTGTCTCCTGTCTGGTGGGCTGGGTGTCGGGGGTTACCGGCGGGGGCCGATGTAGCGGCGCTGGGGCGCGAAGTCGGGGGTGAGGTAGACCTCGAGGTTGTACTCAGCGACGACGACCGGGCGGAGCATCATCGCGTGGAAGACGGTGGCGACAGCAGGGTCGATGAGGTCGGCGATCACCTCCAGATGCGGTTCGTTGTCGGCCGGGCGTCCGATGTGCAGGACGGGCGCGGTGGCGATGTCGGTGCGGCGGGGGGTGAGGATGACGCGGGCGGAGGGGTAGGTGAGGACGGTGCGGATCTCGGTGTCGGTGATGCTGTGCCAGGTGGCCGGGGGGAGGATGTCGATCCGCACGTCTTAAGTGTAATACACATACTGCGAAAAGTGCAATACACATTTTCGACGGTACTCCGCTCAGTCTTGGAGTGCATCCCAGGCTGACAACCTCGCCGCCATGTCGGCCGCGATCCAGACGCTCACCGCCATCAGGCATGTGCGGGCAATGCGCGCCAAGCGTCGGCCGGGCTCACCCGCAGAGCTGGCGCGGCTGCTGGACCCGAAGTTCCGTGTGACGCCGACGATTCGGCTGCTGTCCGATATCGCGGTCCGATCGGTGACTCAGCCAGATGAGCGTGATGCGGTGTCGACGCCGCCGCGGACAGGTAAGTCGCGCCTGCTGGCGATCTGGACGTCGGTGTGGGCGTTGATGGAGAACCCAGACCTCGAGATTGTGATCGTGTCCTACAGCGACGAGCTCGCGCAGGCGCATTCGCGTGAGGTCCGCAAGATCATCAACGAGCACTCCGAGTTCCTCGGCTACCGGCTCGCTCGGGACAAGACGGCGGTGGGTCAGTGGCGCGTGGAGGGCCACGAGGGTGGCCTGCTTGCGACGGGCATCAACTCCGGTGTGACGGGCTTCGGTGCCGATCTGATGGTCATCGATGACCCGGTGAAGGATGCGGCGGAGGCGGATTCGAAGGCGCATCGCAAGCGCGTCCTGAACGAATTCCAGGGCACGCTGTCTACGCGTGTTCATCCGGGCGGTTCGATCCTGCTGGTGATGACGCGTTGGCATGAGGAGGATCTGGCCGGCGCGCTGCTGAAATTGGAGCCGGAACGGTGGCGGCGCACCAACATTCCCGCCGTGTCCGATCCGAAGATCCCGGACGCGTTGAGACGGCCGCCGGGTGTGGCGATGATCTCGGCGTTGGGTTTCACGGCCGAGCATTTCGCTGCATTGCGCCGGACCGTTGGTGAGCGCGTGTGGTTCGCCCTATATTGCGGGGAGCCGAAGTCCCCGGCGGGCGGCCTGGTCAAGCAGAAGTGGTTGGACGATTGGCGATTGCCGGTCGCACCTGCGCGGCCGGTGTTCACGGTGGTCGCGGTCGACCCGTCGGACTCGGGTGAGGGCGACTCGTGTGGTCTGGTGGCGACGTCGCTGACCGCCAACGGGGTGACGGCCATGATCGCGGACCGGTCAGCGCCGATGACGTCGGACGAATGGGCACGCGAGTCGGTGAAGCTGGCGATCGCGGTCGGGGCCAGTCAGATCACCGTGGAGGGGTTCGCGGCGAGGGAAACCTACACGCGGGTGGTCAAGGATGCGATTACTAGGGCGGTCGAGCGCGGCGACCTGAACCGAGATCTCACTGTGACGGCGTGGCCGCCGAAGGGCCGCCCGCGGGTGGGTGATGCGGTCGCGCGGTCGGCCGCGCTGCTGCAGGCGCTCGAGGTCGGCAACTGCCGCCTGGCCGGGCACTTCCCGGATTTCGAGGCCCGGGCGATCGCGTGGCAGGCGGGCCAGCATCAACCGGACTCGTTGGCGGCGTTGGTGATCGGACACGATGAGTGTGCGCACTCGGCCGGGCTGGAGTGGGATTTGGCCTCACCCGTCGACGTGCCGCAACAGCCGCAGGGCGGTTCAGTGACGTCGATGGAGTGGTGGCGGCAGCAGGCCGGCTGACAGTGACCCTACGTGCGGCGCGACGACATCCCGTCCATGGGCCGCGGGTCGCGCGGAGATGGGTGACTGGCCACTGTTATCTCGTGGCCTCGACGTGTTCAGCGATGCGGTTGACAGTTTCGACCTGTTGGTTCGTGACCTTGCCGAGAGTGTCCAGGCCACCGTTCAACAGGTGCGTGCTGTTGGCGATCAACATTTGCGTGTAGGCGATCGAGACGAGCGCCTGTGCTGAGGCATAGGCAATCTGGTCTGCCGGTTTAAGGCCAGTGGCGTCGACACCGGCCAAAATGCCGTTAGCCAGCGCGGCCTTCTCACTTGCTTTGTCATAGAGATGCTCAGTCATAGATTCCAACCTAATTCCGGTTCGGATGCTGTCAGCGCACAAATTTCGTCGAGAAGGCGATCCGCAGCGGCGGTGGACCGCACGGGTGCACGGTCAGCAGCACACGCGACCCGATAGGTGGCCAGGACGCGCAACTCGGCGTCGATGTCCTCGATGTCCCTCACACGATGTTTTGACGCGGCTCGGATCGAATCGGTTCCCTGTATTCAGGATTCTGAGTTCGCAGGTTTCGTGACCAGGATCACCTGCACCGTAACGGTTTAGCTGACTGTTAGCTGGGCTGCTATCAAGATGCGCCGGTTGTGCTTACGGTGTGGCTCGTGAGGTTGCTGCCGGTCGACTGGGTATCAGTTGGCTTCGCTGTGACCATGGCGACCGTGCTCGTGTTCGCGATCGCGACCGGGTGGCACCCGTGACGGCTCCGCAGCGGTGGGAACCCGACGACCAAATGGTGGCCGCCGTGCTGTCAATGCCGAAAGCCTCCCGCAAGATGACCGAGCTGTCTGACCCGGATCGGGCGTGGCTCGTCGCCGGGCTCACGCTGGCCGGCATGACGGCCGAGGATATCGCGGAGCGGACGAGTTGTTCTCGGCGGCTGGTGATGTCGATCCGCGCCGAGGACATGACGCAGGTGTGCAAGGTCGCGCAGAAGCAGACGGGGGAGATCGGCGACGAGCTCCGCGCTGAACGGTGCCAGCACGCGGTGACGCGCCGCGAACTCTCCGACGCGAGAGCCGAAACTGAGCGGCTGCGTGCGCAACTCGATCAGCTCGTCGACGCGCACATGGCCGGCACGCTGACGTTGTTCCGGTGCGGGCATCCGCGAGTTCGGTACAACATCTACGAGCACGGCGGGAAGTCGTATTGCCGTCAGTGCCGCACAGATCGGCAGGCTGTTCGACGCGCGAACCGGTCGCTGACCTGCGCTGCTGTCAACAATTGACTTCAATTGCGGGCGGGATCGGTTTCACCCCTTGGTCATAGCGTCCGCGGTCATGAACCATAGCCTCGGATTGACCGTTCTGATCCTCGTCGTCTACGTGCTCGCCGTCGCGCGATTGACTCGCCTCATCAACTACGACACCGTGCTGGATCCGTTGCGGCTGTGGATCGCTCGGCGCGCCGAGACGGCGCGGACGGCGGCCGAAGAGGCGGAGCTGAACAGTCAGCCGACGCAGTCGGCCATCTACTTGCGGGCGATGGCCCGGTGGAACTCGCTGGCGGAGTTCTTGGAATGCCCATGGTGTGTGGGCTGGTGGGTCGCGCTGGCCGGTGCGGTGCCGGTCGTTTATGTGCTCGGTTGGTCGTGGTGGGCGCTCGTGCCGGTCGCGCTCGCAGCGTCGTATCTCGTCGGGTTGGCCGCCCCGCTGTCGGCGGACGAGATGGAGATTGAGCAGGGGTAAACACCCAGCTTGGCTACCGTCCCCGTCGTGGCAGCTCCCGGATTGCGCGTCGTCAGGCGGCGTAAAGGCTCAGCGTTGGTCGCTTCCGCCGCGCCGCGCGCATTGACTGCGGCCAGCGCGCCCGTCAATGATCCGGCGCAGATCTTTCGTGCCGGTTCGAGCATGACGGGTCGGCGTGACAACTGGCAGGACGAAGCGTGGAAGCATTTCCGCTGCGTCGGGGAGCTGCGTTACTACGTCGGCTGGCGGGCAAGTTCGTGCTCACGTGCCCGGTTGGTGGCGTCGGAGATCGATCCCGATACCGGGGAGCCGACTGGCGGCATCGCCGAAGACAACGCGGAGGGTCTGCGGTTCGCTGAGATCGTCCGCAAGATCGCAGGCGGGCCGCTTGGGCAGGCGGAGCTGATTGGCCGCACCACCGAGGCTCTGACCGTGCCAGGTGAGCTGTGGATCGCGATCCTGATGCGCAAGGAAGGCCGCGGGGTTCGTGAGCGCGTGGTGGAAAAGTGGTATGCCGTCACCCGCAAACAGATCGAGATGGGCACCCGATCCAACAGCGTCGTGATCAAGCTGCCAGACGGGTCCAAGCACACGTTCGACGCGGGCGCCGGGGACAGCATGTTCCGCGTGTGGAACCCGGATGCGGAGGATGCGGCCGAGCCCGATTCGCCTGTGCGGGCGTGCCTGGATCCGTTGCGTGAAATCGTCCGGACGACCAAGAAGATTGCCAACGCGGACAATTCACGTCTGCTGAACAACGGCATCCTGTTCGTTCCGTCGGAGGCTTCGCTGCCTGATTCGCAGGCCCCTACGTCAGCGGACAAGCCCGGGCCGGCCGTGCCGCAGCCGCAACGCAGGGTCGCGACCAAGCTGCAGGACATGATCGTTCAGGTCGGACAGGAGGCCGCTAAGAACGAAAACAGCATGGCGGCATTGGTCCCGATCGTCGCGGCCGCACCGGGTGAGCACCTGGCGAAGATCAGCCACCTGGAGTTCGGTAAGGACGTCACCAAGGTAGCGATCGAGACCCGCAACGACGCGATCGCGCGCCTGGCGATGGGACTGGATATGTCGCCGGAGCGACTGCTCGGGCTCAGCACCGGCAACCACTGGTCGGCAAGGACGATCAGCGATGAGGACGTGCAGCTGCACGTCGTTCCGGTGCTCAAGAAGATCTGCCAGGCGTTCTACGACAGCGCGTTACGCAACGTGCTCGAGGACGAGGGTATTGACCCCGACAAGTACACCCTGTGGTTCGACGTCAGCGATCTGACCGCCGATCCCGATCTGACCGATGAAGCCAAGGATGCACATGAGAAGGGCGGTCTCACGACCGAAGGGTTGGTGCGGATCTATGGGCTGCCTGACGATTCGATGTACGACCTGACGACGTTCGAGGGCTATCAGCAGTTGGCTCGCGACAAACTGGCGAAGGCTGAGCCAGCGGTCGCCGCGCAGTTGCTGCGCGAGTGGATGCCGCTGTTGGATCCGTCGATTCAGGCGCTCGAGTTCCCGGAGCCGACGCAGGCGTTGCCGCCAGGCCAGGACCAAGACGACGACGAGTCGAGTGCTGACGAGGATGAACCTGATACTGAGGATGATGAGCCTTCTGGCCAGCATGCTGGTCGTGGCGGCATCGAACTTGCGGTGGTGGATCTGCTGGTCGGCCGCGCGCTGGAGTTGGCCGGCAAGCGGCGCCGCACCCGGTCCGACGTAGATCGGTTGCGGCATGTTCCGATTCACCAGACACACCGCTATATGGGCCCAGTCGACGAGGGCGAGGTGTCGCGACTCATCAAGGGTTGGGATGAGGTTTTCAACGACGAGTTCGCCGCACAGCACGGCGTCGATCCGGAGCGGGTTCGCGCCGCTGTGAAGCGCCGCGTGCAGCGCGAGTTGACCGCCCAGGTTGTCGATGGGCAGGTGATCTGAGTGTTCTGGCCGGGCCGCGGCGAATCACTCGACCGCACAATCCAAGCCGAAGCGGCGATCAGTGACTTGTACGCCGAGACTCTGCGCCGCTGGGCGCCCGACGCTCAGGCAGCGGTTCTGCCGGCGCTCACCGCGGCGGCGTTGCCGCCAGACCCGGCTGCGATGACGCAGGCGCAGAGAGTGTGGGACCAGCACGCCGAAGAGATCATCGTCGCGGGCCTCGCGATTCTCTGGGCTGCGGCCGTGTACGAGGTCGCGTCGGACCTCGGCGGCGGTGTGATCGACACTGTCACACCCGATCTCGATTCCGTGGTGCTGGGGATCGTGCTGGCGTCGCTGGCGCTGACGCGTGACGAGGTCGCCGCGGCGGTCGGATACGTCGACGCCACACCGGCGTTGGCGGCGGCCCGCGACGATTTCCTGGCCGCGAAGCGCGAAACCATCGCCACAACCCCGACGCTGGTGCGCGCCAAGGTTGAAGCCGCTCTCAACGAGCCGACACTGACCATGTCGGTGACACCGGAGGACCGGCCCGAAGTGTTGCGCGCCCGGGCCGCGGAAGTGATGCAACCAGCATCGCCGGAGATGCGCGACGTCGCCCGCAACGAGGGCTACCAGGCGGCCGAGGTGATGAACCACGCGGTGATCGCGGCCGCGCAACTGTCGGAGGACGCCGACGAACTGGAGAAAACGTGGATCTGCACGATCGACGGGAAGACCCGGCCGACGCATTGGGCGGCTGATGGTCAGCGGGTTCCGCTCAACGGGCACTTCACCGTTGGCGGTGAGCAGTTGTTTGTGCCGGGTGACCGGTCTGCGTCGGCGGCGGAGTGGAAGAACTGCCGGTGCCGCGTTGGCGTGCTGGCGCGCGATGAGGACCTGCCGGACGAGGTGGACCGGCACACCGAACGGCTGAACGGCCGCGACAGCGTGGCGATCAACCGCAACGGGCGCACCCAGGCAGAGGAAATTGAGCGGCGAGAAGAGGCGGGCAATGTGCGGGCCCGTGACACCGACGACGGAATTGGACGTGTGGCGTCCGGCGGCTGGGCCGCACCGAGTGATCAGGAGATGAGCATGGCTGGCGAAGACACCGAGGTTGAGACGTTCCTGACGTTCAGCGGTTACATCGGCAAGTTGGGTGTGTCGACGTCGGACCGGCGAATACTGGCCGCCGACATTGACCTCACGATGCGGGAGTTCCCGCACCCGATGGCGTGGCAGAAGCAGGCGGTGGGTGGGCACTACGACAGCTACACCGTCGGCGTCGTCGAGGAAGCGAAGATCGACGGCGACCGGGTGTGGGCGTCCGGGTATTTCCTGAATTCGCCGGAGGCTGAGGAAGCGGCCGACCAGGTGAAGCATCAGGTTTCGGCGCCGAGCTTGGACCTGGCCGCGGCCGAGTACATCTTCACCGACGAAAACGGCAAGGAAATCGAGGGCGACCTGTTCGACTGGTGGGAGGAAAACGGCGAGCCGTACACCTATTTCACCGCGGCAGAGGTCACGGGGTTCACGCTGGTGCAAACCCCCGCGTTCGATGGCATCGACATCACGCTGGGGGAGCGCGAAACTCGCGATCTCGCAGTGGTCGCGTCCGTCGTCGCCAGTGTCGACGGGCCGCGCGTCAAGACGTACGATCCGGCGCTGTTCGAGGATCCGAAGCTGACTCGGCCCACCGCGCCGACGATGAACAACGACACCGGCCGCATCTACGGACACCTCGCCGAATGGGGGCAACCGTACCGCGGCGGGAACGGTGAGCTGACCCCGCGTAACCGCAACGGCTATGCGAACTTCCACACCAGCCAAGTTCAGCTCGACAACGGCAAGCAACTGTCCGTCGGCCGGCTCACCGTTGAGGGCGGCCACGCCCCGACGACGCGCGGGGTGACGATGGCGACGGCCCGCGCTCACTACGACAACGTGTGCACCGCGTTTGGACTGGTACGCGTCGGCGAGGACCAGTTCGGCATTTGGTTCTCCGGTGTGCCGGCGCCGGGTGTGGATCCCGAGGTGTTTCAGATGGGCATGACGGCGCCACTGTCGGGTGACTGGCGCGACGAGGGCCGCGGCTTGGACATGATCGCTGCGCACGCAGTGAACACGCCGGGCTTCCCGATCTACTCCGCGGTTACCGGGCCGGCCGGTCAGGACATTGCTCTGGTCGCCAGCCTCGGGCCGTCGCGAAAGTCGAAGACGACCGGCGGTGGGTTCACCCTCGATCGGGAGTCACTCAAGACGCTGCTGACCGAGGTCGTCGAGACCGTGGACCGGCGTCGCGCCGACCAGCACGCCGCGCTCGCGCATCAGACGCGCGCCGACGCAGCGTTCGCGCGCGCCCGTGACGCCGTTGGTGATCCGCCGCCGCAGCCGACTCCGGGCGAGCGGATCGAACAACTGCTGGAGCGTGCCTGATGGCGTGCTCGTGCCGAGGCGCTAAGCGTGCGGGGGACACGACGTCGGGCGGGGCGACGATTAAGGGGTTCCGCTACACCGCGCCGGACAAGACGGTGCAGGTGTTCGACAGCCTGTTGAAGGCGAAGGAAGCGCAGCGCCGCAACGGCGGCGGCACCATCAAGCAGCTCATCAACGGCGTATAAGCCGAACCAAGCAGGCCCCCGGTTGCACGCCGGGGGCCGCTTCACGTCTACGGGTGTGCACGCCATGTCTCTACGTTCTGCGGCCAGAGAGTTCCTGCTGGCTGCGGGCCGGGGAGCGATCGGACAACAGGACACACAACGCATCCGAGACAGGAGCAACTGCAGTGAAATTCAAGCTGCCCGATCCGCTGCCCGCCACCGTCGCCGAACTCGACGAGCTCGCAACCAAGGCAACAGCCGAGATCAACGTTTTCCAGGCCCGCCGCGCAGCCGGTGATGAGTTCACCGCCGACGAGGTGGCCGAGCTCGAGTACCTGCTCGATTCGCGCGACACCGTCACCGAGAAGCGCGAAACCCTCGCAGCCGCCGACCAGGCCGACGCGGAAAAGCTGAACGGCCTGTTCGACCGGGTTGCCGCCAAGAAGCCCGAAGCGGAGGCCGACGACGCCGAGACCACCGACGACGGCGACGATTCCGGTGACGCTGACGACGACGGCGGCGCGGCCGCCGAGGTCGTCGCCGAAGCCGAACAGGTCGCCGCTGAGGCTGCCGAGCAGCCCGAAGCCGTAGCCGCCAGCGCAAGCAAGCCCGTCAGCTTCGTCAACGCGACCAAGGGCAAGAACGATCTGCCCGGCCCCGCCCCGACGGGTGAGAAGCCCAAGGGTTGGGAGTTGGTGCAGTCGGCGCCGAAGTACACCGAGTTCGCGCTGGACCGCGAGGGACGCGCCCAGAAGGTCGGTTTCGCTGAGATCGCCCAGTCGATCGCATCGGTCGGCCAGGGGTCGGTGTCGGGTCGTCAGCGGACCGGCACCAGCCCGGACGGCAACTACGCCACTCAGGCAGTCGCCCGACTGTCCCGGCCGCAGCCCGAGGGCCCGGTGCCCGCGAACGAACACGAGATGTACGAGGCGATCCAGAAGATCGGCCGCGAGATCCCCGGCCACGGCGCAGTGTCAGCGAAGGCGCTCGTCGCGGCTGGCGGCTGGTGCGCACCGTCGCAGCAGATCTACACGTTCTGCGCCATTCCCCCGGCCAGTGATCTGCTGTCGCTGCCGGACGCCCCGTTCGACTTCTCTCGCGGTGGTGTCCGTGTTCCGGTGAACCCCGACATGTCGGCGCTGCTGGACGACGTGTGGCACTTCACCGAGACCCAGCTGGAAGCTGTTGACGGCAGCGGTAACCCGACCGCCCTCAAGCCCATCATCGAACTGCCTTGCCCCGACGAGTTCCTCGAGTGGCGGCTGGAAGCGATCGGTTGGGCCGCCAAAGCGGGAATCCTGCAGCGGCAGGCATGGCCGGAGGCGATCGAGAACGCGCTCGAGCAGATCCAGGTCGCTCACCAGCACCGCGTCTCGCAGATCTCCATCGGCAAGATGGTGGCCGGATCGGGCACTCCCATTGTGGTGCCGGCGGATTCGGTGCTTGGCGCCACCAGTTCGGTGCTGAACGGGTTGGCGCTGCAGGCTGCGAACCTGCGGTACAACAAGGGACTCAAGGGCGACGCCACTATCGAAGGTGTTGCGCCGGTGTGGTTCCGCGAGGTGGTGCGTGCTGACCTCGCGTTGATGGAAGGCAAGGAGACCAAGGCTGTCTCCAACGCCGAGATCGACAACTGGCTGGCCGTGCGGGACATCTACCTGCAGTACGTGGTGGACTGGCAGACCCGCGGCGCTGGCCAGCCGGGCAACATGGCCACAGTGGTCTACCCGGCCACGGTCAATGTGCTGCTGTTCCCGGCCGGAACGTGGTTCCGGACGCTGAACAACATCATCACGCTCGGTGTCCAGTACCCGCTGCAGCAGTTGGTCCTCAACCAGTACACCCACATCTTCACCGAGGACTCGCTGCAGGTGGCCAAGCGCTGCGATCAGTCGATCAACGTGCAGTTGCCGATCTGCGTGTCGGGTGCTGTCGGTGCTCGCCAGCTGGTGGCGTGCAACACGCCGGCTGAAACCCCGTAGGGCCGGCGCCGAGCATCGCATTGGACGAGGCAGGCGGGGGTGAATCCCCGAGGCGAAAGGTTCACGCCCGCCTGCCTTCCCAGTAGAGAGGACCACACCCAATGACCGCAGCACTGTCCCCGATAGTGTTTGACGCCCCGCTGGTCAACCCCGCACCGAATGGGCTGGTCGTCGCCACCCAGTGGACTGACGACCCGGGGCCGCTGCGTTGGCTGCCGTCGGGCGTGGACTTTCGTGTCTTCAACTACGGCGGTGGCACCGCGTTCGGTGTGTGGATTGCGCCGTGGTGCGCCGCTGAAAGCGATCTCACCCCGACCGACATCAAAGACGGTGAGCGGCCGGAGTTTCCGAATACCTTCGTTGCGCTCACCACGTGGGCCGTCGACGAATGCGACCTGCTGCGGCGGAGCCGCGACGAGGTCCGCACCCGTGCGCAGCAGGTGCATCGCCTGCAGGAACCGAACCAAATCGAGAAGACGCTGGCGACCCGAATGCTGACAGACGCCGGCACTCTCGACACCGCGAGCGACATCGTCGGCGCTGTCGCGCACATCGAGGGACTCTTCGCGAAGACCAGCACGCTGGGGTTCATTCACGCTTCGGCGGAGTGGGCGGCGTCGGCGGCGCAGGCCAACCTGATCCGCTACAACAGCGGC
Organism: Mycobacterium venezuelense; assembly: GCF_054919535.1. NCBI lineage: Bacteria > Bacillati > Actinomycetota > Actinomycetes > Mycobacteriales > Mycobacteriaceae > Mycobacterium > Mycobacterium venezuelense. Next base: position 216,716 of record NZ_JBONDW010000003.1, read on the forward strand.
AAGTTGGTTTCCCCGCTGGGCCACACGTGGGTGTTCGGCGGCGGTTACGTCGACGCGCTGGGCGACACGCTCGTGGCCACGAGCCCGACCTACGGCTGGCGCGGCCCGGTGGAGACCCGCGACGCGCCCAGCATGGACGTCAACGAATTCAAGGCGATCACCGAGCGGTCGCTGGTCGTCGGCTACGAGGCGCTGATCGGCGCTGTGGACATCACAGGATAGGAGACGGGCTGATGCCTGAAGGTGTGGACGTTGTGGTTGAAGATGGTTTCGCCACGATCGATTTCGTTGATAAGAGCAAGCGCGGACCGGGTCTGGCGAAGCTGCTGGAGGTCGGCACGCCGCCGGATGCGATCGAGAAGGTGACGCGGCCGCGGGTTCTCTACACGGTGCCGGAAGGCAACGCCCGCGAGGCCGGCCTGCTCGATGAGGCCGATATTCCGGACGCGATCGCCGGCACCACCGAAATCCCCGACGGCGATCCGGTGCCCGCCCCGACATTCGTTGAGGGTGGTCCTCTGCCAGATGGTTCGGTGCCGGTGCTGAGCACGTCGGGTGAAGACGTTCTGCCGAAGGCGTGGCCGGACGGCGAGCCGAGCGACGAATGGAAGCGCCCCGAACTCGATGCCTACGCCAAGTCGAAAGGCATTGACCCCAGCGCACTGCCGAACAAGGACGCAGTGCTCGACGCTATCCGAAAGGCCGAGCAGCCATGAAGATTGGTAAGTACACGGTCAGCCAGGTCCGTAAGGGCATCGTCGCTGCCACGGCCGCGGTGGGAACGCTCGCGACGTCGGCGGTCGAGACGTTCACCACCTGGATTCCACAGGGGTGGGCCGGGCCGATCGCTTCCGGTATCGCGTTTGTCGGCGCGGTCGGTGTGTATCTGACCAAGAACGCGCCGCTGATTGACGCTGCTGACGAGCTGTGAATGGCGTCTGGAATCCAGCGCTGTGGGATGACTTCGGTGTAGTCGGTCTCGTGGTCGCGATGGCCTTCCTGCTGTTCTTGTCGCTGCAACGCGGCTGGCTGGTCCTCGGGATTCACCATCGCGAGATTGTCGACGCGAAGAACCGTGAACTCGCGGCGCGGGACCGTGAGATCGAAGCGAACCGTTCCCGAGCCGACAAAGACGTCGAGACCATTCGCACGCTCAGCCAGACGGTTCTGGAGAAGAACGCAATGGAGGAGGCAACGACTCGGCTGCTCGGGTCGGTGCGGGAACTGGCGTCAGGGGGCGGTCGATGAAGTGGCCGTGGCAGGTGACGCGACGCGACGTTGAAGAGGCCAATCAAGCAGCGGCCGAAGCTGTCCGGCGGGCAAAGGCCGCTGACCGGCAGGACCAGGCGGCCGAATTCCGACGCAAGGCGTCAGAGCAGCTACGCGCTCAATCCCTCAGTGTGACGGCCCGTTTGCGCCGCGAGACCGAAAAGAACGGCTGGACAGAACTACTCCAGCACGCAATGGGAGGACGTTGATGCGCTGGGCGTACGGGTTGGCTGTCGCGTGTATCGTCGCGTTCCTGCTCGCTGACGTGTGGTTCGAGATCGATTACCAGTTCTGGGCGGACGTATCGCTGTTGGCGGTCGCCGTGCTGGTGCTGATCTTCACGGCGCAGTATCTCGGTCGGTCACGTTGGTGGACGAACCGGATCGGCAAGGTGTACTTGACGAAGTCGGTGGTGTTGTCGCTGGTGCTCGTTCAGATCGCGGTAGCGCTGTGGTGGGATACCGACTATCCGTTCCGGCAACACATTCGCTTCGCGATCTATGCGCTCTGCGCTGTCGCGTACGTGCCGATGATCGCCACTCTGTGGCGCGAGCAGCAACGTGACCGGCGGCGCCGCAGCAGCGTCAACCACGACCGTCCCTGACGGTGCACCCGCGCCTCTTACTGTCCGAACTGCCTCGGGAGAACTGAACCGAATCGGCGCGCCGCGCCACTAGCAGGAGGACAGCCAGCACATGGCGTTTTCATGGGTCAAGGGCTACGCGCTTCGCGTGACCAAGACGGACAAGTGCGGTAAGCCCCTGCAGGGCCCCGCGAACCGAATCGTTACCGACGGATTTATCCGGGTGGGCCTGAACCCGAACATGAAGCAGGCCAACGAGCTGACGCAGGAGAACGCCGCCGGCAAGGAATGCGTCTCCGACCGCACTCCGCCGGAGCGCCGTTGGTGGGACGTCTCGCTCCAGTTGTGCGGCGTCGACCCCGACCTGCTCGCGATCATCGCCAGCTGGACGCGTGTGCTGGACTACGACGGCAACCCGATCGGCGTGCTTGACCGTAAGTCGGTCGACACCACCTTGGGTGCCATGTTCGAGTTGTGGACCGGTGGTGAGGGCGACGACGATTGCCCCATCCCCGAAGACGACTCGATCTTCTCGGCGACCGCGGGCGGCACCCAGTACGGCTATCTGGCGTTCCTCGCAACGGAGTTCGTGTCCGACGCCGTGAACGTGGCGGCCGAGGTGGGCACGTTCACCTACAACGGCCGGACCATCGAGCCCAAGCACTGGGGTCGCGGCCCGTACAACGTGGCCGCCATCGACAGCTCCGGCACCCCCGGCCGTCTGCTCGTCCCGATCTATAACCCGGTCGACGAAAACCACATCGCGCTGTTCCGCACCCCCATCGCACCGCCGGAGCCGACGAACGGTGCTTGCGAACTCGCGATCCAGTCGATCTTCACCGGCCCGGGCAACTCGTACTTCGGTCCGACCGCGGCCGATGTGGCTCCGCCGCAGCCGATCTGCAACGGCAAGGTGTACGACGTCGACGTGACCGGCACGGGCAACTGGACCGCGCTGGTCGGCACCGAGGAAACCGCCAACGTCGCGCACACGGCGCTGCCGACCGCGTTGCAGTCGGCGATCGAGGCGCTGCCCAACGTCGAGGTCGGGCAGGTGCAGGTCGCTGGCACGGCGGGCAACTACACCGTCACGCTGGACCCGTCGCTGCCCGCGCTCACCGCGGACGGCACCGGCCTGACGGGCGGCACCGTCACCGTCACGCCGGCGTAGTCGCAGACGAACGGATCGCCTCGGGTGGACTGACCCCGGGGCGATTCGTCGTTGTGAGCACCCCGAATTCGTACCGTGTGCGGTGTGAGCTGCACATGGCCTGTCGACCGCGGGTGTCTGCCGGACCTGCCGCCGATCGGTGACGATCCGGAGAACCCGACACCGGAGTACCTCGCCGCGCTGGCCCGCCGCAACGCCGCCGAGGACATCGCGATTCATGTGCTGTGGGCGCTGTCCGGCCGCCAGTTCGGTACGTGCGAGACGACCGTGCGGCCTTGCCCGTCGTACTCCCAGGGCTTCGGCTACGGCCCATTCGTGCTGACTCTGGACGCCGGACACTGGGTGAACTGGCCGTGCGGCTGCATCGGCAGTTGCTCGGTGTCGGGCCCGCGGGTGGTGCATCTGCCTGGCCCGGTCGACGCGATCGTGGCGGTGACGATCAACGGCGCGGCGCTCGACGCGTCGAGCTACCAGTTGGAGGGAAACGCGCTGTACCGCAAGGGCGGCGGATCGTGGCCGCGGCAGGACCTCGGCCGGCCGCTCGGCGAGCCCGGCACCTGGGCGGTGACGTACACGCTCGGCTATCCGGTCCCGCCCGGCGTCGACAAGCTCACCGGCCAGTTGGCCCGCGAGTTCATCGCGGCCTGCGACGACGACGGCGAATGCCGGTTGCCGCGAACGTTGGTAGCCACGCAGCGGCGCGGTGTCAGCCACCAGTTCGATCCGTCGAAGATCCTGACGGCCGGCAAGACTGGACTCACCGAAGTCGACCTGTGGTTGTCTGCGGTCAATCCGCATAAGCTCCAGCAGAATGCGGAGGTCCTGTGATTCCACACGACCCGGCCTCCGACATCGTCAACGCGTTCATCACCGCGATGAAAGCGGCGTTCAACCCGAACGACAAGGTGCAGGCGCCGCTCGGCGGCGGCTCTACCGATGTTCGGTTCTTCGCCAGCGACGGCGCCCTGCCGATGTCCGTTTGGGATCCGGAGAGTGGTGGCTTGACGATCGGGTGCAAGGGGCCGCTGCTGTGGGTTCGAGTTGACCGCCGCTACCGCAGCCGCCCGCGGGATTTTCCGTCTGCGTTCGTCGGCGACGGCGATTGCAAGGCAGCCGATGTGAAGCGCGCTGTGGCCGTCGAGGTCGGTGTGGCGCGGTGCTCGGACATGTCAGCGACACCGAAGTGGCCGGTGCTGGAGCGTGAGGCCGAGATAAGCCTGGATGATTCGTGGCGCATCGAGCTGGCGCTGTGCATGGCTGCCACGGCATTGGCGAAGAACGACCATGCAGTGGCCACCGATACCATCGCGCCGCTGGGCCCCGAAGGTGGGCTGATCGCGTGGACCGGCATGGCCTACGTGTCGTTCTAAGAATGGGAGAGGCGTTGTGGCACATCATGTAACGATCGAGGGAACTTCGATGCCGAGCGATCGGCTCGCTCGGGGGAAGCGCGCGACGGTCGAGGTGACCGACGAGATCCGCAAGCTCGTGCAGATCGGCGCCGTGGCGGTGGTGGCTGGCAATCTCGATGATCCGGATGCCGCCGCCTACGACGGTTCGGAGGCCGAGCCTGCCGATCACACCGGTGTGACGGAGAACGATCCCAGCGGCGTGTCACCGCTGCCGACTGGTGATTTCGCGCCGGCCGACGAGCCGCAGACCGTCGAGGCGCAGGACGGCGAGCCCGCAGGCGACGAACCGAAGGCACGCCGCAGCCGGGCGCGGTCCAGTGGCGACAGTTAGAGCGCACGTCACGCTCGATGAGCGTGAACTCAACGACCAGTCCCGGGTGTTCCTGCGACGTCGTATGGCGTCGCTGCAGCGTCGGACCGCGAACCAGGCACGCGCTGATGTGCCCGTGCGCACGGGCAACCTGGGTCGCACGATCGGTGAAGGCCCGATCGCGTTCACCGGGCCGCGCACAGTATCGGGCAGCGTGCACGCCACGGCGGACTACGCGCTGTACGTCCACGAGGGCAGCCGCCCGCATCTGATCCGGCCGCGGCGGGCGAAGGCGCTGCGTTTCCAGATCGGTGGCCGCACGGTGTTCGCCCGCCTCGTGCGGCACCCAGGAGTGCGGGCCAGGCCGTTCCTGCGGAACGCCGCCGAGCGAGTCGCGGCCCGCGAACGCTGACCGGACGGGTTTGCACCACCGCTGCGCACGATGCTCCGCATGACTGTTTTCGCCTCGGACGGAACCGAAGTAACCGAACCCGCTGAACCCGCGACCACCGCTGATCCCGCCCCGCCGGCCGCCGAACCGGACGACGTGGTCGAGCCTGAAGTGGTCGCGGTAGCCGACGCACTGCCCGCGGTGCGCGACGACCACGTTCACGACGCAGAAGTCGTCAACGAAGACGAGCCCGCCGACGACGCGGGCGAGTGGGTGCACGAATCGTCGTGGAATCACGACTGGCTGGAGTACAAGGGCGACAAGCTCGCCATCCGCGTGCCGCACCAGAACGCGCTCACGGCGCTGTTCCAAGCCGGCCAGGCGTGCACACCGGAATTCCAGTTGAAGCTGACGCAGAAGTTCGTCAAGAGCCATCTCTCCCAGGAGAGCATCGAGCGGGTGTTAGAGCGCATGTCCGACCCTGACGACGAGCAGTATGCGGGCGTCGACGGCGTGTGGAATGACCTGCTGAAGACCATCGTCGATATCGGTGGTAAGCGCGCGATCAAGGATGCTGAGGCGCTGGCTGCGGTGCAGAACGGCAAAGCCAAGTCGTAGCACCCTGTCTCGCTAGCTTGGCCCGGTGACCACGCCCGTCGGCTCGATCAAGTTTGACCTGTCGATTGACGGGTCGGGGTTGCCGACCGAGCTGCTGCGTGAAATTCAGGGCGCGATCGCGCCGGTGCTGGCCGATCTGCAGCGTCGCCTCAACGAGATTGAGCGGGATTACACGCACCTGTCGCGGGAGTCGGAGAAGTCGGCGGCCAAGCAGACCGCGGCGGCCAGGACGGTCACCGAGGCTGTTGAGGACATCGGCGACGAGCACACGAAGACGGCGCAGAAAGCTGTGGCCGCTGGGCGGGTGACGACGCGCCAGATCAACGCGCAGACACGAGCGTATGAGCGGCAGACGGCGGCGATTCTGGCGAATACCGCGGCCCGTGCTGCGAATGCAGCATCGCCAACAGCGTCTGGCCCACCGCCCGGCCGCGGTGGAGGCGGCGGTTCTGGGGGCGGGCGCGGTGGGAGCGGCGCGTTCGGCGACCTGTTTACCGGACAGGGTGGCGGCGGCCGGTTCATCACCAGCCCAGTCGGACTCAACGCGATCGCGCTCGGTGTCGGCAGCCTGCCCGCGGTGGCGACCGCCGTGGCCAACGTGGCTGGCGCGGTGCAGCAGCTCGTCCAAGTCGGCGCCGTTGTGCCGGGCGTGATCGGCGGCATTGTGTCGTCGGTCGGCACGCTGAAGCTCGGCATGATGGGCGTGTCCGACGCGATCAGCGACGTGTGGGAGGCGGCCAAGTCCGGCGACCCCGCCGAGCTGGCCAGCGCGCTCGAGGAGATCGACAAGGCGAAGTACCTTGCCCCCGAGGTCAAGAAGCTCGCGCGCACCGTCGGTCAGGATCTCTACCCGCAGTTCGAACGATTTCAACGCGACATCATCGCGCAGCCAATGTTCGAGGGCATCACCGACGACATCACCGGCCTTGTCGGCAAGGCGTTGCCGACCGCCGAGCGGGGCTTGGGTGGCATCGCGCGGGCATGGAACGGCACGTTCCGGGAGCTGCTGCGCGTCGGGGGTAGCGACTCGACGTTGAGCTTCATGGACCGCGTGTTCGGCAACACCGCGGAGGCGCAGACACGCGCCAACGCCGCGATCGAGCCGCTCGCCCACGCGATCGGCACACTCACGGCAGAGTCGAGCGATTTCCTGCCCCGCCTCGCAGACGGAGCGACCGCGGCGTTGACGCGCCTCGACAACTGGGTCACAAAGTCGGCTGAGAACGGCAACCTCGACAAGTGGATCGACCAAGGCATCACCGCCGCAGGGAATCTCGGCGAGACGCTGCTCAACGTCGGCAAGATCATCACCAGCATCACTCAGGCGGCCGGCGGGGACGGTGGACTGCTGCAGGCGCTGGAGGATGGGTCCACGGCGCTCGCGAATTTCTTGGCGTCCGAAGAGGGCCAGGCCAAGCTCACGGCGTTCTTCACTGAAGGCCGTGCGCAACTGGAGAAATGGTGGCCGATCCTGCAGAACGTCGGCTCCATCTTGGTCGACGTCTACGAGGGCATGAAGCAGTGGACCGACGTGCTGCTGCCCGTGCTCGGTTCGATCACCGGGGTCATTTCGTCGATGCCGGGCGGCATCCAGGCAGTCGTGACGGCGTTCCTCGCGTGGAAGACCATCAGCGGCATCACCAGCGTCATCGGCCAGTTGACGAGCATGGGCGGCCTGCTCGACGGCATCCCAGGCAAAGCGAAGGGATCGGCGAGCGGATTCGCCCTGGCGTTCAACCCGGCCACTCTCGGCATCACCGCGCTCATGTTCACGATCAGCGAGCTGGTGCAGAAGATCAAAGACGACAACGAATACGTCGCCCGCCAGGCTGACCCGAACATTCCGCAGGAGGTCAAAGACCAAGAGCGGCAGCAGAAGTTCTACCCGAACCTCGGACGACTGCCCACCACGGCCGAGTCGATCCCCGAACCCGGCACCCTGATGTACGAGACCCTGCTCGACGACCTCAAGACCGGCCGCATCGAGATGCCCGGTATCGACGCGTCCAACGCAGAGCAGGCGTTGGCGCAGGTTGCCGAGCAGGCCGCGAACGCGCGCGCCAACACCGAACTGCTGGCCAACGACATTCAGACGCTGCCCAGCGGCCAGGTGGTGCTCAAGGAGAACACCCCCGAGATCATCGAGCGGGTCAAGGCGCTCGGCTACGAGGTGCAGAAACTGCCGGACGGAAACGTCAACATCGTGTTCCGGTTCACCGATCCGAACGGCAACCCGATCGACCCGTCGCAGTTCCGGACACCGGGCTACATACCTGCATTCCCCGGAGAGTCTGGGCGGCCCCGCGGCGGCGGCCGCGCAGACGGTGGTGTCATCCCCGGGTACTCGCCAGGCGTCGACAACGTGCTGTGGCCACTATCGGGCGGCGAGGGCATCGTCATCCCCGAGGCGATGCGGGCGCTCGGCTCCGGCTGGCTGTACAACCTGAACTCGTCATTCCGGGCTGGCATTTCACGAAAGGGCTACGCCGACGGCGGCGTGGTCGGCGCGACCGGCACGCTGGCAAATGGCGGTGACCCGGTCCTGGCGCTGCTCAGCGAGATCCGTGATTTGTTGGCCGGCAAGGGCGGCGGCGGGCCGCTGGCTGACACAGCGTCGGCGACGTCGCAGATCGCGGAATCAACGAAGACCGCCGGACAGACGATGGGCCCGTTCGGAACGCCAATCAAGGCGCGCAACCCTGGCTACGAGATGGCGGCGGCCGCGATTCAGGCTCTCGGCGGCGACCCAGAGAAGTTCTTGGGCGCCAACCCGGCCGACTACGTACCGAAGGCACTCTCTGGCGGCATTGGCGGCGTCGGCGGTGCTGGTGACTACACGCGGTATGCGTCGGCGCTGGCGGCGTTCGCGCGATCCGGGGATCTGGCCGATGTCACCGCACTGGGCCTGAACGCCAACGACCCGGTGATCACCGCGCTCGCCAGCGCGCGGAACAAGAGCAAGAACGGCTTGTCCGACGATCAGATCGCCGCGCTGGTCGAGCAGATCGTGGGCGGCCCCGGTTACACCGGCACGCTCGACGCGCAGAACACACCGCTGATCAAGTCGCTGACGCGCTACCGAGAGCAGCTCGCCAAGCAACAGGGCGTGCCCACCACGGCAGCTCTCGCGGCGACGGGGCTGCCGGCGGTGGTCGGCGGGCCGAAGGGAAGCAAGGAGGGACTGCTGCCAGCAGCCGCGCAGCTGTGGGATCTGATCGCCACGCAGTTCCCGCAGGTCCGCGAGATCGGCGGTGTGCGGCAGGATCCGCACCCCGACCACCCCAGCGGGCGCGCGATCGACATCATGATTCCCGGCGGCACCACGCGCGGCGGCGCCAATCCAGCGGGCAAGGCGCTCGGCGATCAGATGTGGCAGTTCCTGATCGACAACGGTCTGATCGACCCGACCGGGTCACTGTGGCAGACCGACACGGGCGGCGATCATTTCGACCACATCCACGCCCGCATCCGCGAAGGTATGGAGAACGCGCTGCCGGGATTGACGTCGTTGCCAGGTTCGCTGGGGGAGTCCGGCACAAACGCCCTGGGCAGTGCTGGCGGTGTTGTGCCGGTGTACGTGACGAACTTCGACGGGCAGATGCGCGGCGGGTTCGGCCAGGACATTCTCGGCGCGGCGATTGGCGCCGGTGGTGAGGCGGCGACCGGGGTCGCGGGCGACGTGATGAGCGGCGTCACCGGCCTGGGGCAGGAGCCGTGGGCCACCAAGAACGCCAGCTACGCCACGCTCAATCAGCTGGTGCGCGAACGCAATCCGTTGGCCCTGGCCAAGGCACTTGGGTTGAACGTGCAGGACTTCACTCGCCAGGGCGGTGACCCGGGCGAGATCATGGGCAACGACGGCCAGGCGTTCGACGCATCCGGCCGCATGTTCTCGGATACGTCGTCGATCCTTGACCGCACGTTCACCAACCTCAACGCTCAGATGCAGGCCATGCGGGAGCAGCTCGTCGACGTCATCGAGCAGACCAACCAGAAGCTCAACGAAGAGGCGTTGGAGCCGGTCGTGAAGGCGGGTGTGCAGTCCGCGCTCGAAGGCCTCAAGGACAGCGTGACCAGCTCCATCGGCACCGCGATGGGTAACGCGGCGGGCCCGCCGATCGCGGACGCTGTGCGGTCAGCGATTCCGACGCAGGCCGGAGCCCAGACATCACAGGTGGTGCAGACGGCGGCGGCGGCCGTTCCTGGCATGGCGGCCGGCGGCGCAGTCTCTGGCGGCACACCCGGCAAGGATTCGGTGCCGGCGTTGCTCATGCCCGGCGAGTTCGTGCTCAGCACCAACGATGTGCAGCGACTCGGCGGCATAGGCGCAGTCGAGGCGATGCGGCAGCGGGGATTCCGGCGCTACGCCACAGGCGGTGGCGTCGTGGTCAACGACGTGGTGGGCGCCGAGTTCTTCGGGGTCTCGCAGATCCCGATCATCGGCATGATCGTCAACATCCTCGTCAGGGTGCTGCTGTCGGTGCTCGGCGTCGAGATCGAGGCCCGCGACACCCTCAACGAGATGACCGACGAGTTCCGCCAATTCCGCGGCGAATTCCAGGGATTCGACGCCACCGGTCGCCTACTCAACGACACCTCAGCGTTGATGGACCGCTCCCAGTCGAGCGAGGAAATCGCCGCCCAGGAACGCATCCGGATCCTCAAGATCGTCATCCAGGAGCTGATCAAGTACATCATCGAGAAGGTCATTGTGCCGATCGCGAAAGCGGTGGCCAACGCCGCGATCTCGGCTGGTGCGAGCGCGGCCGGCGCGGCGATCAACACACAGGCACCGGGCGCCGGTGGGATTGTGTCGTCACTGATTTCGTCGGCGGGCAGCGCGGGCGTGGACATCATCGCCGAGATCGGTACCGACCTGGCTCTGGCGATCACCGATGTGGCGGTCGACGCCGTCGCTGAGGGGTTGCAGACGCTGTTCCCCGGCCTGATGAACAACATTTTCGGCGGCGGTTTGATCGAGCAGTTCATTGCGGGACCGACCAACGCGGCGCTGCAGATCCCGTTGGCGATGATCGGCGCGCTCACTGGCGGGTTGGGGGCGTTGTTCGCGCCGCTGGCTGGGCTGGTGGGCGGCTTGTCGTTCGACTCCGGTGGTGTGGCGCGCGGTATGGGGATGATGCCGAAGGCGACGATCGCGCCCGAGCGGGTGCTGTCACCGCAGCAGACCGTGCTGTTTGAGCGGATGGTGGCGGCACTGGAGCGGCGCGGTTCGACGGAGCCGGGCAGCCACACCGTCATCCAGGTTGGGGAGGGCGCGATACAGGTGGCGGGCGGACCCGAGGCTGCCGAGAACGTTTACGCCGGGCTGAGGGAGCTGATGCGGTCGTGAGCTACCGAGGATGGTTCAAGCTCAACGGGGCTGAGATCGCCAACACCGCCCGTGTGACGGCACACCTTGGGCGTGAAGTGCCGACGTCCGACGCCGGCATGTGGGGTCCCGAACCGATTCCCGGGCCCGCGTTCCCCGAGGACCCAGGTGTTGACGGTCTCTACGATCCCGAGGATCTGCCGCCCGACGGTGAGGGACTGCTGCCGGTCGGCGAGCTCGAAGGCGATGGTGGCCTGTATCCGGTGGTGCCACTCGGGCCGTGCGAGCTGATCGAGGTGTCGGCTGGCCTGTACGAGATCCCCGCCAGCTCGGAGGAAATCAGCACGGGCTTGTGGTCCCCGCCGGAAGGGTCGCGCCGCTTCGGGCCCGGGCTGATGGAGATCGACGGCACCTGTTGGGGCCCGGCGGCGATCTGCTCGTCGTGCTCGGACATCGTGTCCTACGACGATTCGTGGCCCGGGTTGCGGGAGTTCCTGGGCGACATGGTGTATCGGCCGGAGTTGGCCCCGTGGTACTCGACCGAGCTGCCGGAGTCGGGCGAGTTCGGCGGCGTGTGGGTGATGAGCGTCGATGGCTTGGGCGCGACGCCTGTGGAGCGGCCGATCACCCAGATGGCTGGGGCCGGCGCGGCTGCGGGACCGCACCGCGACGCCTCACGCACCGTGACGTTCGAAGCGTTGCTGATCGCCTGCACCCACGCGGGTGTCGAGTACGGCATGGACTGGTTGTCATGCCGGCTGCGCGACACCACCGACAACACCACCAGCACACTGCGATACCTGGCGGCCTCACCGTCCTACTCGGCGGTGGACCCCGCGACGCTGGTGCGGGAGGTCCACGGCGTCGTGCTGACGAAAGAGCCGCGGATCGTGCAGGAGTACAACGCCGAGGCTCGCCAGCACCAGCAAGCCACCATGTATCGGATCAGTTGGGAAATGGCCGTTCTGTCGCCGTACGCATATCTGCCGGCCGTGAGGGTGCCGGTTGACTGGGACGAGGTCACCCGGCAGCCGATCAACTGGATTCACGCGGCGGATTGCGCGAAACCTGAGACGTGCGAGGACATGCCGGTCATGTTCTCCACCGAGTGTGTGCCGGAAGAGATCGCGGTGGTGACGACACCGCCGCCAGTGTGCGGTGGCTGTCTGCCGGTCGGGGAGATCGACAAGTACAGCTTCCGGGTGCCCACAATGGACTACGCGTTCAGGTGCCGCGAGACCGCGGTGACGACCATCATCCGCAACACCGGCGAGCGGTCATTGACCCTGCAGGCGTTCTGGCGCGAGTGCGGCTCCGACATTCGTTGTGAGGACAACCTGTGGCCGCTGCAGGTGTCAGGTCTGCCCGCGGGTGCCGAACTCGTCCTGGACGGCATCACCAGCCGATTCTGGGCGAACTACGACGAACGCGTACGCCGCGTCGTCGGTGTCGTCGGCACCCCCAACGGAGCGCCGTGGCGGCCGCCGATCATCGACCGACAGACCTGCTGGGACTTCATCATTCAGACGTCCAGCTCGTCGGAGTTCGAGGTCGAGATGGTTCTGCATGATCGGGAGCCGTGAGCCGTGATCATCGCCGATGAGCAGATCGTGTCTATCCGCACGCTTCAGGGTGTGCAGCTGTATCAGTTCTTGGCCAATGGCTACACGAGTTTGAAGTGGACCCGCGCCGCGCGTGAGACGTCGATTTGCGACCTGCAGGTACCGCCGCAGGCCGGATATGTCGGAATCCCGGATATCGCGCCGTGGCTGCATTGGGTTGACGTGTGGGACGGAAACCAGCGAGACCTGTACTGGTCGGGCCCGATTCAACACGCAGAGCAGGGACGCAACTGGCTGGTGTTGTCGGCTGGCGATGTCAGCTCGCTGGGGAGCCGGACCCGTACCAAGGTGACGAACCGGTGGGATTCTGCCGACCCGGCCGAGATCGCGACCGAGCTGTGGGAGGCGATGATCGAACATCACGGCCTGAACCTGCGGCCCATTTCCCGCAACGATCCGCGGGGGGACCGATTCGAATTCTCCTGCGTGGCTGACGAGAAGATGACCGAAGAGGTGATCGGTGAACTGGTGGACCTCGGTCTGTATTGGTCTGTGGTGTCGGGCATTCCGCTGCTGGGCCCGGTCAAGACCGATGTGATCACCGCGTTGAGTGAAATGGATTTCGTCGACGGTCAGGTGTCGGTGATCCGTGACGGCACCAGCACCTACAACGACGTGCTGTTGCTGGCCGGTGACAGCAAGTCACGTGCTCGTGTGCCGATGGGAGGCCTCAGCTTGGAGACGATTATCAAGCGGGACTCCATGTTTGGTGTGTCGAATGCGGATCGCGCTGCGCAGCAGGCGGTGCGGTACTCGGGCGCGATTCGTGATGCGCTCAAGGTTCCTCCCGGTGCGTCGCTGCATCCCGACGCACCGATCACGATCGACCGGTTGGTGCCGTCGGCCCGGATCAACGTGGAGGCATTTGGGCTGTTGTCCACGATGGAACTGGAGGGCGTCACGGTGACGTGCGCGAAGGGTTCCTCAACCGTTGGTATCGATCTGGAGTCGGTGAATGATGATCTGCCGGAACTGATCGAGACCCAACAGCGCGGGTTCGGCGGTGGCCGCGGATGAGTGACACACGCACCGGCCGGACGACACGCACCGACCCCGAGCTGATCCGCGAGTTCGACCGGCGCTTGAAGGCTTTGGAGCGGTCCCAGACAACACGAATTGGGCCGTGGGTGCTGTCCTCTCAGAACGGCAGCTTGATGGCGTCCAAGCCGGGGGAGACGTTGGAGGTCGGCCAGGCGCCGGCCGAGCCGACGACCGTGGATCTGTCGGCGCGGGGCACTGTCGTGTCGAACGTCGGCGATATCGCGACTGCGGTCGGCTACCCCGACGTCGACGAGGACAACCCGCCGAGCCTCGACGACATCAGGCAGTGGGTGTTGTCGCAGTTCTTCGGTCAGATATCGCCGACGCGCATTCCGGCGTTGCCGTGGGCGCACCTGTTCGACGGCGCTGCTGAGCTGCTCACCGACCCTGGTTTCGACAATCCGGCGACGTTCGCCAGTAACCCGTCGATCACGTATGACGGCGAGTTCGGCAGGCTGAAGCCTGGTTCGGCGCGCGTTGAGTGCGACGGCACGACGCATGTCGCGGTGTCGAACGCGATCGAGGTCAGCGCTGACGAAACGTTGCCGGTGTCGATTCATGTGTTCTACGAGAGCGTGACGGCGGCCGCGAATTCGGTGCGGCTGTCGGTGCGGGGCTACCACCGAGAGGGTGACGTCCGAACGCTGGTGACGACCAGCACGGTTGCGTCGCTGTCTCCTGCCGGTGAGAGCGACGACGATCCCGGCGCGGTGGACGGCTGGCTGAAGCTCGAAGGCACCTACATCGTTCCCGACTTGCCGAACTCGGTAGATGAGGTCGTGCTCGAGTTCGACGTAACCCCCGGTGCCACGGCCGGCTCGTTGTGGTGGGATGACGCGTCGGCCAAGAAGACCAGTAGTGGTATGCCGCAGGCGTGGGTGAAGGATCTGACGGCTGATCTGGTGTCGGTGTGGAACGGCATCACCGGCACGGTGCAGTCGATCATGACCCAACTCGGGCTGACCCCAAGCGGCGATTTCTGGGACGACCTGTTCGACCTGTCCGACGAGATTGCGTGGATACAGGACGCCGCGAATCAGGCCGGGCAGGACATCGCGACGTTGCTCACGAATCTCTGGACGAACCCAGCCGCCGTGATCCAGCAGATTCCACAGAACTTGGTCAACGGATTGACAACAGCGTTGGCGAACTTCAACACAGCGGTCAACCAGATCGGCGACGTGTTGATCGGCGCGGTGGTCACGCCAATAAGCTCAGCGATCGCCAATGTCGTTGATTTCTTCCACAGCCTGACCAATTTCCAGGACACGACGGCCGCGAACCAAATCAACCAGCAGAACTTCCAGATCGCTGCGCTGGCACAGGGTGGATACCGGAACCCAACGTGGGTGTGCCGCGAGCCGATCGCCGACGTTACCTATCCTGAGTCGTTCCTGCTCGGGTACTTTGTCACAGGCGTGACGGGTGCTGCATCGTCCGGGACAGCGCACACACACACCATTCCGTTGTCGACAAACACCTACGCCACTGCGGGGCTTATTGGATTGTCGTCGGGCGTCAGCTTCGGCGCGTACATCACGGTAACTGCCACAACAGTTGCCGACACAGTCGGCATTTACATGAGTAAAGACGCCGGGACCGTTGACAACGTTTACCTGGAAGTTTTTCGCGAGGCTAGCGACCGGTCGCTCACCAGGATCTCCTCTGTCGATATTTCCAGCCAATTAACAACTGCCAACCAATACGTCACCGCTGCAACGAATGCGGGGATCATCGCGCAAGCAGGCGAACGGTACTTGATTCGTGTCAGGAACAGTTCGACAACGGCTGTTGAAGTGAATATCGCCTGCTTGAGGATTGGCACGCACTCGCCGGAATACGCATTCAACACCCTAAGCGCTGGGCTGACCAATCAAACGTCCTACACCACAGCGGAAGCAGATGCTGCCAGAAGTTCGGCCACGCTATTGCCGTGGTTGATGTTGGCGTCCGTCAACACTGGCGGGGACGATCAGACGCATACTGATGATTTCAATAACCGGTCGAAGCTGGGTTCGTTGTGGTTCCTGAAGTCGGACACCGGATCGAACCAGCTTGGTATCTCGAACAATCGAGCGTCTTTCTCAGGTCTTACCGATGGTGTGCAGAACGCGCTCTACATCCGACCCACCGGCGGCGACAAGATGTGGGTCGAGGGCACACTGTACGGGACGGCGATCGCAGTTCCCGGACCACGCTGCGGCCTGCTGCTGAATTGCAACCGCGACCTCTCCCAAGTCGTGTACCTCGCATGCAACATCAACACCGCGAAAATCTACACAGGACCATGGAATTCGCTGACTGAGCGAGCCTCCGTTTCGTCGGGACTCAACGATGTGCCGTGGCAGTTCTACTACGACCCCGGCGCCGGCACCTACTACGCGCTCAAGGACGGCAACGACATCGGACTCAACTGGCCTGACAGCGGCGGCCTGATGCAGCACGGGCCCGACTTCCGGTACGGCGGACTGCGGATCGCGCGGGCATCGCTGTTCAACGCAGGGCAGATCGACAACTGGACGCTTCGGGACTGGGTCTGATGACCGGGTGGTTTCCGGACCTTCCGCAGCTTCGGACTGTGCGGCCACGCGGCTGGTTCCCAGACTTCACCGCTCCGCCAGCGCAGACACCCGAGGTGGGCTGGTGGGCCGTGCTCACCCTCGACATGGCCCACACCGTGGTCTTCGCCAACGAGATTGAGCTGCAGGCACTCAAGGACATCGGCATCGTGCACAGCGTCCACGTGAGCCAATCGCTGGCGCTGCAGGCGCTCTACAAGCTCAACATGGCCCACCCGGTCAACGTCACCACCACGCTCGGCCTGCAGGGCATCTACATGCTCGACACCGCGCTGAATCTGCAGGTATCCCATGCGCTCTCGATGGCAAAGCTCGTCGACGGACTGGCCATCAGCCAGACGGTCAACCTGAACCGGGCGCTCACGTTGGAGCGCGTGCTCGACATGGGCCTGGAGCACGAACTCGCCGTCGGCCAGACGATGACGCTGCAGAAGTACCGCACACTGGCCATCACCCAGTCGCTCGCAGTCGGACACAGCCTCGCGATCGCGAAGATCCGCACGCTCGCAATGGCGAACACGCTGACCGCCGGCCACAGCATGGCGTTCGGATTCCCCGCCACCGGGCTGCCAGCGCGCACCGACTTCATCAACAACGGCGCCCCCGGCTCGGCCGCGGCCCCGTACAACTACGTCTTTCCCCGCAACTGCGACTTCATCGACGGGGCGTTCATCGGCGGCGGAGGCGGTGGTTCTGGCGGCGGCTTCGGCCTGTTCGGCGCTGGCGGAGAAGGTGCCACGTGGCAATGGGCGACCCGACAGCGGGGCATCGACATTCCATGGTCACAGCTGGCATTCGCCGGTGCCGTAGCCAGTGGAGGTGCCCGAGGCACCGGCGGGTTCTCGCCCACCAACGGCAGCCCAGGCGGCACGACGACCGGCATGGGTTTGACCTGTCCCGGTGGCGCAGGTGGCGGCGGCTGGGGCGCCGGTGGACAGGCCGGCGGCGCAGCCCAAGGTGGCAACGCCAACGGCGGCAAGGACGTCCTGCTCAATGGCCAGAGCTTCATCGGTGGCGCAGCCGTTACGTCTGGTGACGCCACCCCCGGAAACCCACCCGGCGGCGGCGCACGCGGCGGCAACGGCACCGGCAGCAACGGCGGTGGCGGTGGTCGTGGTTTGGCCGCGTTCAATGCACGCCAGTAGACCACCATCAGCGCCATGCCCTCAGGGATCACCGCGTACCTGGCGAACAAGCTGCTGGACCACACGTTTCGCAACGTGCCCTACACACCGCCCGCGATCGTCTACTTCCGGCCGCACACTGGCGACCCGGGCCCGAACGGGACCGCGAACGGCTCGGCGAACACCACCCGCTACCCGCTGACCTTCAGCGCCGCCGCCAGCGGCCAGATCGCGATCACCGCGTTCCCCGAGCACACCCTCAACGCCACCGAAACCATCACCCACGGATCGATCTGGGACCACCCCACCGCCGGGAACTGCCTACTCACCGGAGCTGCCACCGTCTCCAAAGGCGGTGTGTCCGGCGACATCATCCGCCTGGCGTCCGACGTCATCACCCTCAGCCCGCTCGCCGCATAGGAGACCAGCATGTCCGAACTCGAATGGGGCGTCGAATGGGAAGTCGCGACGCCACCGCAGGAACTGCTGCCCGCTCAGCCGGTCCCGCCGACACCACCGGCCGACCCCGAGGACCAGGCCGCCGCCGAGGCGTACGCGCAGGCACAGCAGGAGTACCGCATCGCCGTCGACATGGCCTATCACGAGCTTGAGACGCTGCTCGCCAACGAGGAGTACTGGCAGGTGACGGTGGCGACCGTGCCCGATGAGGCAGCCGCCAGGGCGATGCTGCCGCAACTGATCTCGGCCAACGCGACCAGCCCGTTCACCCGCAACTTCCGCGTCGTCAGCTCCCCGCCGCGGGTCTGGACCCCGGCGTAAAAGGACCACGCGTGCCGATCACCGAGTTCACCGAACCGAACGTCTGCATCGGGGAGAACCTCACCACCGACGACGCCGGCCAGTTGCGGCTGCAACCATGGTCGGTGCCCCGCCTCGTGGCTGATGTGCGGGCGATGGCCGCCGATGGTGACGGCAAGGTGTTTCCGCAGATCACGTTGCCGGGCAAGCTGCTGATCGACCAAAAGCTGTACTGGCGTAACGATTCTCCACTGGAGCAGCGTCTGCTGATTCGGGTGACGCGCGGGCCGCGTTACTGGTTGACGTCGAATCCGAACGCTATTCAGTTCCGGGACCGCTGGACTTTCGCGCGTGATGCTGAGCCCGCGGAGCCGTTGACTACCAGCATCTTCAACGGGCAGACCGGTTCGGCGATCGACCTGGGCACCAACAGCGTCGCTGAGCCGCAGCCGGGGCTTCAGTGGATGTGGACCGAAGTCAACACTGCTGATGAGTGGGTGCCGTACGAGATCGCGCCGAATCAGCAGTTCGCGCTCTGGTACCGCTGCTATATGTGGACGCCGCCGCCGTGGTCGGACAACGCGAACAAGAACAGCCCCAAGCATGAGGCGCGGGCGAACTGGGCGCGGCTGTCGCTGATCGCCTTCCCGCAGCAGGGAACGGTGGTGACCGGCTGATGGGTATCAAGCCCTGCACGCTCGAGTACATGTTGGCGACCGTCGACGGTCTCGATATGCGGCGCAACTGGTTTCCCCGCGTCGTTGCTGAACGGTTCCTCGAGTCCACCAAGGACGGCACGATCACCCGGGCACCGGATCCGGTGGTGATGATCGACGGCGACGTGACCTGGTTTAACAACAGCCCTGACCCGCAGGTGCTTGCGGTGCAGGTGATTCGGGCGCCGCGCACCATCGTGGCTCAGAACCCGTCCACGGTGGTGATCCACGATGCCTGGTCGTCGGCGAAAGGCGTGAGCCCCGTCGCGGACTATCCAAGCATCGTTCAGGACGCGTTCGGCGGCCGCGCGCAGATCGATCGGCCAGAGGCATCGGCCGAGGCGCTCAAGTTCGGACGGCTGTTCGTCGACGGCGACACCACCCAGGCGTTGGTCCCGATCGGCGAGCTCGAACCGCAGCACAGCGTGCACTTCCGCTACGTGTGCTCGGTTCAGACACCCGGCACGTGGACCAGCCCGAGCGAGTTCGAACCGCGCTGGGAAGCGCACGCACGCTGGGCACGTCTGCTGCTGCTCGCCTGGCCGGTGGGGTCAGCATGAGCAACGATCACTTCTCGATCATCGACGAAACTATTGCGCCGCAACCGTGGACGCAGTACCGCATCCTCGCGTCCAAGACCGCCACGTCGGTGTCGCGCAGCTACGACACCAGCGGCGGCGGCAACAAGAACGACCTGGTGCACACCGTCGACATTCGGTGGACGAACAACACCCCGATGCTGCAACACGTGTACGGCATGGTCACCCGCGGCGGCGCCCAGGTCGCGTTACAGGCACGCTCGCGTGGGTACATCGCGATGTCACACGGTGTGACCATCCAGCGTGAACTGCTCGTCACCGATTTCGAAACCGACGCAGGCGGCTTCATCCTGCCTGCCGCATTCGTGCTCACATCCGACCAGAAGGCCTCCGGTCAACGATCACTGAGGATGAACGCGAATCCCGCAGTGCAGCAGGCCCACATGGGAACAGCGGTGCTCGACGTCACGCCCGGCGACGCCGTCCGGATGTCGTTCAAAGCTCGCCGCACTCTCGACTACAACGGCACCAACCCGAACGCGAAACTTCGCATCGGTGACGCCACCAACGCACTCATCGCAACCTTGCCCTTCGGCGCCGCGGCCTTGCCGATCCCGCTCGTGTGGGCAGACCAATCCCAGACGTTCACCGTGCCAGCGGGTGTCACGCAACTGCGGGTCCGGATCGACAACGACGCCACCAACGGCACCGTCTGGCTCGACGAACTGGAGATCGTCATCGACCGCACGGGCCCGCTGGACATGCGAGAAGTGTCCCGGTTCGGATGCGGACTCGACGTCGGCAAAGGCGGAATCCTCGCACTGGGTTCTGGTTTCGCCGTGCATGAGATCCGGCAGAACTCCAGCACCGCCCCGCTGATGCCTCACGACACCGGATGGGATGTCGTCGAGCCGGGCTTCACGTTCGTTGCGCGGGTCGAGCTGCGTTTCAAAAGCGAGTTCTGGGAAAACACCGCGATCGACGGCGGCGACCAGAACACCGAATCCGGGTTCATCTCCGGCGACACACGCGTCGATCTGTACGGCATCCCGACCGTCGCGACCCCAGAGCCCCGCCCTGTGCCAATCGTGGTGGGTGTCGAGCACTCCACCAACAACACGTTCCCGACCGATGTCGACGTGCCGACCGGCACCGCCGAGGGCGACGTCATGCTGGCCATCGTCGCGAACAACATCGGCCTGGCCTCCGACATCAACCCACAGGAGGACGGCTGGACTCTCTGGCATGTCCGCAATGACGGCCTCGCGGGTATCGGCGACGTTCACATGAAGGTGTACTGGCGCATCGCATCTAGTGACGAGCCCGACTCGTATCACTTCACCACCGGCATCCTGGCCGAGGAGATCGTGCACCTCGTCGTCGTGCGCAACGCCGCACTGGATCTCGACGACGGCTGGCAGATCGCGTCGACGCTGCGCCGGTTCTTCTGGGAACGCGACGACGGGCACATCGCGCCGAGCATCGACCGCGCCGGCCAACTGCTCATCTGTGCCTCGTATTTCGCGCATTCGCCGTTGCAGGCTCCGATCAACCAGGCTCCGCCGGATGACATGGTCGAGTTGTCCGACGTGGACGCTGAGGGCAGTTCGATGGCTGTTGCGGTGTTGGCGTCGCCGCCGCGGCCGACGCGGGAGCGGATGTTCGTGCCGACGAAGACGCCGCAGTGGTCGGGCCGGTCGATCGCGGTGTCGATTCTGGTGCCGGGCGTCCAGACGTTCTGACATGTGGGAGCCGCCACCGGGTTTCGATGACATGCTGGGCGATGCGGAACTGGCGCCGTTCAGTGACACGTTCGGGCCGCTCCAGGTGCCCGATGTCGGGGTTGTGCGGGCGCGCCGGCCCAGGCCGGGCGCGGTGGCGTGGCTGGCGATGTCGGTCAACCCCGATATCGTCGTCACCGACGAGGAGATCCGCGCAGCTGGGGACGACGTCGACACCGCGAAGGCGTCCGCTCGGTCCAACTATCTGATGTTGTTCGTGTGCAGCCACCTCGATGCTGGTGAGCATGAACGCATCCTCGAGCAGATGATGCTCGGCGAGATGTCGGACAGCGTGTTCGGTCATGTGGCGCGTGCGCTCGCGACGTGGGGCACGGCCCGTCCGTATTTCGCCGTGCAGATGTTGTCGTTTTTCGCGGCGACGCATTGGCGCACGATCCGTGCGCGGCTGATCAACAACGGCATCGGTGACCCGATGGGCGTGCTGCCGTCGATGCATTCGCTGCTCGACGAGGCGGAAGCCGTGTGGCTGGAAGCCGTGCACACTGGTGACCGCGATAAAGACAAGCTGGCGCGTGATCAGTTGTTTGATCAGCTGTATGCGCCGGAAGCTGCGGCTACCCCGCCGCCGGTCGCAGGGAAGCGGCAGCGCAAGGCAATACCGGTGCCGGCCGGGTTCGATCCGGCAACGGTGGAGTCGGATTTCAACGCAGTACGTCGTCTGTTGGGTGCACGCTGAGTTCCTAGCCTGCGTAGCTATGGCCCGAGTGGTGTTCATCGCGATCGACCTCGACGCGGAAGACGGGGAGAAGTTCGCGCCGGAGGTGCGGGCCGAAATCGCCGCAGTAGCACCATCGTTGCTGGTGAACGGTGCGGTCACAACGGTGAAGCTGCGCGACCTCGCCGTGACGTTGGAGAAGCTGGCCGATGGGGCGGTGACATCACCCAAGATCGCGGCTGGCGGTGTGAAGGCCGTCAACATCGACACTGGTGCGGTCACGAGCGACAAGATCGACGCTGGGGCTGTGACCGCGCCCAAGGCTGGAGTTGGTGTCGTCACCGCGCACGACAGTTCTGGTACGGCGATCACCGTCGACATCGTGCCCATCACTGCCGCTGACTACGCCGCGCTTAGCAGCCCGAATCCCAACGTGCTCTATGCGGAGCTGCCCTGATGGCTCTGCACTTCGGCGGTACACCGATCCGGGCTCTGCACCTGGGCGGCGTCGATATTCAGAAGCTGTATCTCGGGTCGACGGTTATCTGGTCACGGACGTCGCTGCGTGACGGATTCGACCGCGACGACGCCGACAACCTCGGTCCTGACTGGACAAACCACACGCCGAGCAACGGCTACACCGCTGGCGTCGTTAACGGAATGTGCCGCTTAGCCATCCCTGATGGCCTGATCGGGCTGCCGCTGATCGTCGACCGGCAGCGTTACAACGCCGCGGTCGCGCCCAATGATGACTACGAGCTGGAGTTCCGAATCGGTTCGCAGGGCAGCGGTCCATCCATCACCGGCGACCTGTCCAAAACACAGGTGTTCGCCAGGCTGTCGAACGGGGCGTTCACCCACGGTGTTGGGGTGCAATTGGATTCGTCGACGCTGCGGATCGTGCGCCGCGTCGCCAATACCGACACCATCATCAACAGCTTCGGGTCGTTCGCGGCCGGTGACACGATCTTGCTGCGTGGTATCGGCAACCTGCACAGTTTGCGCCGCAACGGCAGCTTCGTGGGCGAATGGAACGACAGCGGCGGCACCGCTGCGAGCGGCCCAGGCAACCGGTCGCTGGGTCTGGTGGTGATGGGCAGCAAGGACGCGCTGGGGCCTCGTCGGTTCTCCCCGGCGATCGACTGGGTGGAACTGCGCTGACCGTTGCGCTGCATGGCCGCTGGCTACGGTGCGCCGTGTGGCCCACATTGGACGACCTCACGCTGCAGTGCCGTACGCCAACACCAACGGCGGCGGCGAGGCGAACACCGGCCCGCTGATACAAGATCCGCCGAACTCCGGCCTGTATGTGCCTGACACCAGCCAGATTGACGACGAGGACTGATTCATGGCCGACCGTCTGATCGCGATCGACACGACTAAGCCCGCGGGTTCGCAGCTACCGGCCCCGGTGGCGGACGAAATCAAGGTGCTCGCGCCGACGCAGCAGCTCGCCGAAGCGATCGCCACCCGAACGGTATTCGGACCCCGGTGGGTGTTCGACGGCGACTCCATCACGATCAACGGCATCGGCGCCGGCCTCGGCCAGGAGAACCGCGCGGGCAGTTGGACCACCGAGTTCGCTGACCTCGCCATGGGGCGGGTCAACTACGTACGCAATGCCGCGGTCGCCGGCCAACGGTCCGATCAACGGCTGGCCGCGTTCGACACCGACGTCGCACCGCACAATCCCGACGTCGTATTCCTCACCGTCGGAACGAACAACGTGCGGCAGGGCACCAGCATGGCGGCGTGGCTGGCTGACCTCACCGCCTACCTGGCCAAGGTCCGCGGTATCGGCGCACAGCTCGTCGTCGGCGCGATCTGGCCGATCTCCGACACCGCGCCGAACACCGCGACGGCGATCACGTGGAACGCCGCACTGTATGCGTGGGCGGCCGAGAATCAGGTGACGTTGGTGCCGTTCGACCGCATGGCGGATCCAGCCACCGGTGGCTGGCCCGCGGGCTGGTCGTCGGACAGCATCCACCCGACGCTGCTCGATTCCTACAGCCGGATCGGCCGGTTCGCGTACGGCTTTCTGGCCGACAAGTTGGGGCCGCCGGTGGGTGTGCGTCGAGCGGTCACCAACGCCGAATCGATGCTGCCGAACGGGTTTTTCACCACGCTGAACGCGCCGCTCGGGCTGCCGCACACGTTGTCGGCGACACCGTCGACGGCGGCCGGGGCGCTGCCCGCAGGCACCTACAGCTACAAGGTGACGAGCCGAGGGATCTACGGCGAGGGTTTGCCCGCGACGATCGCCGATGCGGTGCTGTCGGGCACCGGGCAGATCACCGTGGCGGCAACGGCGGCGTCGGGCGGCTCGCGAGGCGTGAACATCTACCGCAAGGGCCCGGGCGACGCGGACTGGAAGTTCGTCTACTACAAGCCGACTGCCGAGGCATCTTGGGTCGACACCGGCGCCGTCGCGCCGGGCGCGGTGATGACCGGTATCGACACGTCGGCAGCCCCGACCGGATGGGCCAGCGGCAGCTCCACAGCGGTGCACCCGATCAACGGGCCCGCGGTGTTCCCTCGTGAAGGTGTGCGGGGCAACGTGCTTCGGCTTCGGGGGATCGGCGCGGCCCACGCCGACTACTGCTGGGTCAACGTAACCCCCGGGCAGGTGCTTGACCTCTCGTGCCTCTACTGGGCCACACCGGACGGTGTCGGTGGTGTGGCGTTGCGGTGGCGGTCCGCCGTCAGCGGCGGCGGCAGCCTCGTCGGCCAGGTGTACGCCTATCAGCAGCGCACCGTCAGCGTCGACGACCAGCACCTGGTCCACACGCGCGTGACGGTGCCGGCGGGTGTTGCCTCGGTGCGAGTGTCGGGGGAGACGTTCGACGGGTCGGTCTCCTACATCGAGCTGGCCGAAATGCGTCTGGCGTTAGTCGCCTAGGGCTTTCGCTGCACCCTGCGGTCCTACCGTCAGCGCCGAGCTGACCAAAGGGAGCCTCGCCCATGCCTATCCTCCGCGCAAACGTCGACTACGCATTCCAGATCGCCCGAGCCCGAAACCGCAAACCATATGGCTACGGCGGGGTTTGGTCGAAGAACGATGTCAACCGCACGACCGACTGCTCGGGCATCGTCACGCACATGCTCGACGCGCTCGTGAACGGGCCCAACATGGCCTGGTCGCGACACGCACTCTCCACCGAGTCGTACCGCTACGTCGGCGGGCCCGGCAGCCGCGGCCCGTTCGGCACCATCCGCGTGGCCAGCCCCGCCGCTATCCCCGCCGACGCGGCGCTGCGCATCGGCCTGCAGCACGGACCAAATGGCGGCGCGAACAGTCACATGGCCTGCACGTTGGAGGGCACCGCGATCGAGTCCCGTGGTGGCGCTGTCGCGTCGGGCGGCGGTCAGTGGGTCGGCGGCTCGGGCCGCCACTACAACAACCCGCTGTTTCACGACTGGTTCTACTTGCCGGGTCCGATTGTCGGCACCGGAACCACCACGCCTACTACGCCAACAGCGCCAGGCGCGGTGTACCTCGGCGAGGACTGCTCGCGCTACGAGTGCACGGGCGACCGGGTGCTCGCACTGCAGAAGAAGCTGAACGACGACTACGAGGCCTACTCAAGTCTCGACGAGGACGGCGAGTTCGGGCCGCTGACCGTGGCTGTGGTGCGCGAATTCCAGCGCCGATCCGGCCTGGTCGTCGACGGCATCGCCGGGCCCGCGACGCTGGCGGCGCTGGGCCTGAACTTCCAGACGCCGCAGACGCCCGGCGGTCCGGTGCTCCCGGCGCCGAAGAAGTTCCCCCAGGACTACAGCGAACGCGAATTGCTCGAGTACATGGCCGCGCAGATGGGGCCGAAAGACCCGGCATGGAGCGATGACTCATCGCTCGGCAAGAACGCGAAGGGTGAAGAACTGACGCTTCGCGACGGCATCGCCAAGGGTCTGCGCAAGCTGGAGACCCTCTGATGACCGAGTTGCGGTACGGCGGTAGCCAGCCCGCCGAAGCGATGGCCTGGCAGCGCGCGATCGTCGCGTTCGCGAAGTCCTACGCGCTTGCCGCGAGCGGTGGCCCGCTCAAGGCTGACGGCTGGATCGGTGACGACGACGCCCGGGTGGCCGCTGAGTACCGCAAGCGCCGCGGCCTGCCCGCACCACCGCCGGGTGTCGTTGTGACGCACGAGGAATACGGCGCTCTGGTCAAGACCACGCCGCCGAAGCCGAAGCCCCGCCACCTCGGCATCGTGTTCCGCGGCACCGGCGGCATCATCGGCCAGGACTACGTATCCCGCGTCTGCCAAGGCGCGGCCGACCTCATCGAGGAACGCAACCCCGAGTGGCCGGCCAGCATGGGCGGACTGCCGCCCGGCGCGCCCGGCACGCCGTCGATGAACAAGGCCGTCCAGATCGGCATCGCGGCCGGGGCGCGCGAGATCCAGTCCGGCCGCACGTACGTCCTCGGCGGATACAGCGCAGGCGCGATCGTCGCGGCGAAGCTGCGCGCCATGCTCGAACCAGGCCAGCCGCTCGCCGAGTTCCGCCGCAACTACGTGTGCGGCTTCGCGATCGGCAACCCGTCGCGCGCATTCGGACACACCTACTACCTCGGCGCCATCCCGAACGGGCGCGGCATCTCCGACTTCAACATGCCCGCATCGACGCTGGCGTGGGACTGGTGCGACCTCGCACACCCCGACGACATGTACGCGAACGTGCCGCTCGGCGACGCAGGCGACATCATGACCGCGATCTACCAGGCTGTCACCGACACGCAATTGTCGGATCCTGCCGGCACGCTGCGGGCCATCATCGCCGCCATTCCGAAGGTGCTGGCCGAGGCTGGGGTGTCGATTCCGCTGCTGACTCAGGTTGGGACAGGGGCACTTTCAGGCAATCCCGCGGCGCTGGCCGGCGTACTGCTGCCTGTGCTGGTGTCGACCCTTCCAGCGTTGATCGGTGGCGCCGGAGCTGGTCCGTTGACCGGGCCGGCGGCCGCGGTGCAGGCGGCGATCGTCGCGCTCAAGTTCGCTCTATCTGGGACGGCGCCGCACATCAACTACCACGCCTGGGAAGTGTGGCCCGGCCAAACGTATCTTGGTCTCGCGATCCAGCATGTGCGGGACTGGGCCAGCCGGATACCAGTACGCGTCTGACGCGCTACGGTTTCTGTTGGGGGATGGGCCAGATCCACGAAGTCGGCCCCGAAACGAGCCGCAACTCGGTAGCCGATGCCGGAGCCAACACCACCACAGCGCCCCGCATTCGTGTGCCCGGGACGAACGTCTCAAAGAACGCGTCAGCGTTGTCGGTGCACGGTGACGCAATGTCGAGGTCTCGGTGTAGGACGCCGTCTGCGTCTTCGACAGCCCAGTTGTTGATTCGCAGAGCATCTGCCGATGCTGGCCATTCGAGCTTGGCGTCCGCTTGGGCATCAACCGACAAGCGTAGGTATTGCTGGCCGGGTCCTAGCGGCGCAATGTTGTAGGCGTCGTTGCATGGATAGTTCGGCTCGATCGCCGTGACGGTGAACTCAATGTCGCAAGGCTCAGTCGGCGATGCGCACGAGACGCCGGCACCCTCACCGACTTCCTTCAGTAGTGCGCCGGTGGCGTCCGTGCGGGCTGCAGCCGTCGGCGCGGCGGGAGGTTCATTCGGGGCTCGCTCGGTGGTGATGGTGACTGTGGACGCGGTTGGGGTTTGGCCACTGCCGCCGCAGCCGGTGAGAGCCCCTGTTATCACGAGTGAAACGGCGATCCCCCTGTACATGCGCAGGATCGTACGACACCGCATTGACGCGCGTGATGGTTATACGTTCGTCCAGGTTTTGCGGGTGACGACGAACCCGATCGTTGGGATCGAGACGCCGAACATGCGCGCCAACTCGCGGTAGGTGTAGCCGAGTTCGTCGCGGAGCTGCCGAATCCTGCGGACGTCGTCGGCAGTGAGTCGATGGTTGGTCGGCTCGGTGCGGTCGGACGGCGTGTAGGTCGCCCGCTGGTAGCACCGCTTGCAGAGGCCTTTCGCGAAGTGCAGTGCGCCGCAGAGGCGGCAGTCGGTGCGCTGAGTTGTCACGGAGTTGTCACAACCCGTGCGCGAAAACCCGCGAATTGGTGCGACGCCATGCGTCGGAAATCGCTGGTGGCAGCGGGTTTCAGCGATGCTCCGCGATGCGGTGCGACCCTATCCGGCCGACTTAAAATCCGCCAAGTGTCGGTTCGAGTCCGACTGGGGGCACAGGCCTACTGGCAGGTAGATGCAGTATTCACGCCGAACACGCAATCACTGGTTGGGCTTTGAAAGTTCGTGTCCGCACCGCGTCAGCGAGGAACTTCGGACCAATACCTAGACTCCGAGAATGCGCGTGCCTCGCCGAATCGCAGAGTTCAACAAGCGAGTCACCAATCCGGCGGCTCGCACGATTTCACCGTGGCTTCCGAACCTCGGGACACTCGAGCACGTCGGGCGGAAGTCGGGTAAGCGATATCGAACGCCCCTGTTGGTATTCGAGACCCATGATGGCTACGCCATCCTCGTCGGCTACGGCCTACAGACGGACTGGTTGAAGAACGTGCTGGCCGGCGGACCGACGGTGCTGCACAAGCGTGGACGGGCTGTCGCGCTCGTCGACCCAAGGGTGGTGAGCAAGGACGAGGCCGCGGCGCTCGTCGTGCCACGTTCTCGGCTGCTCTACCGAGCGTTTCCCTACAACGAAGCAGCTGTTCTGCTGACGACTGCGGGCTCTGCGGGCTGACCTCTGTACCGCACCGGACTTGGAGCCGGGAAGCGGCTCAGTTCCGCCAAGTGTCGGTTCGAGTCCGACTGGAGGCACCGATAGCAGTACAGGTTCAGGGCGGCGTACGGCTGCCGTGTCAGTTGATGTTGGCGACGAGCACGGCCATGCGACGGCTTCCGAGTCGGGCGATCCATGGCAAGCCTTCAGCGTGAGTGCCCATCGGGACCACGCGTGGTTCGGTGATATGTAGGTCGTGGTTTGAGCGGCGTACATGGGCCTCGCCTGCGGCCAAAACGTTTCTGACCCAATCTGTTTGACCGTGGCCGAGCAGGATCGCCAGGACGTTGCCTTTTCGGTAAGCCTGAACAACTGTCTCGTAAGTGCGGCCAGATTTGCGGCCCCGGTGGTAGATCACCGCGAACGTTGGTAGGAATCGCGCGAACCGTCGTGCCACCGGATTCATGTATTTCATCTGCAGCCGGTCGATCCACGCTGGAAAGAGCATCGGCATGCCAGGAGCGTTGTTGGGGTGATCCTTGACCGGCATCGTGACTCCGTTCGGAAGGCGCGAGTACGCAGTACCGCTGGTACCGCCTTGGTACCTCACCGTACCGAAGCTGGAGCGTTGCTACAAGAGCGGTCGCCAGCTTGCCGGGAGCGATCGCGCCATTGGGGCACCGTATGGGCGACCCAGGGCCCGGGTCAGTTAGACGGAGTCAAGCCAGCAGGATCACTCGTCGTCGGAATCACCAGCGTCGGCGTTGGCCTTCGTCGACTTCTTGCCGGTGACCTTGCTGACCGCGTCGCTCACCTTTTTCTTGGTCTCGTTGATCCGGCTCTTGAGTGACTTGGGTGCTGACGATCCCTGGTCGGCGGCCTTCGCCGTGCTGTCACTCCGATCAGCATCCGCCTTGGCGCCTCCGCTGAAGTCAAGGCTGGACCGGACGAGGCTCCGTTGCTTGGTGCCTTTGATCCCATCGCCGAGCGATTTCGGCGCTGACGCCTTGGGGGTCGTCGCCGTCGATGTGCTGTCAGCGGCAAGCACGTTCGTGACGGTCGGCGGCGGATTGAATGGGGTGTTGATCCGGATCCCCGGTCCGATTTGCTCGACGACTCGATTGACCAATCCCACCGCTCCCGCGATCGACAGGTAGCCGTCGCTGACTGTCACGGTGTTGCCGCATTGCCCCGTGCCGCATTCTTCAGTGATAAACGGGGGCTGAATATTGAATGCCAGGCTGAGGCTGCCGCCAGATATCCCCTCAACGAAATCGCCGACCCGAACAATGCTGTCACTGCCATTCGGGAACCCGAAGGGGTTGCCCACGGCGATGGCCGCAACGCCGGAGCCGAATGCCTGGACGTCGTTACGGTTGCCGAAGAGATTGAGCGCCGCGGAACCGAAATTCTCCTCGCCTTCCAAGCCGCCGGCCCACACGCGCAAATCTTTCGTGGTTCCCTCGACCGCATTGGCATTCCCGCCGAGGTTGGCCGCTAGGTTGAAGCTGCCGAAACTCGCGTCAACGTTGCTTGTCCCCAACTCTTCGTTTTCTCCGCCGAGCCATGGCTCCACGGCGTTGCCGAAGTTGAAGGCGAAGTTCGCAAAGTCAGTATTCTGCCTGCCTGCGACTGCGGATGCGTTGGTGCCTTGCGCCACAGCCCAATTGAAGAGGCCGTTTGTGTACGACTCCGAACCGGTGCCGCCCGCCCAGGAAGCAGTGAGAATGCCGGCGGACGATGCAAAGGCGTCTCCGAGGGCAATCGCGCCCGTGATGAACCCACTGGAACTCGCCACCGCGTTCGGCCCTAGGCCGAGTGCGAAGTTACCCAAGGTGCTCGAGCAGCCCCCACCAAAATTCAGGCCGCTGATACCCACGCACCATGCGTGTGCAGGCGCGGTCGCGCCGAATGCTCCGACTGCCATAGCCGAGGCCACCGCACCCACAATTCCCGCCTTCGTCACCTTCTCCATTGAGATACTCATGGCTACCTTTCTCCCCGGAATTGACGCGAACGTGGTTTAGGCTATGCCGGGGGATGGTTCATCGAGCGCGATTGCTGAATCCAGCGCTGGGAGTACCTTGACGATATTTTCGAAGGGCAATATCTGCCGCTGTCGGGGCGAACGGAATGACGTTTGCCGTGCGCAGCCATCGTTCACCGAGTGCGATTCAGATGCACACGTGCGTTGCCCTAAGTAGCACCGCGTGGTTCGCCAGACTGTTTGAACGGCAGGGCGGAGTTCAGAGCGTTTCCATAACGAACGCTTCACACCTTCTCAGTCAGCAACGGGACAGTGGATCTCATGACCACGCCGATCAAATCTTCGCGCCGGGCGGGCGCCCACTCCGCTGTTGGCATGCGGCGCAGGGAGTGGTGGCGAAGCGCGTTGACCGCAGGATGGGTCATCACGGGCGCGTTGGTCGCCATCCTGCTCGGCGTCGGCACCAGCGGGGAGTGGGCGGAATTGCTGGCCTCACTCCTCGGCTTCGCGACCGCCATCACGGTGATCGCTGCCGCGGTGGTCAACTGGGAACACATCGTCGGCGACGCGCAGAATGCCGGGCTGATCGACATGGTTGACCGCGCTGAGCGGTGAGACTGCGTCCACGGTCGTGATTGCGCAGCGACCACAGCCCTGAGCGCATTCTCGACACAACGCCCATACGCAGCGGCAGACGTTGCCCGAGTGGGCACTCTTGGTCGTCGAGGCTTCTGCGCGGTCGCCGGAGGGTGAAAGAATTCGGCGACCAGCGCCCGCCTTCGCGGCGTGCACACCAGCGGCGAGAGGATCGGGTGTGCGGTCGTTTGATGAAACGAAACGCCGGCTCAAACCGGTGCGTCGAACGCCGGAGCCGCCACAACCAGCGCCGCTCAACTCAGCACCGAACCTGCAGAAACTGCAGCAGGCCGCAGGCAATGGCGCAGTCACGGAAATGCTCGCCGCATCGGGGAACGCGCTCACCGTGCAGCGCGGAATCCTGCCGGGCGCCTTGAGGTTCGACAAGGGCACACCGGAGGAGATCGCTGCGGCCATCAAGTCGAACGACCCGGCCGACGTCAAGGCCATCGACAACTTCGAGAAGGCGACGGCCCCGCAGCGCGTGCAGTTGATCGATGTATTGTTGTCGCAGACCAGCATTGGCGTGTTCGACAGGAATGCGATGGATCGCATCTGGGCACATGTCGACGTCGACGCCATGGACGACACCGCGCTGGCCCGGTTCAGAACATGTGTAGAGCGCGGTTGGAAGCCGCAAACATACCGCTACCTCACGCTTGTCTCGGACTTCAAAGAGTCGATGAAGTCAGCGGCGATCTCCAATCTCACCGGCAACGTGGAACTGCTGAAGAAGGAGGCTGACCGGCTCGGCGCGTCCGACCCGGAACACGTCGCAGCGGATCCAGCCAAGGATGCCGCGATTGCCGAGCAGCAGAACCTGGCGCAGTTGGTGGTCGATGCCAAAAAGCTGATGGCAAAGGCACGCAACATCGTCGTCGGGCAGAGCCGGCAGTTCCCGGGCAGCGATCGCGCCGACTACTTCAACCTGCAGGGTCCGCCGGTGAAATTCGACCCCGACCACGAACCCACTCTGCCGCAAGTAGATCCGGTCACTTCCCCTGACCCGTACACCAAGCGCTACCCGTGGAAGTTCGTCTACGAGCGCTATTCGGCGTTGGCGCAGACCGTTGCCGACGTGATGGCGAACAATCCGGCGATCTACATCCTCTCCACGAGTGTGGAGCCTGCTCCCGACGATCCTGGGCGCGGCGGTGAGCCAGGACGGCTGAATTTCGGTCAGACGCGCATCACGGGATTCGAGAATCTATCGCCTGTCGAAGCCCGGAAGAAGGCGGCGAAGGCAATGGTCGAGACGTACAACAATGCTCGCCAATCGATGGCGCTGGTCATGGCGAACAAGGTCGACCCGCTCAGCTTTGACACGTTGGCTGCCCGCCACCGGAAAGGCGAGTTCGGGCCCAAGTACACGACTCCGTTCGCCAAATTCACGATGGACAATGCCATCGCCCACAAAGGCTCCAGTCTCGACGAGACGATGGCGAACATCGGTCTCGTGCTGTTACTGGCGTCGGTCGCGATCGGCACTGCGGGCGCAGCGACGCCGTTGATCGGCGGCGTCATGGCAGCCGCGAACATCGGCTCGGCCGCAGCGCTGGCAGCCCAGAAGACGTTCGAGGCGCAGAACCTCAACACAATCGCGTCGTCGAGCGCGACATCCAGCGGTGAGGTCGTCAGCCAGCAGGCGGCCGCCCGTGCCCAACTCGATGCCACGATGTACCAATTCGCCGTGCTCGCGGCGGCGGCAGGCGAAGCGGTGGGCCCGCTACTGGCCGCAGGACGCGGAGCAACGGGCGAGCTCACCAACTTCGCCGCACTCAGCAAGGCTGAACAGGCGACGTCGGTCGCCGCTGCCCTAGAGCGGATGGAGGTCGGGCAGGTCGCGTTGCGCACCGGCCTCGCCCCCGAGGATCTTCAGGTCTTGCTCGCGAAGGCACCCGAAACCCCGAGCATTGTCGCTGCGCGGTCACGCATTTCGGACTTCTTGTTTGGTGGTCCGTTGAACGCCGCGACCGGCGGCAAGGGCAAGACACTGGCGGCGATTCTTCGCCAGACGAAGCAGACCTTCCGTGAGTTGATGCAGCGGGCGTACGGGATCGCGATTGCGGCCGAAGACCAAGTATTCCTCGTGCCCGGTGCCACCGACGCAGAGCTCAGGTATGTCTCGTTGATAGAGGGAACTCCCGGTCGTGAGGCGGCGATTTACCGGAACACGGCGACGGGCGAGCACGCAGTTGTCCAAGGGACCGGCAACTGGTCCGGAGGAGGCGTCAGCCATGCCGAAACGGTGCTCGGACCGAGCGCCGGACGATGGACGTTGGTTGAGCACTACCACCCGGAACGCAACTTCGCCGTGCAATTCCCATCCGGAGCGCAGGGCGATTTCGGTGTGCTGCTTTACGATTACGGCGAGACGAATGCGGCTGCTGTTCTCGCCGGCACGCCGAGCACCAACATCACCAGCAGTGTGTCGGCACGAATCCGCTACCGGGATCCCGTAACCGGGAACTATCACTTCACCACATACGGATACGACCCGGCGGCGGGCCCGATCGGGCGCTTCTTCGTGAGCGTCGAAACCCGTGGCGGTGGAATCGTCGACTACAACTTTCACTCAATGGCCGAACTGCAGGGCACGATCAACCGCATCAAGAAGGACATCGCGGTCGTTCAGTAAAAGCCGCCAGGCGCAAGCGAATTCGTCCACTCAACCGTGCCTACTCCGGTACTCGGCCGCCGCCCCGGGATGCAGTGCGATGGGGCCGGTTTGGATCAGTGATTGGGCGTCGAGGAATTGGCTCCCGATGGCCTGTGTCGGGACGAGTGATGATGGGTCGTCGAGAAGGAGATCGACGATGGCGGCGACGATGTGGTCGGGGACATCCCGGCGGGCCAACAGCAGGTTGGCGACTCCCACGGTGATCACCGCGGGGTGGCGACCGTACACATCGGCTGGCACCGACACCGGTTCATAGGTGGTCCCATGCGTCTGCCGCAGCGTGGGCACCACCGATGCCAGGTCGAGCAGGCGGATGCCGACGCGCAGGTCGCCAAAGGCGGGGGTGGGCAGGCCCCCGGCCCACATGGCCGCGTCGATGTCGCCCGCGACGAGAGCCGCGGCGGCGTCGCTCATCGTCTGCTGCACTTGCCGAACAGCGCCCGGCTCGGACAGCCCGGCGGCGTCGAGCACTCGCTGCGACAGCGACGTCGCACCCGAACCCGGCGCACCGACGCTGACGACACGTCCCCGCAGATCTGACAGCGACGTGATGGGGGAGTCGTCGCGTACCGCGACCTGGAAGTAGTTCTCGTAGACGCGGCCGACCGCCGTGAGCGCATCGGCGTCGGGACTGTCCTGCGCGGTGTCGAGCAGGCTCATCGCGAACTCGGCGCGCCCCGACTGCAATGCCTCGATGTTGTCGGCTGAACCGTTGGTCTGCAGCGGTTCGATGCGCACGGTCGCCGATCGGGCGCCTGCCGCGGCGAGCAGACCGGAGAACTCCCAGAAGAAGCCGCCCGGCTCGCCCGCCGCGAGACGCACAGGACCGTCGTCGCCGGTGCGGCAGGACGCGATCGACAAGCCGGCCGACAGCATCGCGATGCCCCGGAGAACAGACCTTCGGGACATCGACGACACAGTCGGCAAGCCTAGAACGTCACACGAACGCGCGGCCCTGTTCGCGGTCGAGCGCCGTCTCGGACTTGTTCTTCAACACGAACAGGTAGACGAACAGCGAAACCGCGATGACAACGGTCACGTAACCGATGAACCACGGAACGTGACCGCCGTTCTTGGCCGCCTGGTAGATCAGCGGCGCGGTGCCACCGAAGGCCGAATTCGCCAGCGCGTAGCCCAGGCCCACTCCGAGCGCCCGCACGTGCGACGGGAACAGCTCTGCCTTGACGATGGCATTGATCGACGTGTACCCGGTCAGGATCACGTAGCCGACGCACACCAGCGTCAAAGACATTGCCACCGAGGTGGTTTGGGGCAGGAAGGTGATGAGTACATAGGTGTAGACCAACGCCCCGAACCCGAAGAACAGCAGCACGGGTTTGCGGCCCACCTTGTCGCTGATCAATCCGCCGATTGGCTGGATCACCATCAGGAAGGTCAACCCGATGAGGTTGATCCACGTCGCTGTCATGCCGTGGTCTTCGTAGGTGGATTTGACGATCGCCGGGGCGTTGACGCTGTAGGTGTAGAACGCGATGGTGCCGCCGATGGTGACGGCGAAGCACGTGAGCAGCGCCCGCCAGTGGTGGACCACCAACTCCCGGATCGAGCCCGAGCCGTCGTCCTCGCCGCGCCGTACCGCATCGAGCTGTTCGCGGGTCAGCGATTCGTCCATGCTGCGCCGCAGCCAGAACACCACCACCGCAGCCACACCGCCGATGAAAAACGCGATGCGCCAACCGAACTCTTGTATTTGTTCCCGATCGAGGAACACCTGCATCACGAGCAGGGTCAGCTGCGCCAAGACGTGGCCGCCGACGAGCGTGACGTATTGGAAGGAGGAGAAGAATCCGCGCCGCTCGCGGGTGGCTGCCTCGGACATGTACGTCGCCGACGCTCCGTACTCCCCGCCGGTGGCGAACCCCTGAACCAGGCGGCACAGCACGAGGATGACCGCGGCCCACACGCCGATGCTCTCCCGGCCCGGAGTCAAAGCGATCAGCAGTGAACATGCAGCCATCAGCGACACGCTGAAAGTCAACGCCGCACGACGGCCCCGGCGGTCGGCGAAACGGCCGAAGAAC
Organism: Mycobacterium venezuelense; assembly: GCF_054919535.1. Classification (NCBI taxonomy): domain Bacteria; kingdom Bacillati; phylum Actinomycetota; class Actinomycetes; order Mycobacteriales; family Mycobacteriaceae; genus Mycobacterium; species Mycobacterium venezuelense. The sequence continues at coordinate 252,678 of NZ_JBONDW010000003.1, forward strand.
CACGAACCGACCGGGCGCATCAGGAACGTGACCGCGAAGATCGCGTAGACGTAGATGGTCGAGTTCTTGTCCGCGGAATCGAAGAACTGGCTCTCGAAGTAGGTGGCGAACACCGTGTAGACGTACACGTCGTACCACTCGACGAGGTTGCCCGAGGACCCGCGCAACGTGTTGAAGATCGCGCGGCGGGTGGCTGCCGGCGACGACACGGGTGTCGTCGACCCGGCGCCGCCTTCGAGCGGTTCGCGGATGGCCGAACTGGTCATGACTGCTTTCTCCTTGTCCGTGACGGGCTGTGGCGGAACCGGAGTCGCCGACATCGCCGTCGCAAGCCCCCACTGTGGTAGCAGTCACACGGTCTTAGGAAGGTCCGGGCGCGATTCCTAACACTCCCTTAGGACGAAAGCGGTTCGTCGCGATCGGAAGCAGGTAGCCGCAGGTCGATGCGCAGACCGCCGCTGCTGCCTGGGCCGACGCCGAACACCCCGCCCGCGCGTTCGGTGAGTGCGCGCGCGATGGACAAGCCGAGTCCGGTGCCCTGGCCGACGGTGTTGGCGGCGCGGTAGAAGCGGGTCGAGATCAACGGCAGATCCTGCTCGGACACTCCGCGACCGTTGTCCTCGACCCACACCTCGATGTCGTCGCCGACGCGTCGGGCGCCGAGATCGACGCGGGTGCCTGCGCCGGCGTACTTCACCGCGTTGCTCAGGGTGATGTCGAGGATCTGGGTGAGGTCGCGGTCGGGGATGAGCGCGTACAGCGGCTCATCCGAGTCGTCGGTCACGCCGGCCTCGATGCCGGCTTCGGCCAAGGCGGCCGACCAGAACTCGTGGCGATCGGCGATCGCAGCCCTCACATCGGCGCTGCGGACTTCGCCGTCGGGATCGGGACGAGTCTCGGCGGTGGCCAACGCGAGCAGGTCGGCGACGATGCCCTCGAGCCGGTCGACTTCCGCCGCCGCCTTGCGGTGCGCGGCGGCTGACGATTCCGGTAGTGCCATACCCAGGGTGTCGAGTCGAATCCGCAGCGCCGCCAGCGGATTTCGGAGTGCATGTGCCGAATCGGCGACCAGTCGACGCTGGGCGGTGGCGGCCGCTTCGACATCATGGGCCATCGCGTCGAACACGGCCGAAAGCCTGCGCACCTCCTGCGGGCCGGCATATCTGCCCACGGGGTCGGGGCGGCCGTCGTCATGGGCGCCGCCCCCGGGAGCGCGATCGAGAACGCGGTGGCCGAGGGAGGATACGCGGGCGGCGAGCTCGGTGAGCGGTCGAATCGTCCACCGCGACAGGGCCAGAGCGATCATCGATGCGATGGCGAGCAATGTGACCGCGCCGGCCACGATCAGCAGCCACGCCCGGGTCACGTCGACTTTGGCGGCGGCTGTGGATGCGGCGAGCACGACGGCGCCGTCGACCTGCGTGCCGGTTCCGACAGGTACGGCGATCAGTACCTGTGCGGGAGACCATGGAGTGAGCGTGCCCGGAACGCGGCTGCGCTGATTGCGCAGGGCCTCCGAGACGGCGGCGGCGACGTCCGGCGAGGTGGTGGCCGACCCCGCCGACGCCCGTGGATTGCCACTCCGGTCGACGATGACGACGGGCTCGCCGTAAAGCGTGTAGTAGCGGTCGACAGCCTGCTGAAGATCGATGTCCTGGTAGCCATCTCGTCGCGAAGCCAGGTCCGCGAAGTGTGCGGCCGCGGCAAATCTGTTCTCGCCGAACCGTTGCAGCCGTTCTCGGCTGAGGGTCGCCGCCAGTGGAATCGCCAGGCCGATGACGGCGATCGCGGAGTAGATGACGAGGACGAGCAGAACACGCCGCCACATGTCACATGCTCCACCGGTAGCCGTATCCGCGGATGGTCGTGATGGCTTCTGGCCGGCCCAGCTTGGCGCGCAGCGACGTCATATGCACGTCGAGACTGCGGGAGATCGCCACGTAGGCGTCACCCCAGATCGCATCCATCATTTCCTGCCTGCTGACCGCTTCGCCTCGGCGGGACACGAGGTAGGCCAGCACGTCGAACTCTTTGGGCGCCAGCGAGACTTCCTCGCCTCCGACTTCGACCCGCCGGGCATTGAGGTCGACGACGATGTCGCCGGACTCCACGGTGTCCGGCTCCTCGTCGTGGACTGCGATACGCCTGCGGGCGACGACCTCGATGCGGGCACGCAGCTCGCCCAGACGTGCGGGTTTCACCACGTAGTCGTCGGCGCCACCACGCAGGGCCCGTACCACCGAACGCTCGTCGTCGCGCGCGGTCAGCACGACCACGGGTACCTGGCTGACCACTCGCAGCTGCCGAAGGACAGTCAGCCCGTCGGCGTCGGGCAGGCCGAGGTCGAGCAGAACGAGATCGATGTCGCGGTGGCCGAGCAGAAGGTCGGCGCCGCGGCGCATCCGGACGGGCGAGTGGCCCACCTCGGCGAGCGCATCGACCAGCGCCTCGCCGACGCCGTCGTCGTCCTCCACCACTGCGATCCGCATCGGGTCAAAGGTACGACAGCTGTGCTGGCTATCGGCGCGCCAGCGCAAGCATCCGACCTAAGTGAGTGATGATACGCATGTGTCTGATGAGGCAAATGTGACTAGCGAGGAACCGACCGTCGAAACGTCGGCTGAGCAACCGGCGGGGCCCGCCCCGTCGAAGCAGCGGCGCACGTGGTCGGTGCCGAAGCCGCCGATCAGCCGCAAGCAGTTCGACGACGTCGGCCGCGTCGTATTCAAGGTCATGGCCGGCGTCGCGGGGTTCGTCGCGGCCGCTGCTCGATACGGCGCGGTCGGTGTCGCGAAGATGTGGCGTCGGTTCGAAGCGGTGCCCGCAGCGGGCAAGCTGTCCTCGCTCACGCTCCTCGCGTTACTCCTCGGAATCTCCGGCGCCATCGCGCTCGACAACGCTCTGGGTGTGCTGTGCACGGTCGCGGTGGTGCCGGTATGCGCAGGCGTTCTCGGCGCGCTCGGGCACCGCTGGTACACCGGGCTCGGCGAGGAAATGGTCCAGCGCACCGATGCTCCGGCTGAACCGGCCGATTCGGACCTGCAGAAGTCGGTGCAGTACGTCGACCGGAAGCTCACGCAGGCTCTCACCTCCTTTGGCACCGAACATCATCAGCAGGCCGTGATCGCGCTCTTCCAGGCCAAGACCGCGGTCGAACTCACCCTCGGCACCGAACAAGACCTCGCGAGCTACGGCGACATCGCGCTTCGACCGGACGACTACGGCCTGCGGCCGCGGATCCGGGGTGGGTCGACCTCGACGCCGCGAGAGGGCAACTCGCTGGCCTCGTGACCCGGCTGAAACCGGTCCCGTCAACGTCGCGGTCCTACGATCGGTCGGTATGACAATGAAGCCCGCATGGATCTTGGCGTTCGCGGCATTGGCTGCAGTTGCTCCGACCGTTACACCTGCGCCGGCCTCAGCTGCGCCATGCGCCGATGTCGAGGTGGTGTTCGCGCGCGGCACCAACGAGCCGCCTGGCTTGGGAAGTGTCGGCGGTCCATTCGTCGAGGATCTGCGTGCGCGGGTCGCACCGCGCACGGTCGACGCGGCCGCGGTCGAGTACCCGGCGAGCAATGACTTCAACGTCAGCACGCCGGCCGGTGTCGACGCTGCGCGATCCCTCATCGAGTCCATCGCCGCCGACTGTCCGAACACGAAGATGGTGCTCGGCGGTTACTCGCAGGGGGCGGCGGTCATCGAACTGGCCACCAACGAGGCGTCTCCCCAGGTCGCCGATCGGGTGGCGGCGACAGCGCTGTTCGGTACCCCGCGCACCGGATTCGCCAACATGCTCGCGGGAAGGGCGCTACCGACGCTGGCGCCGCAATTCGCCGGCAACGCCATCGACCAGTGCAACCAGGGCGACCCGATCTGTTGGGAAGGCGGCTGGGACATGGGTGCCCACGTGTCCTATGTGCAGTCCGGAAAGGTCGCGCAGGCAGCCGATTTCGCGGCCGGCCGGCTCTAGCGATTCCAGGGACGCTACTTGCCGCAGATGGTCTGAATCGACGTGCCATCCTCCGCAGCGATCTCCGCGGGGCTGAGCCAACCGTGACCCTCGAAGTAATATGTGTCAGCGGGATGTTGTGCGGACTCGGCGATCGGAGTGGCCAATTCGGTGGTCTTGCTCCACACAAGTTGGTTGGCGCGATTGGTTGCCGCGTCGGTTTTTATAAGCCGGAAGAGGACCGATTTGGCCGTGCGCCAGTCGAAGTCGTTCGGCAGTGGGCGAGTGACTGTGAACTGCGGAGCCGGCTCGCCGAGATTGAGGTGTTCGAAGTCGGGGTCCAGCTTAGTGTTTTTCAGGGTCGTCTCGACTTGCCCAGGTTGGAAGGTAAGGACCACACCGGAGTCGAACGGACATGGTGTGCCCGTCCAGAATCGGAGCGTCCCGTCGGTGACGCGGACCCCGACGGTCGCCGCAACGGCCTCGTCCCTGGCAGGGTCGGGTGTGCAGACGGTCATGAACTCTTTGCCATCTTTCGCGGCGACCTCTGCGGGGCTGAGCCAGCCGATGTCCGGGAAGTAGTAGGTGTCCTCAGGGTGCTCGGCGGAATGCTCGCTGATCTCGGCGGCGATCGGGGCGAAATCGATTCCACTGCCCTGTGAGTGCGGGGGCCCGTAGACGAGCAGATCAAGACGCTGTGCAGTGTGCCAATCGAATCCCGGTGGCAGGGGCTGCTTGACGCTGAAGCCGGGATAGGGCCCGTCGAGGTTTAGGTGCTCGAACTCGACTCCGGGCATGAGCCCTTCGTCGTAGGACGGCGTGGACAGCTCGAGGGTGGCATCGTCGGTCTGTGGATTCGAGAACCCGAGGGTGACCCCAGTGGTGCCGGGACATGGCGCCCCCGTCCAGAAACGCAGTTCACCGTCGGTGACGCGCAGACCAAATTTGGCGGACGGCAGTGAGGTTTCCATCGGGTTCTCTTGCCGGAATGGTCCACAACCGGTCGATGAGACGATCGCTGCGGTGATCGCCAGGAGCGCGCCAACACGACGGAGCATCAGTGGTACCCGCCGTCGCTTGCGCCGGCGTTGGTCTCGAACGGATTGTGTTCGGCGGCGGTCGGTGTGAAGTACTCCTGCACAAATTTCAGAAAGCCCTTCTGGGCCCATTGCTGAGAGTGCCGCTCCTCGTGGTGCAGGACTCGGTCGAGGTCGAGATCCACGTTCCGATGGACCTTTCCATCGTCGGACTGCCATGCGGGCGTTCCCGTTTGGATGATTTTGCGCAGCTCATCAGCGGCGCCACCGGGTGGATGGTCCATGTTGACTGCGAAGACGTCGCCGACACAGGTACCGGCCTGCTGACTGACGGTCTGCTGAATCAGTTCGCCGCCGACGCCCATCACCATGCCGTTCGGTGTGGCGGCAAAGCTTCCGGTCGCATGTTCGAGCAAGTCGTAGCTCCAGCTGTTGGCTTCCTGACGGTCCTTAATTCGGTGCACCTCTGCCGCTGAGCAGGGCGTCTCCGCGAAGTCGTTGTTGGCGTTGCCGCGCGAGGACCCGTACCCGGTACCTGCGTTGAAGATGTAGGTCATCAGTGCCGCCTCGCGGGCCTGCTCCGCAGTGACATTCTCGGGAAACATGAAGTAGTCGGCGTCGTCCTTGGGATCGTCATTCTGGTTGTCGTTGGTGACGCGCTCCAAACCTTTGAGCACGTCGAAGCTCGCCGGCGAGATGTTCTGCTGGCGGGCAATCTCGACGATCGTCTCCGGGGGCACGTCGTTGTCGGCGGCGTTCTGCAGCCATTCGCGGTACATGCCCGAACTCGGGCCGTCGAGGAGACCCGCATTCTGCAGTGCCTGTTCGTACTCGTTGACCGGGTCGTATCCGGGTTCGCCGGGATCGTCTCCGACTTCGAGTTCGCGTTCCTCGGGCGGATCGAAGTCGATCGATTCGGCGGCCGCGGCGTCGCCTCGTTCGTAGTGGCCGGCGGCGGCGCTCAGCTTGCCGGCGTGCTCGGACACGCCGTCGCCGAGGGTCTGCGCATAGGCCAGGAGGATGTCGCCGACCTCGCCGCAGGCCTTCGTGCTGTCGAGTTCGGTATCCGCGCTCGTGACACTCTTGAGGATCGGCCCGCCACCGTCGTTGTAGAACCCGCTCGCGATGTTGTTCATCACCCCGGAGGTGGCGCGCAGGTCGTCAATCACCACCGTCATGGTGGTCGGCTGTGTCATGCCAGCTGCCTGCCGATCTGGCGGATCGCGTTGCCCGTGGCGAGGTCTTCGGCCTCGAACTGAGCCAGCAGCAATTTGATGTTGCACTCGATCTCGATCCGCATAGCCTCGATCCTCAACGCCTCCGCGGGGTTGGTGAACACATACCACGCCAACCAGAAGCCGGGCGACACCGAGCCGTCGTCGGCGACATCCCATCTACCCTCCGCGTCGTTGACTGCGGTGTCCAACTGGGACCGCAATTCGACGAGCTTCGGGCCTCGCTCTGCGAGCACCTTTTTGAGCGCCCGCAACTGGTCGCCGTAGGTCTGCTGATAGCCGATGAGCTCGCCGTACTGCTTGCCGGCGGCGTCCGGCGCGGAGCCGATCCAGCCCTCACGCAGAGTGTCCATCTGCTCGCGCCCGTGAGTGATCTGGGCGTCGACCCGCAACGCCGACTGCTCGGCATCCCCGGAGGCAGCGTTCAGCAAGTCTGGTTTCGAATTGCGAACCTTCGACACCGTGTACGCCACACCGCCCCCCAACCTGGTGGCTCCATTCTCTCCCGAATCGACGACGCTGGTGCACACCAACTGATCTCACCGAATCCCGCCCGCAACCCCGGTCGCATCCGTTAGCGTCCCTAAAGGTCGACGCGCAAGGGGGCGGGGGAAATGACGCGAGTAGCAGCATGGGTTGGCGCCGGAGTATTCACGGCCGGATTATCGGCGGCGGTGCTCGCCGGGGCGGGAACCGCGAACGCCGATGACGACGGCGCGCCGAAGCAAGACACCAAGGCTTCGGCCACGCAGAACGACACTCAGCGGCCCAGTCACCGCAACACCCGCTCGGCGAAACAGCGGGCGAAATCCGAAGCCGCCGACACCACGACCGCAGACACCGCGGGCGACACCGAACAACAGAAAACCCGGACCGCGAAGTCCGATCGGCCGGCACGTCAGGTGGGCGAAGCGGTTCGGACGAAGGTACGCAATGCGATTCAAGATTCCACCCGCGATGTTCGCAACGCGGTACGCGACATCGGCGACGCTGCTCGAGACGCCGTCGAGGATGCGACGCACAACGTCACGGTGAAGGCACCGCGTGCCGCCGAAGTCCGGGTCCGGCCGCCGATCAGTCTGCGGTCGGCGCTCGTCGGGCGATCTGAGGACGTCAGTTCGGCGACGCCACCGGAACAGTTTGCCGGCCAACGCGATATCCCGGTCGACAACACACTGCGCAACGCGCTGGAGTCGGCGACCCCGACGCCGAACGATCCCGTCGAGACCATTCACGACGTGCTCCGCAGTCTCGGGGCATTGGTGCTCAATCCCGAGCCGCAGAACTATCCGAAGCCCTTGTCGGCAATCGGCGACGTCGTGTTCGACACCCTCGCCACTCTGGAACGGACCGTCGGCGGCGACCCCGTGGTACCGCCCGCATTGCGCGACTCCGTCGAGGTCAGCACATCCACACTGGTGATCTCCGAAGGCCACGAAGTCGAATCCAATTGGTACTTCCCGAATACCGCGGAGGGTGAACCCGTGCCGACCCGGCTGATCTACCTGCAGCACGGCTTCCTGGCGAACGGGCCGCTCTACAGCTACACCGCGTCGTATCTCGCCCATCAAACCAACAGCATCGTCGTCACCACGACGTTCACATCGAACCCATTCGAAGCCGACGGTATGTGGCTGGGCGGCGACAATCTGCACGAGGCGGTCGCCCAACTGTTCCTCGATCCGGACCGCACGGCACTCAACGCCAGCATGGACACCGCGGAGTTGAAGGCCGGCCGCACCGGCGACGTCGACGTGCCGACGCAGTTCGTGCTCGTCGGGCACTCGTTGGGTGGCGGCTTCGCCCCGGGTGTCGCCGGGTACTACGCGGAGGGCTTGGTCGCGCGGCGTCAGGCCGGCGAGGACGCGCCGAATGACCTTGCGGGCGCGGTGATTTACGACGCGGTGCCGATGGGTTCGATCGTCCCCGACGCCATGGAGCGGCTGGACGAGCTGGAGATGAACGGCACCCTCGACCCCAGTGACGACGACCCCAACGACTACATCCCGATCTACGAGATCGGCGCGCCGCTGAATTACCTCAACGTGTTCAGCGACGTCAACGATCAGCTGTCGGAGGCCAGGCCGGGGCAGTTCACCGGCGTGGTGCTCGAAGACGGCGTGCACATGGATCCGATGCAAGGCGGCAACCCGCTCATCCAGGTCGCCGCCTACGTCATCGCCGGATTCCCGCAGCCGCAGAACCCGCTGGCCGTCCGCGAGCTGTCCGCCGGGTGGATCAACGACATGTTCGACGAGAAGATCGATCCCGACACCGGAGCCTGCACTAGCGACTGCGCAGGGCAATACGGCGACGGCGACGACTCGTTCACGATCACCACGCCCGAGGGCGACGCCGTGGCGGTGGTGATCGGCACCCAGCGGGCCAAAGACCTCACATCGTTGCGCGCCATCAGCGTGACCGACTTCGTCGCCGCCATCCCGGCGGGTGTACTCAACGGCCTGCAGACCACCTGTGATCTGTTCACCGGAGGCAACTGCCCGGTCTAGCCGGCGGATTGGAATTGTTCGTCGAGCCAGTCGAACATGACCTGGTTCGTACGGGACGCCGCACCCATATGGCAGTGCTCGCCGGCGCCGTCGGCCTCATGAAGCGTTACCAGGGTGGCCTTCGCGTTGACCATCGCGGCGGCGGCCCGCGCCGGTTCACCCTTGAAGAACTGGTCATTCTCGGCGTCGAGCACCAATGTCGGGGCGGTGATCCGGTCGGCCACGCCGGCGATCGTATAGGCCTTGAAGGCGCGTGCCAGATCGCAAGCTGAGTCGAATCCCATAGCCCACAATCCGTTTCGTACTGCCCAGCGCGTCTGCGTGTTCACCGCCATCAACAGTCCGATGACCGCCTCGGCGGCTTCGTCGTTCCCTTGGTCGATCCAGTTGACCAAGAACGGCGGCATCATGTTCGTCAGGGCCGCGAAGAAGTCGTAGACGCCGTCATTGAGGATCACCGCGGCCAGCCTGCCCTCGAAGGCGGCCGCGCGGGCAGCCAAATACCCGCCAAGGCTATAGCCGAACAGAGCGATGGCGTCGGGTGCGATCTCGCGGCGCGTGAGCGCGAAGTCGACCACCGGGGTCAGCACGGCCTCCCAGTCCGGCCGGAAGGTCAGACTCTGCTCGCGCAACGCGGCGCCCTGGCCGGGCCCGTCGAACGCCAGCACGTTGTACCCGCGGGCCAGTGCTCCGGCGGCGAGCGCGACGTAGGACTCCTCGAGTGTTGAGTCGTACCCACCGTTGAATATGACGGTCGGCCGAGGGGGTCCGGAATCATCGGCCAGGTAGAGATATCCCGGCAGCGTCGTGTCCTGATAGGGGATGGCGACGCGTTCAAAAACGAAGTCGAACAATGGCATTGCGTCCAGGAAGGTCTCGCGTGAACGTGTGAACAGCGCTTTGGCCTCAGCGTCGTTGGCGGGATCGTCCCGGAGATAGAACTCGGCCGTGCGGTAGTAATTCGACGCGCGCAATAGCGCCTCGCGGGCACTGACCGCGTGACCGGCGGCCAGTGATTGACGGCCCAACGCCTCGACCCGCTGCGCGGTTGCCTTCCATTCGCGATGCCACGCCGCCTCGTCGCCCTCAGGGATGGCGCGGGCGGTCACCAGAATGTCGCCGAGATCGGCACCGCCGGCGTTGGCATAACCGGCGGCGCGGAGTGTCTCGAACGAGAACGACTCGTCGTCGAACAGGAACTTCATGGCTTCTCCTTAACGAAACGGAACTGCATCGTCTCGATTAGGCTAGGCCGCGTTTAAACGGAACGCAACCGTTCCGTCTCGTACAATCGGGCCGTGGCCACAGCAGCGCGACGGACGTCGGGCGGTCCCGTCCTCCTCGATGACGTGACCGCAGCGATCGAGTCAGCGTTCTTCGAGGAACTGGCCGCCGTCGGCTACGGCAGGCTCTCCGTCGACGCCGTGGCCAAACGTGCAGGCGTTGGCAAGGCCGCGATCTACCGCCGCTGGAAGTCGAAGCAGGACTTGGCCGCCGACCTCGTGACCAAGGTCGCGGTCGCGGCAATCGACGTCCCCGACACCGGAACTCTGCGCGGGGATATCCGGGCGTATCTGGCGAACGGTCGCGCGGCGCTCACGCATCGGCTGGCCCGCACGATCATCCCGGACCTGCTCGCCGAGGCCGCGCGCGATCCCGAATACGCCGCCACGATCGCCGGCCAGATCCGAGAACCCAGACGGCTCAAGGCGGCTCAGCTGTTCGAGCGGGCGAGGGAGCGCCGCGAGATCGCGGACGACGTCGACCTCGAGGTCGCGCTCGACATGGTCGGGGGAGCGCTCTATTGGCGCCAGTCGGTCATGCAGGTCGACGCCGACGATGACTACCTTGATCGGCTCACCGAGGCTATTCTCACGCTCGTTGCTGCCGATCCACCGCCCGCGCGGCGTTGAGATTGCGCACAGGGTCGTGATCGGTCCCGCATCGCAGCCCTGGCTGCAATCTCATCGCAGGCCTGGCCGCCACCGCTCACTGGTTGTCGATGATATCGGCGTACTCAGGGTTTTTGTCGATGTACTCGGCCACCATCCAGCAGGTCGGGACGATTCGCAGGCCGGCGGCACGCGTGGAGCGCAGCGCTTCCGCGATGAGAATCGTGGCCAGGCCGCGGCCTCGGTACTGCGGCAGAACCTCGGTGTGCGGAAAGATCCGACGGCCGTCGCGGTCGTGGTAGTCGGCGAGTCCTACCGAGCGTCCGTCGACCTCGATCGTGAACCGGTCAGGGTGTTCGGTGACGGTCGTGGCGGCACCGGTGCGGTCGAGCTGAGTCATATGGCCTCCATTCGCCAATACCCCACCATAGCGCCGAATGCGACAGCGTCGCCGCAGCGGTAAGAAGTTGTTCTCCCACAAGCTATTCCGTAGCGTGGTGCCCGCCGACCTACACTCATAGGCATGGCTGACGGGCGCCTCGCATTCGCCGGCCTCGCGTTCGGCATCCTGGCATTGATCGCCGGAGGTCTGCAATTGTGGGCCTTCATCGACACCGATCGCACTCGGCACGTGGTGGTCGCGGTGTTCGCGTTGAGCGTCGGGGTATCGGTGGCGGTGGCCGCCACGCAATCGTTACGGCGAAAGCGATGAGGCGATCGTGACCAGTCCACCGGGCCGCCGCGGCCTGTTTACTGGAACCGCTTGGCATTACGCGCAGTATCGGCCCGGCTACCCGAAGCGGTTCATCGACGGCATCGTCGCAGAATTCGCCTTGGACGGCACCGGCAGACTCCTCGACCTCGGGTGCGGCACCGGCCAGCTGACACTGCCACTCGCCGAGCATGTCGCCGAAGCGGTCGGCATGGATCCCGAGCCCGAAATGCTCGCCGAGGCGGCCCGGCAAGCCCAGGCAGCCGGTATCACCAATGTGTCCTGGACGCAAGGCAGTTCAAATGATCTTCCTGGCGACCTCGGGCGATTCAAGACAGTGACCATGGGCCGCGCGTTCCACTGGATGAACCGCGAACAGGTCCTGACTGTGCTCGACAGAATGGTCGACGACGACGGTGGGCTGGTGATCGCCAACGACGGTTGCCTCGTCCGCCCCACCACCAATTGGCAACGAGCAATTGAGAACCTACAAACCCGATTCGTGCCACCCGGAACCTTGACCACGACCCCGGCCAGCACGCCGGAACCGCACGAAGCGATTCTGACCCGCTCACCGTTCCGGAATGTGCACCGCACCACCTACGAATTCGATCGTCCGTGGACGGTCGAACAAGCCATCGGATACCTATACTCGACGTCCCTGCCCCTTCGCCAACTGCTCGGCGAACGCCAAGCTGCCTTCGAACAGGCCATCACCGACGCACTGCTGGCGATCGACCCGTCCGGACTTTTCACAGAGCCGGTCACCTTGGAAGTTCTGACAGCCACCAGGGGATAAGCCGTGGTCGCATGCGATGCTCATGCCGCGCATCTGTGGGGATGTGGGTCGACGCCAACTCAGGAGGGCGAAGTTGAGGTTTGTTCTGGGCATTCTCCCGGCAACGGTTCTGGCCGGAGCAGCAGTAGGTTTCGCGAGCCCGGCCGTCGCTGCCGACGATTTCTCCGGCTCGTACCGCTATGACGTCGGTGGGCCATCGACGTGGAGCACCTGGACCGTGACGTCGTGTGGGTCGGGATGCGTCGACGTGGCGGCCACCGGCGGCACGGCTTGGGAACCGTACGGCGGCGAGGCCCGGCTGGATGGCGGGCGATGGACGATGGTGAGCCCCTGGCCGGACGCGGGGACGTGCGACGGCGTTCCAATGACTGGCACCCGCACGCTTTCGTGGGATGCCGCGACACTGGCCGGCAGAGGATTCGCTGACACGGACGCCAGCGCGTGCGGCCCCGCCGAGCGAAGCGATCCGTGGTCGTTCACCTTGACGAAGCTCTCGTAGCGACGTCAGCGCGGAGACGTTACTCCGTTTGCCCTGGCCGTGACGGCGCACCCAGAAACGAGTAGTCCACTACCCAATACAGGCCGGCTTCCCAGGCAGACGATGTCCTAAGAGCAAACCGCTCGGGACGGGAGACCGATATGAATCAGATATCGCGCTTCGCATTGACTGTGGTGATGTCCGGCGGTCTCGGGATGGCCGTCCTCGGACTGGGCGCGGGTGCCGGGCAAGCGGCGCCACCCGCCGGCCCCTATACCTGGTGTCCGGGAGACGACCCCGGCGGCGGTCCGGGTGGACCGTTCAACTCACCCGGTCCACCGAATTGGGACTGGAACGTCTGTCACACCTGGTACAGCGTCAACTTCGGCCAGGGCAACGTTTCGCCGACGATCTGGGATGGGCCGAATCCGCCGGCGGACAACCGTGGTCCGGTCGGGCCGTGCTCGCTCCTCGACACCAGGGGATGCGGCCGGTAAAGCTGCGCGATGGACGCCGGCGGCTCCATTACCGTGGCGTCGGTGAAACTCGGCCTGGACAGACTCATCGACCCCCGTCTACTGCCTCACGCCGACGAAGTCCGGTCTCGGCGCGAATCGTCTGCCGAGATGCGCGGCCCGGCCGGGTGGGATGAGCTACAGCAGGTGCGCGCCCGATATGGTGCCGCGACGCCATGTGATCAGTCTGCGGTCGATACGATCGTCGAGTGGGGTGAGCGTCGCGTGCCGGTCCGGATCATCGCGCCCGCCGGCGAAACACCGAACGGCGTTCTCTTCGACATCCACGGTGGCGGCTTCTACCTCGGCACTGCCGCACGCAACGACGTCCGCAACCGGCAGATAGCCGACCGCCTCGGCGTCGCGGTCGTCAGCGTCGACTACCGGCTCGCGCCGGAACATCCGTGGCCGGCCGCACCCGACGACTGCGAGGCCGTGGCGCTGTGGCTCATCGATTCGGCGGAGCGCGTGTTCGGGACGAAGCGACTTGCCGTGGGAGGGTTTTCGGCCGGTGCGACTCTCGCGATGACCACATTGCTGCGCCTGCGGGATCGTGGCCTGATGGCCTTCGACGGGGCGGTGCTGCAGTTCGGCACCTACGACCTCAGCGAACAGACGCCCGCAGGCCGGCTCATCACCGGTGAGTACTTCCTCGAGGCCTATGTCGGTCATGTGCCGGACCGCACCGTCCCGGACGTGTCGCCGATCTACGCCGACCTCAGCGGATTACGGCCGATCTTGATGATCGTCGGCAGAGCCGACATCCTCCTCGAAGACAACCTGGCCATGGCCGGCCGACTCTGCGCCGCGGGCGTTGACGTCGATCTGCGCATCTACCCAGAAGCGCCGCACGGCTTCACATCTCATCCGACCACCATGGCCGCCGTCGCGCTCGATGACATCGATGCCTGGCTGTCCGCCGCATTTTCACCTGGATCCCGGCCCCAACGCAGTGATGCCCCGGGCTGAAGGCGTTTCACGGAATATAGCGAGCACCAATGCATCATCGCCGGGTCCGCGGCATCCATCGTGATGGCATATCCGATGTATGGACCGTTCCCCTGGATCCTGTGATCAGAATTCACGACGCCGCAACCACGCGAGCACGACGTCGTCGCGTAGGTCGACGTTGGTCTTCTCTTTCACCTGTGCTTTCACCGAGCGCAGACGCGCGGTTTCGTTGCTGGTGGCGGGCACTTTGATGGCCGGTCCGACCCGGTCGGCCAGAGCTCGTTGACGTTGGGTGTCGAATTCCACGTCATTCGCATAACCAGCCATCGGCCGCGGGAAAAGTGAATGCGATCACAGGTGCGACGGGCGGGTCCGTTTGAGCGTCCGCGGTCAGGGCAATCAATCTCCATGGCATCCGTCACGGACACCTCAGTAGATCTCGATGAATTGTGCCGCGACATCGACGCATTGCTCGGCCGGCTCGACGACGCCGAGCAGCAGTGGGCGTCGTGGATCGAACGGACGGTGCCCGAGCATCGGCGCAGCGCCGTCAACCTGGCGCATTACTGGGCGATCAGGCAATCCGACCTACGGGACTTGCAGGGCCACCTCGCGGAGTTGGGGCTGTCGTCGCTCGGCCGCAGTGAGGCCCATGTGCAGGCAACGCTGAAACTCGTTTCGGCAGCGCTCAAGTCCATCGCGGGCTCGTCCTACGTGCCGCCCGACGATGTCGTAGTCGGCGTCGGGGAAGGCGCTGAACTCCTCGCACACAACGCTGCCGAACTGTTGGGACCACCGCCCGCCGAGCGCGGTGTGCGCATCATGGTGACGTTGCCGTCGGAGGCGGCCGACGATCCGCATCTCATCGCCGATCTGGTCGGCAACGGCATGAACGTCGCCCGCATCAACTGTGCACATGACGATGCGGCAGCGTGGCGAGCCATGGCTGGGCACGTGCGCACGGCCAGTGACTCCTGCGTCATCGCGATGGATCTCGCCGGGCCGAAATTGCGCACCGGTCCGCTCGAACCCGAGGACGGCGCGCTGCGCCTGCAGAGCGGCGATGTCCTGCGCCTGACGCGTGATTGTTCGCCGGCCCCCGTTGACACCGACGAACCGTGGATCGGCTGCACGCTGCCCGAGATTTTCGAGCACGCCGACAAGGGGCAGCGGGTGCTTTTCGACGACGGCAAACTGGGCGGCACCATCGTCGACGCCAAACCCGATGTCCTAGAGGTACGGATCGACCATCCGACGTTGAACTCGGCGAAACTCAAGGCTGGCAAGGGAATCAATGTCCCCGACACCGAACTGGCGATTTCGGCGTTGACCGACAAGGACATCGAAGATCTGCGCACCGTCGCCGAAGTGGCTGATGTGGTGGAGTTTTCGTTCGTACGTAGCGCCGACGACATCGACAAGCTGTTCGCCGAACTGGAGCGGGTCGGTGCGGGGCATCTGGGCGTCGTACTGAAGATCGAGACGCGCCCGGCCTTCGAAAACCTGCCGCAGCTGGTGATGGCAGCGATGGCCCGGCGCAAGGTGGGTGTGATGATCGCCCGCGGTGACCTCGCCGTCGAGGTCGGCTACGAACGGATGGCCGAACTGCAGGAGGAGATGCTGTGGCTGTGTGAGGCCGCGCATCTGCCGGTGATCTGGGCGACACAGGTGCTCGAGCAACTGGCGAAGAAGGGCCAACCGGCGCGCTCGGAGGTGAGCGATGCGTCGATGGGCGTCCGAGCCGAGTGCGTGATGCTCAACAAGGGGCCTTACATCGTCGACGCCGTGCAGACGCTGGCCAGCATCCTCGATCGCATGGAAGAGCACTTGTACAAGAAGAACACGCTACTGCGAACCCTGCGGTCCTGGCGGCCAAGTTGAGCTGGATGAGTGCCTACTTGCATGGCACGATCACCTGGTTGAACCACGGCGGCGGCGCGTTCGCCAGACCAGCACACGAGAGGCGGGCAAGGTGGCTCAATCGGTCACGACGACAGACGGCCGCACACTCATGTATGCCGAAGTGGGTGACCCGCAAGGTCCGCTCGTCATCCACAACCACGGCGGCCCCGGTAGCCGGTACGAGGCGCAGTTCTTTGCCGACGCGGCAACCACGAACCGTCTCCGGCTGATCTGCGTTGACCGGCCTGGAATGGGTGGGTCCACACCGCAGCAGACGCGCACATACTCAGGTTGGGCCGAAGACTTGACCGCCATCGCCGACTCGTTGGGCTATCGGGAGTTCGGTGTGACAGGTTGGTCGGAGGGCGGTCCGTGGGCCCTTGCGGCGGCGGCCTACATCGACCCGGCGCGCCTGCGGCATGTCACGAGCATCGCTCCAGGAAGCTACGGGGCATTCGGTGACAACTCCGCGGCGCAGTACCTCTCGAAGATCGATGCCCTCGGTGGAACTCTCGCGCTGCGCTTCAGACCCGGCTTCCGACTGATGTACGCCGGTCTCGGCCTAACTGCCAAGCACTTTGGCGGCAGCTTCGTCAAGCAGACGCGTGCCGCCGTCAACGACTACGACCGGCAGATCCTGCTTCAACCGGAGAACGAATCCGTGTTGGTCGAGGAACTGGCCGAATGCTTCGCGCAGGGCAGTGCGGGGCTGGTACGCGATGCCGAACTGCTCTACCGACGCTGGGCTTTCGACGTCGCGCAGATCGACCGGCCGGTCCACATCTGGCAGGGCCTCGACGATCGAATGGTGCCCGACCCCATCAATAGGGCCGTGGCCGACCGTATGCCCGGGGCGATCTGGCATCCCGTCGAAGGTGCCGGTCACTTCGTGGCGATCGGCTGCGCGAACGAGATCTTCGGCATCACGGCGCGAGAACTCGGGTCAGTCTGACGCCGAACGTTGGCTTGTGTGCGAGATTGTGGTGAGAACTCGCACACAAGCCAACGTTGGAGGCGCGAAAGATGGTTCGAGTCCTGGCGCTGTTGTCGGTCATTCTCCTGGTCGCCGGCTGCGGCGGATCCTCCGAGGACGCGTCCGACACAGCGCAAGGTGAGCCCGGCGCGGGCACCGTCGTCGCAGAAGCCCCGCTGGAGAATCTTGACCAGGCACTGCGTGATGCTGCCGCTTCGGCGAGGGGCATGACATACCGGTCGCGCTCGGGAATCGACGATGACAACACCCATGTCACGGGCTCGGTGTTCGTGCCGAAGGGCAACCCACCCGAAGGCGGATTTCCCGTCGTGGCGCTGGCGCCTGAGGTCAACGGCACGGCCGCCGATTGTGCTGCATCGCTCTCACCGAACCTGCTCGGCAACTCCGGGGCCGTACAGGAGCTGCTGAAGGCCGGGTACGTCGTGTTCGTGCCCGACTATCAAGGGCTGGGCAAGCCGTCGGATGGCAAGGACATCTATCACCCGTATCTGGATTCCACGACAGCCGGTTACGTCATCATCGATGGTGTGCGGGCGGCTCGGACGATGGTCCCAGAAGCCTCGACGTCTTGGGCCGCACTGGGCAATTACGAAGGGGGACAGGCGGCGTGGGCGGCCAATGAACTCGTTGCCAACTACGGAAGCGGTCTGGAACTGGTTGCCACAGCGAGCCTGTCGCCGATCGCCGACTTCGAAGGTCTCGCCGACGCGGCCATGGCCGGCACCTTGACCGCGGAGCAGAAACTCATCTACGTCGCGTTCCTGGCCGCGGTCAAGAACGAATACCCGTACGACTTCGAACTCGACGACTACCGGCGCGGTGCAGCCGAGCAGCACTGGGATGCGCTTATGTCCTGCAACGGAACTGAACGGATGGAGCTTGCCCGGCAGCTCAGTCCGGATGACCTCAGGCCCGCCTCTGCTGAGGCGCTCGCCGCACTTCGGGGCTATCTGCAGAAAACGACGCTGCCGCAAGGCCCAACGGACGCGCCGATGTATGTCATCTACGGCGGCCGCGATGCCGCGATTCCCGCCGCGTGGACCGATAGTGCGCTGGCCCGCGCGTGCCAGATGAACGACACCGTTCAGATCGCGTTCTGGCCCGATCAGGGCCATCAAGGAACCAATCCCGTCGCGGCACTGGGCTGGCTCGGCGAACGATTCAAGTCGATTCCGTCCGCCAACGACTGCGAAGCGTTCCTCGCGAGCCACAAACCCTGACGATCGCGCCCGCCGAGAGATTTTCCGCTTAGCGCGCGAGCGGTCGCGCCGCCAGCTACAGTTCGCGTGACCTTCAGGAAATTCTCAGGATTGGGGCTCGAGACATGGACGTTTCGCTGCGGCCGCTGCTCACCACCGGAGTTGCATTCGTCGGTGCGAGCGCGGTGGCGATGGCCCCGATCACGCCCTCCTGGCCGGCCGAGACGACACAGGTTGCGACGCCCAGAATTTCAACGGAAATTCAGCTCACCGACATCGACATT
The DNA here is from genome assembly GCF_054919535.1 of Mycobacterium venezuelense. NCBI lineage: Bacteria > Bacillati > Actinomycetota > Actinomycetes > Mycobacteriales > Mycobacteriaceae > Mycobacterium > Mycobacterium venezuelense. Next base: position 271,135 of record NZ_JBONDW010000003.1, read on the forward strand.
CCCTACATCCTCACGTTCCCGATCGTGCGGCAGGCCCTTTACAACTGGGCCCAGAACTGGGTCGTGTACCTGCGCGGGCTGGGGCAGGCCGGTATCGGGCTGGCCCAATCCGTTGTGGCCATTCCCGGTATCGCCATCGAGATCATTCAGGAGCTGTTCAACCTCGACTTCGTCGCTGCTTTCGACACTTTCACGACTGCGGTGCGTGACACGGTCGTCGCAGTAGGTCAACCGCTGCTGGATTCGGCGATCTGGCGCAACCAGAAGTATCTCGTTGTGCAGGCAGCGCTGTCGGCCGCGTGGCCACAGGCGGTCATCGATGTGGCCAACGGATTCCTCGATGCCGGCGGCGGAGTCGCGAACGCCTTCATCCAGGGCACCCAGGACCTTGTTGCCGCTGTTCTCACGTTCGACCTCAGCACCATCGTCGATGCCGCTGTCGACGGCACACGGAACTTCCTGATCTCCCTCGGCGATGGTGCCAGATCGATCGTCGACGGCATCGAAGCAGCACAACTGGGAATCTCCACCGCGCTCGCAACCGAACCGCCGCCTCCGCCGACGTTCGGCACATCGGAACTGAGTACGCCTCCGGTCGACACGACGCTCGGCCTCGGTGCGCCGGTCAAGACCATCGCACTCGACGCGACCGTCGCGAGCGAGCAAAAGGGCGAGACCGTTACCGAGGCCGAACCGGAGACTGCTGTCAAAGCGACTGAAGAGTCGGATATTTCACCGGTGGTCGACGTTGCGGAGCCCGAACCGTCCGTCGAGGCGCCGAAGAAGCCGGTACGTGCCACCCCGGTCAAGGACGCGGTGAAGCGCATCGAAGCGTCCGTCAAGAGCCTGAGCGACCGAGTGACTGCCGGTGTCAAGAAGCAGGCCGAGGACAAGAAGTCCCCGGAGGCGACGCAGGACGCGGGAGATGACGCAAAGGCGGCCTCCTCTGCGCCATGATTCAGAGATGAGAACCGCCTCAAACCGCAGCTCACATGTAAAACCTGGATAAAAACTACATCGAAGTTCAGGAAAACCGAGCGGGCGGGCGGCGGGCTTGGCACCATGGGCGCGTGCCCGTCAGCAGAGCCGAACGTCGTGACCGGCTACTACGTGCCGCGCAGACGGCGGTGATGAAGCACGGTGTCGACGTCCAGCTCAAGCAGGTCGCCGCGGAGGCGGGCCTGACCCCGGGGGCGGTGCTCTATCACTTCCCCGACATCCAGACCCTGCTCGTCGAAGCCAACCGCGCCGGCATCGAGCGGTTCTACGACGCGCGGCTGCGGGCGATCGACGGCGTCGCCACGCCTGACCAGAAGCTCGTGACCACCATCGAATCCGGACTGCCCGTCGATTCTGATGATCCCGACGTCAAACTCATGTGCGCGCTCGGCGGCGCCGCGGCGCGTTACCCCGCATACGCAGTCATGCTGACCGCGCTCTACGACCGCCAGGTGGCGATGTATCAGATCATCCTGGAATCCGGTTGCGCTCAGGATGTTTTCACGTTGACATCGTCCTCGTTGACCGTTGCGCGCAACATCGTGGCGCTGGAAGACGCCTACGGCTATCGCATGGTGGCTCGGCACCCGAGCCTTGATGCCGACGCCGCCACCGAACTGATCTGTGACTACGCGCGGGTTGCGACAGGCCACCCGCTTCCCCGACCCGTCCGAGCATGAAGGGCTGCCCATGACGTCATCGAGTACTCGGCCATTGACCATCATGTTCTGGCCCGAATCCGCTTACGGGCCAACGAATCAGTGTATTGGGCTGGCAGCCGTCCTACGTGACCGCGGGCACACCATCGTGTTCGCGGCGGAGAGTTCCTGGGCGGGCAAGCTCGCCCCGTTCGGCTTCATCGAAGAACTCGTCGATCTGGCGGAGCCTGCGGCCGGGGGCGAGGACGACGACGCGGGGAAGTTCTGGACCGACTTCATCGCCGAGACCGCACCGGAATTCCGCAAGCCCACCATCGAGCAACTCGAGACTTTCATCCAGCCCACGTATCAGGCGCTCATCGACGGCGCCAAATACTGTGAGCCGCGGCTGCGCGAGATCATCGCGACCCACCGGCCGGACGTCATCGTCGAGGACAACGTCGTACTGTTCCCCGCCCTCGCCACCGCGGGTGTGCCGTTCGTGCGCATCGTCTCCTGCAGCCCACTGGAGGTTTCCAGCCCCCGGGTGCCGCCGCCCTTTTCGGGGCTGCCGAGCGCCGACTCGTCGCAGTGGGAGGCCTACCGCGCCGAGCTGAATCGCACACACCGGGAGATGTGGACAGACTTCAACGCGTGGGTGCAGGCGCAGGGGGCTGACCCGCTTCCCGATCTGGAATTCATGCCTCGCGCAAACGCCGCCAACCTCTACGTCTACCCAGCCGAGGCCGACTATCTGCAGGTCCGGCCGCTCGACGACAGCTGGATCCGGATGGATTCGAGTGTCCGCGAGACCGACGACGAGTACGTCGTACCCGAGCAGATCGCCGATCGGCCCGACGACAGCGCGCTCGTCTATCTATCGCTGGGATCGCTTGGCGGAGCCGACGTGGAACTCATGCAGCGACTTGTCGACGTTCTCGGCAAGACCCGGCACCGGTTCATCGTCAGCAAGGGTCCGCAGGCCGACCGAATCACCCTGGCCGACAACATGGTCGGCCAGCAGATGCTGCCGCAGACCAAGGTGATTCCTCAGGTCGATCTGGTGATCTCCCACGGCGGCAACAACACCGTCACCGAGACGCTGCACTTCGGCAAGCCGCTCATCGTGCTGCCCCTGTTCTGGGACCAGTACGAGAACGCCCAGCGCATCGACGAACTCGGGTTCGGGATACGGCTCGACACGTATGCCTTCGTGGACGCCGAACTCACCGACGCGGTGGACCGCCTACTCGAGGACACCGAGTTACGCGCCAAGCTGGCCGGGATCGGCGCCGCGATCCGGGCGCGCGACGGGTTGCGCGTAGGGGCCGACGCCATCGAGCGTGCCGGCCTGGACACTCAGACGTGAACGAACGCGATCACCTCGAACTCGGGCCTGACCGAAGGTTGGTCATCACCGCCGGGCCCGAAGGACTTGCCGCCATTCCAGCGGTGCGCGATCCAGACGGCGACTGGCGCCGTGCGCGGCCTGGCGACGGCACCGCCGAAGCCATGTTGGACACCCTGTGCAGTGTGGACGGCTCAGCGAAAAGCGGTGCCTTCACGATGCTTTCATGGACCGAGCGCAGCGCGACGGGGGAGCGCCCGATCGCGGTCGACCAGACCAACGAGTCGGTGATCGTCGGCGATGCCGCCGTCGTCAAGTGGGCCACCCATCTGCAGCACGGCCCGCACCCGGCACCTCACCGGATCAGTGCGTTGCGCGCCGCCGGATTTCGGGGCATGCCCGCCCCATGGGGCCTGGTGACCTGGCAGCCAGAAGGCGAAGCCGAAACCCTCGTCGCGACTGTCGACGAATATCTGCCCGGCGCCGTCGACGGCTGGACCTGGGCCGTGGACCGGGTGACGGACGCAGCGCGGGCGGGCCGCCCAGAGCGGGTCCGGGACGCCGCGGCTGACGTGGGCGCCCTGGTCGCCGAACTCCATGCGGCTCTGGCCGGTACCGCGTCCGTGGCCGATCGGACCGACGTGACGCGTTGGCGTGATGCGGCCATCGAAACACTCGAAACCGCTGCGGCACTGAGTACTTCGGTATGTGGCACGGTGCTGCGCGAGCGGCGCGCAGAAGTCGAGGAAATCCTGCACGGCCTCGGCGGCCTCACGGGAACACCGGTGATCGAAGGGCACGGCGACCTTCATGTCGGCCAGGTGTTACTCGCGGACGGCCGGTTCGTCATCACCGACTTCGACGGTAATCCGGTGCTGGCGCCCGAAGAGCGGATGAAACCGATACCCGCGGCGCTCGACGTCGCAGGCATGGTGCAGTCATTCGCACATGTCGCGATCGTCGCCCGCAAGTACACCGAGCTCGATGCGGCGGCCCTGACCGAGGTAAACACGCTGACACGGGCGACCTTCCTGGACAGTTACCTCACCCGGCTCACCGAACTGGGATACGCCGACATCTACGATCGGGCTCCGCTGCGGGCGCTCAGGCTGCAGCAGGTGCTACGTGAAATCATCTACGCGGCAAAGCATCTACCACGTTGGATGTACGTGCCCGACGCGGCGTTACCCGCACTGCTCGACGAAGGGAGCGCCCCGTGAATCCCGATGCCTTCTACACCGACCTGCGGCGCAAACCGGAAACCCTCACCCGGCTCGCCGGCACGCTGGCACAGGGCAACCCGTGGGCACCGGTTGTGCCTTCGGGCATCGAACGCGTCGTGCTACTCGGCATGGGATCCTCTGCGTACGCCGGTGGGGTGGCAGCGGCCCGGATGCGGGCGCGTGGATTGGTAGCCGTGTCGGAGCTCGCGTCCTCTCACCTAATACCCGCCTGGGGCGCGGGCACGCTCGTGGTCGCGATCTCGGCGACCGGGGGGTCGGCGGAAACCCTTGACGCGCTTGAGCGAATGCAGAACGCGAATGGTGACGCGATCTTCGTCGCCCTGACGAACACGCCCGGTTCGGCCCTGGCCGAGCGTTGCGGGGCCGTCGTCGACGTCGTAGCGGACAGGGAAGAAGGTGGCGTCGCCTGCCGCAGCTATCAGCACACCCTCGCGCTGCTGGTGGCACTCGAATGCCAGCTGACCGGTGAGGACAACCACGCGCTCGTGGCCACCATCAATGCGGCGGCTACCGCGAGTGCGCATCTGCTCGACACCGAATCGGACTGGCGGCCAGCGGTTGCCGATCTCCTCCTGGGCCCTGCCGGCACGCACCTCGCGGCGCCGGCGCACCGGTTCTCATCCGCCCAGCAGGGTGCCCTCATGCTTCGTGAGGGCCCCCGGCTGGGCGCGGTGGGCTGTGAGACCGGCGACTGGAGCCACGTCGACGTGTACCTGACGAAGACGACCGATTACCGGCTGCTGGTGTTTGCCGGATCTCCCTGGGAACCACAGCTTTCCGAATGGACGTCGATGCGCGGCAGCACCGTCGTCGGTGTCGGGGGTGACGTGCCGGGTGCGCAGTCGACCCTGCGCTATCCCGGCGACGAAGTCGACGACGTCCGATTGCTGACCGAGACGTTGGTACCCGAACTCATCGCGGCCCGGGCGTGGCAGGCGCAGAACCACTGACCGCCGGGTCGACCTCACCCCGGATCACGGCCTCGACCTCGGCGCGCTGCCGCGGACCCCACGTCTCAGGTGTGGCCAACACGCCGGCCAGGCCCACCAACCCGACCCCGACGTAGAACAGCGCAGGCCCCATCCAACCGAACGAGTCGGCCAACAGCACCGCGAGGAACGGCGCGAAACCGGCAATGGAAGCGGCCACTTGGTATCCGATCGACGCACCCGAGGTGCGGGTCTTGGTGTTGAACAATTCTGCGAACCACGCGGCCTGCGTTCCGGTCAGACCCGCGTGGATGATGCCGATACCGATGATGAACAGCACCGCGATCAGGAACGGCTGACCGGTATTGGCCAACAGGTACATCGGGATGCCGAACGCGATCGCCAGGATGCAACCCGCCAGGTAGACGGTACGCCGGCCGACGCGGTCGGTGAGCGCCCCGGCTCCCAGCGTCGTACCGACGGCGATGAGGCTCGCGATCACCACGCCTGCCAGTGCTGCCGTGCGATCGGCTGGATCGCGCTTGGTGATGTAGCTCAGCAGATACGTGGCGGTGAGGTAGTAGGCACAGGACTCGACGACTCGAAGGGCGATGATACGCAGGATGTTTCGCCAGTCTTCGCGCAGCACCGTCAGGAACGGGTTGCGCACGACCTGGCCCTCGGCCTTCACTGCCTCGAACTCCGGTGACTCGGTAAGGCGCATCCGGACATAGAGCCCGACGATGATCAGAATCGCGCTTGCCAGGAACGGGATTCGCCATGCCCAGTCGTTGTCGAGCATCGCGCTGCCGAGGAAAGCGATGTTGGCCAGGGCGATCCCGAGTGGATTGCCGGCCTGCGGGATGGCGGCGAACCGACCGCGGTGACGCCAGGGAGCGTGCTCGTAGGCCATGAGCACTGCGCCACCCCACTCGGCACCGAAGGCCAGGCCCTGGATCATGCGGATGATCACCAGCAGTGTCGGCGCGAGAACGCCAACCTGGGCATAGGTGGGCAGCAGGCCGATTGTGACCGTCGCGATGCCCATCATGAGCAGCGCGCCGACGAGGACGGGTTTGCGGCCGAACCGATCACCCAGGTAGCCGCCGACCGATCCGCCGATGGGGCGCATGAGAAACCCGACACCGAGAGTGGCGAAGGACAGCAGCGTGCCGACGGTCGGGTCGGACTCCGGAAAGAACACGTCGCCGAAATAGAGAGCCGACGCCGTCCCGTATGCGACGAAATCGTAGTTCTCGACGCATGTTCCGGCCGCCGCGCCGAAAGCTGTCCTGAGCTTTCCCGGTGAGCCGAACTCGGCTTGTTTCTGTCGGTCTTCGATGCCGATGCTCATTGCGTATCTCCTTTGATAGCGTTCGCGGCGGTCAGGGTCAGAGTTCGGCGGCCAGCTCGCGGGCCGACATACGTTCCAGTTCGCGAAGCTTGCGAACCCGGCGCACGGTGTCCTCGTCGTTGTCGAAACGCGCCGCGAGGAAGGCTTCGAGCACTTCGCCTGCTGTCGCGCGGCCAATAACCCAGGCACCCATCGCGATTGCGTTGGCATCGTCGTGCTCGACGCTCTGATGCGCGGAGTACACGTCATGGGCGAGGGCGCATCGAATGCCTGCGATCTTGTTGGCCGCCATCACCGCACCCGCGCCGGTGCCACACACCAGCACAGCCCGGTCGGCTTCGCCGCGGAGAACCGCTTCGCACGTGTCTCGCGTGACGTCGGGAAAGTCCACCGGCTCCTCGCTCTGCGCGCCGCGATCGATGACCTCGTGGCCGAGGCCTTCCAGCACGGTGCGCACGTGTGCCTTCAGTGGATAGCCGGCGTGGTCGTTGCCCAGTGCGATCTTCATATGATGTCTCCTCGTTGAGTCAGGTTGTTGTAATGGTGATTTCGCTGAAATGCGGGATGGAGTCCATGGCTCCGGGTCTGGTGACGGCAAGCCCCGCGGCGTGGACCGCGTATCTGAGTGCGCCGGTGACATCACCGGGGTCGGCAGCAAGGCGGGCGGCGAGATAGCCGATGAAGGTGTCGCCGGCCGCCGTGGTGTCGACGGCCTTCACCCGGCGGGCTTCGACATGTGCGACGCCGTCGCTTCGCTTGACATACGCGCCGTCGCTTCCGGCGGTGCACACCACAGTCGCGCCCGAGGCGCAGGCGAGCACGGCCATGTCGTCTGTCAGGCCGGTGCGAGCGGGCCGACCGTCCAGAAGCGTTGCGATACCGGAGAGTTCGTGTCCATTGACGACCAGCAGATCGACGTGTGACAGCAGATCGTCGAGCGATGGGGGTACGGGTGCGGCGTTGATCACCACGGTGCCCCCCGCTTCGGCGGCCCGCCGTGCCGAGTGCGTCGCGAGCGCCATGGGCGTCTCCAACTGCAGGAGCAGGAGATCGCCGGCGGTCATGGTGCGTAGCCCGGTATCGACGTCGCCGATGGTCAACCGAGAATTGGCGCCGGGTGACACCACGATCGAGTTCTCGCCGTCGTCATCGACGGTGACCATGGCGCGTCCGGTCGAAGCGTGCGGGACAACGCGGATGTGGCTGGTGTCGACGTCGTCTGCGGCCAGCCTGGCCAACAGCAGTTCGCCGTCGCGGTCAGCACCCACTGCACCGACAAGGGTGACACTCGCACCCGCCCTGGCCGCAGCCACCGCCTGATTGGCGCCCTTGCCACCCGGCGACACCGCGACGTCGCCGCCGATCACCGTTTCCCCGGCCGACGGAATCCTGGCCACTCGTACCCGGTGGTCGGCATTGAGGCTGCCGACGACGAACACTCGCCGGTCCCTCATCGCGATGTACCACTCGTCGAGCGGTTGACGAAACGAGTTGGCAGCACGACCGATTCGGGCTTGTCCCCATTGATCACCTGCAGCAACAGACCCACGGCGTGCCGGCCGATGGCTCCGGGATCGTGGGCGATTACCGACAGCGGCGGATCGACGTGCGCGAACCATTCGATGTCGTCGAACGCTATGAGTTCGATATCGCTCCCGGAGTGCAGGTTGTGCCGGCGGATCGCGGTGAGTGCACCCACCGCCATGAGGTTGTCGGCGGCGAGGATCGCCGTTGGCCGGTCGGCGCCCGCGAGAAGAGTGTCGGCAGCCTCGGCGCCGCTCTCCGCACGGAAGTCGCCGAACGTGATGAGTTCAGGGTGAACCGTCAGGCCGTGGTGGGGCAGCGCGTCGAGAAACGCGGCATGACGATCGCGACCCGTCGAAATCGCTTCGGGGCCACCGATGAAGCCGATCCGGCGATGTCCTGCCGCGGCCAGATACGCAACGGCTTCGTCGAGCCCACCCCGGCAATCGGTCGTGACACTGGGCACGTCGATGCCGTCCACCGTGCGGTCGGCGAAAACCACGGGCATGCCCGACGCGATCAAGGTCTCGAGCATGCCCGCACCGCGGCCCTGCGGTGTCAGGACGACGCCGTCGACGCGCTGGGTCAGGAACGTCTCGAGGTAGCGATCCTGTTGCGCCACATTCTCATTGGCATTGCCGAGCAGCGTGATGTAGTCGGCATCGAGGGCCGATTGTTCCGCGGCGTGCGCCACATCGGCGAAGAACGGGTTGCGGACGTCGGACACCAGAAGGCCGATGGTGTGCGTACGGGTCAGTCGCAGCGATCGTGCCTGCGCGTTGGGGCGGTAGCCGAGCGCGGCCGCCGCTTCGGTGACCCGCGTTCGGGCATCCGGCGACGTGGCCGGGTGGCCGGACAGCACGCGCGATGCCGTTCCGAGTGAAACGCCTGCCGCCGCAGCGACATCGCGAATGGTGACGCCATTGGCCAAGGTGCCCACCCTCCGTGGAAACGTTTCCATGTAATCGTTTCCACGTAAGCTATGTCACATGCTTGGTGTGGTCAAGATTTGGATCTCTCCGCGGATGCGGGCCGCATTCCATGGCAAAGTCAGCAGCAGGCTGTTACCAGTCGGAAGGTGAGATGTGGGAAACCGAGAAAGCCACTATTGGCGGCGTTCGTTCTGGGCGCTCGTCGGGGTGGCCGTCTTGGGGCTCGGGTCTGCGGTGTTGCGCGTCGCGCAGGTCGGTGTCGACCCCTACACCGCGGCCAACATCGGCATCAGCAACACGGTCGGGCTCGACCTCGGCACGTATCAACTCATCAGCAACGCGGTGCTGTTGATCCCGATTCTGTTCTTGGGCCGGATGTACATCGGGATCGGCTCGGTCATCAACATGGTCATGACCGGCTACTTCATCCAGTGGTTCTCAGCGATGTTGAGCCCGCTGGTACCCGGCGAACCGACTCGGCTGGAGCAGGCCGTGATGTTCCTCATCGGGATCACGCTGTTCGCCGCGGGCGCGTCGATGTACATGACCGCCGCGCTCGGTAACTCACCGTATGACGCGGTTGCCCCGATCATCGTCGACCACACGCGACTGCCCTACCGAGTGGTGCGCGTTGCCCAGGATCTCGTGTTCGTGGCGCTGGCCCTGGCATTCCACGGACAGGTCGGCATCGGGACCGTGATGACCGCGTTCTTCGCCGGTCCGTTGATCGACTTCTTCACCGAGAAGGTCAACAAACCCTTGATGAAGAAGGACCTCGAGGCGCTGAGCGCGTTCCAGGAGCGCATCGCGACAACCCGCTGGCATTTCTGACAGCGGGCCGCCGGTCCCTCACACGCAGTCGACGCAGACTTGCTCGTTGCCGCGCTGCAGGGCGAGGCGGTTGCGGTGCTGCACGAGGAAGCAGCTCGAGCAGGTGAACTCGTCGGCCTGCTTGGGGATCACCCGGACGGTGAGTTCCTCACCGGTCAGGTCCGCGTCCGGCAGATCGAACGAATCGACGGTCTCGTCCTCGTCGATCACAGCCGTGTCGACGGAAGCCCGTCGCTGGGTGGCCAGTTCCTCGAGTGACTCGTCGCCGACCTCATCAGCTTCTTTGGTGCGAGGCGCGTCGTAGTCGGTAGCCATTGGTGATCCTCCCTCTATAGGCCGGTGCTTGGGCAACGTCGCTGAGGCGTCGGTTGTTCCCCGTGCGCGCCGGTTGTAAACGTCGATAGCTGTCAGACGATGAATCAGGGCGTCAAGTTCACGACCGCCTTACCGAATTCGAGGTCCGCGGGCACCGACACGTGGTCGTGTGCAACGAGCCAAACTCCGTCGACGCGTCTGAAACACGCCGTCCACCGCACCCACATGTCCGTTATGCGGCCGTTCGCAAGAGTCCCGCTGACGTGGTTGAGGCTGTGAACGAACGCGAGATCTTCCTGTGCTGTGACGTACAACTCATGGATGTCATAGGCGATGGGCCCGGTGTAGGCGGCGAAGAACTCCTCCCAGGCGCGTCGCTTGTTGTCTCGGCCGGCATACCGCAGAGGTGCGCCGAGATCGAACGACACGACATCCGGCGCATACAGCGATACGAGCCCGTCGATGTCGCGCGTGCGGATCGCACTCACCGCGTCTGCGATGCACTGCCGAATGGCGGCTTCAGCCATCAGACTCTCCTTTCGCCCGGTATGCGGCAGAGACACGGTAGGCGACGCCCGCACAGCCGTTGCAAGCAGGGCATTGACGGCTTCGTCAGTTCGGAACGCGCGAAGAACGTTGCCGGGCCTTTCGGCGGTGGCCGATTGGGCGGTGATAGTCAACCGCGGCAAAGTCATGTCTGGCAATGTCTTTGCCGATTCAGCTGGCATGAATACGGTGTCTCGGCAACGATGACACCGTACTTCTCTATTTCGCTGGACACGCCCCATAGAGAGATGAGGCATCCCTCGTGCCGTACCAGGATTTCCGGGAGTTCCTCGATGCGCTGCGTGCGCGGGGGGAACTCATCGACGTCGAACGTCCCGTAGCGCTCGACCTCGAGATTGCGAAGGCCATGCGCAAGAGCGCATCGGTGGCCGGTCCGGCGATCGTGTTCACGAACAACGGCACCGAGTTTCCCTTGGTCGGAGGGGTGTACAACTCACGAGCCAAGGCCCTGATCGCATACGGCTGCGACGAGGACACCGTCGTACCGCACATCCTGCGCGGACTCGCGCACCGCATCCCGCCCGTGGTCATCGAGCACGCGCCGGTACACGAAAACGTCATCATCGACGACGACATCGACCTGTCGACGCTGCCCGTGCCGAGGTACAGCCCCGACGACGGTGGCCCCTACATCACACCGGGCATCGTCGTCAGCCGTGACCCGGACACCGGCGTACCCGACATCGGCCACTACCGCTTCGAGATCATCGACAAGCACACGATGTCGTTTATGGCCATGCCCAATCACCGATTCGGAAAAAACCTGGCCAAGGCTGCTGCGCTGGGACAGAAGAGTTTTCGGGCGGCGCTTGTAATCGGCGTCGACCCGATGTTGGCCTACACCGGTCCCATCCAGGTCCCTGAGGACACCGACGATTTCGAAGTGGCAGGCGGTTTGCGTGGAGCGCCGGTCGAGTTGGTGAAGTGCCGCGCCATCGATCTGGAAGTGCCCGCGCACGCCGAGTTCGTCATCGAGTTCGAGGTGGATTTCGAACACACCGTATTCGAGGGGCCACTCGGCGAGTACACGGGCTACTACACGCCCGGCTCGATGAAACCGATTGCCCGTCCGCTTGCGCTGACGCACCGAAACAAACCGTATTTCCAGGCATTGCTCACCGGAAAGCCGACAACGGAGAACCACGTTCTCAAGCAACTGGCGTTCGAAGCCTCGTTCCTCGACTCAATGCGAAAGACGTTCCCGACGATCGAGCGAGTGGCCATCCCGCCGTCCGGCGGGGTGAACTTCAGAGTGGTGATGGCCATGCGGCCCCGATTCGCCGGTGAGGCCCGCAACGCGATCCTGACCGCGATGGGGTCGAACGTGCGGCCCAAGACGGTGATCGTGGTCGACGCCGATATCGACGTCCAGAACTCCGCGGAAGTCGAGTGGGCGTTGGCCTTTCGGACGCAGCCCGCGCGCGACGTCATCGTCGTCGATGACCTGCCTGGTGGGCCGCTCGATCCGACGCTTGACGAAACACTGCCACCGGACCGCCGCACGGGATCGGCACTCGGCATCGATGCGACCTACCCCTATGGAACCGCGGTCAAGGTGGCCGGTGAAGCATGCGGCCCCGCGCAGGCCGAGCACGGCCGGGAGTTCGTCGAGGTGGCCGACGTGCCTGGATGGCGCGACTACGCATTCCCAGAACTCGACGCGAGGTAGGAGAACAGTGCCCGAAATCGACCATGAGATCAAGGTTTCCGCCCCTCCGGAGCGGGTGTTCGCCGCTCTGACGACTCTCGAGGGCCTCAAGGGTTGGCACACGCCCAACGCCTCGGGCGCCGGATCGGTCGGCAGCGAATGGGTGTTCGCCTTCGGCGATCATCCGGAGTTCCGATGGGAGGTCACGCAATCGGAGGCGCCGAGTCGGGTGGCCTGGCGGTGCACCCGAGGGCCGGGTGATTCCGTCGGCACCACCGCGACGTTCGTCATCACGCCCGTTGATGACCGCACGCTGCTGGAACTTCAACACGCCGGCTGGCCCGGTACTCACGGAAACTTCCGTAAGTGCAACACGACGTGGGGCGTGTTGCTGCACCATTTGCGCGACTACGCCGAGACCGGCTACGCCGCACCGGCGTTCGACTAGGGGGACGAGCGTGCCACAACAGAATCTGAGCGACTTCGTCGACGACATGGAAAAGGCGGGCATGCTTGTCCGCATCACCGAGGAGAAGCGGGTGGACGAGCTGCCCGCGGTCATGGAGGCCAATCCGCTGACGGCCGTCCTGGTGGAGAACGTCAAAGACTGCGAGTTCCAGTTTCTGGCCAACGCGTACTCCAACCAGGATCAGACCGCATGGGCGCTCGGGTGCGACAAGAGCCGCAGCGGGCGCATGATGAGCGAGCTCGCCAAGGGCCGCGTGCGGCCCGAGATCGTCGACACCGCACCGTGTAAGGAGGTCGTGCTCATCGGCGATGAGGTCGACCTGACCCGGCTGCCGCTGTTTCTGCACCACGACCGTGACGGCCACGCGTTCACCAACGACAACCTGGTGATCAGCAAACATCCCGACACCGGTGTCTACGACTGGGGCATCTACCGCAGCATGTTCCGGTCGAAGAACGAGAAGATGTTCGACATGACGTGCACGTCGCATCGTCAGCGCTTGAACGCCATTGCCGCGCAGGACAAAGGCGAGAATCTCGAAGTCGCCGTCGTCATCGGCGGCCCGATCGTCGACAAGATCGCGTCACTGACGGGCGTGCCGCCGGACACTGACGATTTCGAGGTGCTCGGCAGCTTCTACGGACACCCCGCGAAGCTGGTGAAGTGCGAGACCATCGACGTCCTCGTCCCCGCCAACGCCGAGATCGTCCTGGAATGCGAACTGATGGCCAGCGAGGGGCTGACGCACGACGAGGGGCCCTACGGTGAGTTCACCGGAATGTACGGCGGCGGCATCAAGAAGAACTATCGCGCGGTCGTCAAGGCCATGACGTACCGCAAAGGCGGTATCTACCAGCACGCCACCATCGGTGGAACCCATCCCTGGTACACCGACAACATGCTGCAGCTGCCTGCGCTGGAGGCCGACATTTTCGGCGCAATGAAGTTCGCCGGAATCGACGTCAAGGAGGTGCGTTGCGACCTCGGTGGGTTGTCGAACATCGCCTACGCCAAGATCAAGCCGAACGGGGCGGGCGACGGGAAGCAGGCGCTGGGCATCATGCTGACCTGCTCAAAACTCGCACTGCCGAAGATCGCGATGGTATTTGACGAAGACATCGACATCTGGGACGACAACGCGGTGAAGTTCGCGATGGCGTTTCGATTCATGCCACATCTGGACACCATCATCATCCCCGGCTGCAACACCATGACCGTCGACCCGATGATCGGCTCGGACGTGGCACCGGGTACGGCGTCGAAGATGGGGATGGATTGCACGATTCCGATGGGGCCGCAGTTCTCGCGCGAGCATTTCGATCGCAGCACCGTCTTCGTTCTCGGTGATCCGCCGCCCGACGTCGTGGCGATGACCGAGGCCGAACTGACGTCGGACATGGAGACCTTGATCGGTGAGGCGCCCCGCACCTGGAAGGAGATACTGCAGCACTACAACGGTCAGCCGTACCAGGTCGTGTATCGCGCATTCAGCAATCTGCGCCCGCGACTCGGGCGCTGCGATGATGCTCCGTGGTACCGCTACACGTTCTCCGACAGCGACTTCGCCGCTGAGGTTCCCGATCCCAAGCTCTCGAATTTCGATCCGCGACATCACATCTGAACAGCGGCCGCCTGTATTCGGCCCACACTGGCCAGATCGATGCCCCACGGCTCCTCCACACCTACGCGCTCGTCGAGATCCCAGAGGACACAGGCCTCCCCGGGTTCGGCGACCAACGACCACGCGAGCACGGTTCGGCGCAACTGCTCGTGCATGGGATCGCCTGCGCCCGGCACTGCGGACGGCGGGGCTCCATCAGGTTGGTGATGTAGATATCTGCCGTACGCGCGTCGGCAGAACTCCGAATAGTAGGCCGTGCAGAGGATCAGGCCGTGCCACGCCTCGTCGACAGCACGCGACGGCATGCCGATGACCTGCCGCTTGCCCAATGCCGGTGCGCAGCAGCGCAACCACTGCCGTAGGCCCGTTTCGACGAGCGCGCGCGGCTCCCACGGACACGTCTTGAACACGGCAGGGGGAAGTTCGAGCGCGGCGACAGCGTTCTCTGCGCGATGCAGTCGCCGCCGTGCGCTAGCCACCACAACCTCCGCAGCCGCCCCCGCATCCGCTGCCGCAGCTGCCGCCGCCACCGCAACTGCCCCGCCCACGTGTCTCGGCGTGCACCGACTCGACTGCCGCGTGTAGCGCCGAGATCGGGGCGATCGCCGCAGCGGTCATATCGAGCAGTTCCAAGCGGTACCGCACACGCTCCTCGACGGTGAATATCGTCGGTATCTCGCTGAGGATTCCGAGGAGTCCCAACGCCAGCGGCCGCGGATCAGCCTCTCGGTCGCAGATGATGTTGCGGACGGCCTGGGCGGCTCGGTCCGCCAGATCGCTGACCTTGTCCGCGTCGTACGGCCCGACATGACGCTTGGGGATGAATCCGAGGGCGCGGTGTCGCTGTGTGCACAGCCAGCCATGATCGGTCAGCTGTTCGCGCACCTGGCGGGGAACCTGGTCCTGGTTAGCAGCGACCAACCACGCCCAGGTCTTCGGCTCATCGGCACGGACGGCGTTCAACATGGACCGCAACAGCGGATCTCCGGGCCGGGCGCCATTCGTGCGGCAGGCCTTGCCATCCGAGTCCTGGATGTAGCCACTGAGATGCAGGTCGGTGAGCATGGCAGCGCGCAACGCGAACCCGAGCAGCCAGAGGCTGTGGGCATCGAATCGGTGACGCTTATGGTCGTATGCCAGCAGATAGAGCTGGCCGTGCAATGTCTGCGGTAGCTCCATCGGACTGCTCCCTTCTCCGCTGATGAAGCCATGGTGCGCGCCAGGGCAGTGCGTAGAAAGGGAGCTGCCTCCAAAACCCTTTATTCCTCGCACGATTCACAGACTCAGAACCGATCCATCTCTCGCGACATCAGCGAGTGTTCGAGATAGGTGAGCTTCGACGGGTGATCCTGGCGCACCGCCTTGCGTTCGGCGCGGGTCCGCCACCGCGCCCGGACGGAGGACAGCATGCGCGGCAGGATGTCGATGCGCCGAGGTCTCGGCAGCGGCACGGCGGCCGCGGTGCCGAACAGGACTTCCTGTTCGGTGATGAGAACGTGTGTCCCACTGGCGCGGGTGGTGTGCGCTCGGGTCTCGCGTTTGGTGACGGAGGCCCCAGATGACACGGAAGACGTTGTCAACTTGGCCATTTCGAACTTCCTCTGATCGCGGCGCCGGCGACTCGACGCCTGATATGAGGAAACCTACGGAGATCGTTGCTCAAACTCATGAGTAGTGCACTACTTCTTTATATGGCTATCCATCGGGTCGTTATCGATGCTGTTGGAGGGCCGGGGGGCGGTTCGTGGCAAATGTGCGTGGGTGTGCTGCTCCTGCGGGGGAGCGATCGGTTGTGTGTTGGTGTTGCCGTGGCGGCAGGTAGCGGTGGGTACAGTCGTCGGCGTGCATGAGGACGCCAACGGGCTGGATACCGAGATCGCAGACGAAATCGAGTTGGAAGACTATGAGGCGGAGCTGGACGACCAGGACCTCAACGGTCAGGTGATCTCCATCCGGCGTGCGAACGGCGACGAGATCCTGACCATCGTCGCCGAGGACGACGAGTGGAACGTCGACCTGCAGCCGGGTGGCGCCGTCCAGGCCGCGTTCCTCGGGTCCCGCCGCGATACGCCGGTGTGGGTCAACGCGCTCGACCAGCAGATCGAACGTGACGACGACGGCACCTACGTCATTCGAATCGACTGAGCACGCGGCCGAATCCGCATACCGCACGCGTGTGATTCAGTTCGACGCCGGCGGGTCAAATCGATTCGGATTCTTGCCTTTTCATGGGTAATTGCCCGAAAGGGAAGAAGCTTCGTGTTCAGGTGGTCGCTGTTTACAGGTAGGCCCTAGAGTCTCCTCAGGATCCTCACGTCTCTCTGCCAGAGAGGCCGGCATCGCGCCGTTGGAAGAGGGATCCGGTCGGGGAAATTCATGAGCATTCAGCCCGTTCTCGCTGCCGGAATCGCCCTCGCGAGCGTTGGCGCCATAGCGGCCGCCACCCCGCCAGTGCTGCCCGCCGAGCAGATCACCGTCAATGCGAGCGCGCCCGCGCCGAAGACAGTCACCGTCGATCAACTGAAACTCTTGGCGCTCA
Organism: Mycobacterium venezuelense; assembly: GCF_054919535.1. Classification (NCBI taxonomy): domain Bacteria; kingdom Bacillati; phylum Actinomycetota; class Actinomycetes; order Mycobacteriales; family Mycobacteriaceae; genus Mycobacterium; species Mycobacterium venezuelense. Next base: position 288,093 of record NZ_JBONDW010000003.1, read on the forward strand.
GCGACGTAACGCTCGCGAACCTCATCGACGTATTCAACAACGGCTATGGCGGTGGCGTTCTGGTCGATAACCCCTATTACAACCTCACCGATGAAGACTATCCGCTGGAAGCGCGCGGACTGCCTGCCGTCGCGTACTACGTGGCCGACCAGACCTTGCTTTCCCTCATCGATACCGGGCTTCCCATCGTGGAGCCCGTGGCGCAGTTCACGTACGACTACGTCACGTCTTACTTCTTCGAGCTTGGCGCCAAGGCAGCGTTGCATGTGTCGCTGGCCGAGGCCACCGGCGGCCGCTATACGCCGCTCGGCACGCTCCTCCAATTGATCTTCAACCCGTTGTATCTGGATGGGCCGCAAAACCTTCAGGCAATGGCGGCGACACTGGCCACGCCTGCGCCCGATCCACTGAGCTATATCCCGCAGGGCATCGTCGATGCATTTGTCGACGGGTGGGGTGGCGGCATCCAGCCCGATGATCCCTACTATCCGAGCCCGGAGGAAGTTTTCGTCACCGGATTCACCGGAGTGGGGTACTACCTGAGCGACCAGGTCTTGCTCGCGGCGGCGGCCACCGGACTACCGATCGTCGCACCCCTCGCCGAGTTCGCGTACTACAACGTCACCACGTATCTGTTCGAGGTCGGCGCTGCCGCCGCATTGCACGTGTCGCTGGCCGAGGCGACCGGCGGTCCCGACACGCCCTTCGCGCAGATACTCCAACGCATCTTCAACCCCAGCGCCATCGAGTCCTCCGCCTCCGATTCCGGCCCTCGCGTAGAACAGCTTTCGGTACCGGCCGACGACAACCTCGATACGACCGTGGCCGCCGGCGTCCAGACCGGTAACGGGCCTGAGGTACTGCCGAAGAAGGCCGCTGCGGTAGTCGAAGTCCCGGTCCCGGATCTCGCCTCGGAAGAGGAGAGTGACGAGACGGGCAGCACCGACGGGGAAGTCGTCGAGGAGCCGGAGGGTACCGAAGAATTGGAAGCCGAGCCCGTCAAGAAGGGGCCGAAGCTCAACGTGACGAAGCAGAATCCACTCTCGGATCTCGCCGATAAGGTCGACGACTTCAAGAAGGACGTCGACGGTGCCGCGAAGAAGATCACCGATGGATTGAAGAAGCTCGGTGGCGGCGCCCAGAAGAAAGACACGACTGAGCAACCCGACGCGGAACCCAGCGCCGGCGACCCCAGCGACGACGCGTGAGGCGTGAGCCTGCTGTCCGCCGATCGGGGGACACCAGGCTCATCCGGCCCACCCTCCGATCGGCCGATATCTGCGAGCTCAGCTGTGCGTCACAGTGATTCAACGCTGTTGACCAAGGAGCACGCACATGACCATCCCCACCGCCCTGCTGAGCGCGCCTGCCGCATCCACGACGCCGCGCTACAGCGTGCAGCTTACGACCGACCCTGACCTCGTCGACGGCGCGCAGCGGTTGCGTCACGCGGTGCTTGCCGATGAAGGCAGCCGCAACATCTCGGGGTTCGGTCTCGATGCCGATCGCTTCGACGAGCACTGTGTGCATGTGCTCATCCGAGACAACCGGTCCGGTGAACTCGTCGCCTGCTGCCGGATGCTGCCCGCCGGCGGTGCGATCGCGGCGGGTGAACTGTGCGCCGCGGGGTCGTTCGAACTCTCCGCGCTTGATCCGCTACGGCTGTCGATGCTCGAGTTCGGTCGTGCCGTGGTGCGCGCCGATCACCGCAATGGTGCGGTCGTGCTGATGATGTGGTCATCGGTACTCGAGTACGCGTACCGCTACGGCTATGACCATGTCTTCGGGTGCGTGTCGATGCCGGTCGCCGAGACGGACGGTCGGAGCAGGTTGCGTACCGCACGGAACTACCTCCGGCGCAACCACCGCGCGCCGGATTGCTACACCGTTCGCCCGTATCGGCCTGTCGTCGTCGACGGGCGGTGCCTGAGTGATTTGGCTCCGCACCGTGAGCCCGAGTTGCCCGCGCTCATGCGCGGATATCTCCGGTCGGGCGCGCGAATCTGCGGAAACCCCGCCTACGATCCGGAGTTCGACGTCGCCCACTTCCCGACGTTGCTCAACACAACCGGGCAGACCTACCGGCCAGCGACGGAATCCGCGCTTTACACCTGACGTAAAGACGCCAGCGAACTAGACATGTTCGGCGATTTGTACACGCCGCATTGCTGGCCGTTTCGTGTCTGAGGGTGCCAGTCTGTAGCTGTCACATTGAGGCGTGATACCAAACACGTTCAGCTAGCAAAGTGAGCCACGACATACTCCCTGGTTGTTACCGACCGGTAAGTAGGGCGTGGCCTTCGGTTATTCCACTTGGTCAGTTAATTCGCTACGGCACGCGCGCTTGGCTTCGGCGCGTCGACCGAATGTTTGCGCGATTGCCAGCTACTTGCCAACAGAACTAGTTAGCTAGAAAGGGAAGCCTGAACGCTGATCAGCAAACTTCGAATTGGATACAAGGCAACAGAGCGTTTTGCCTGCATCGATGGAAAGCCATCTTGATCTGCAATTTTTGCTTGCTTTTAACTTACTTCGAGGTAAGTTCTCCGGCTGGGAAACGTAAACCAGCAAAAGGAGTACCCATGCAGCTAGCTGTTCGCTCGTACTTGGCTACGGGCGTGGCGGTCGCGGGTGTCGGCGTCATGGCCGCCAGTCCCGTAGCGCCGCCGATGCCTGATCTCAAGATGCAGGCAGCGCACTCATCGGCCGCGGTCGAGTTGTCCGCGTTGGCCAACCCCATCGAGGGATACGCGGCTGCCTTCGCGGCTGCGTTCGAGAACGTACAGGCGCTCGGCGAACGGATCGCCGCGAATCCTGCGCCGATCCTTTCGCAGATTGTGCGCAACCAGCTCACAAGCGCGGCTGCCATCAGCACCTTCGTCCAGGTGTTCGGCGAGAGCTTCCTCAGTGCGGTAGCCGAAACGCCTGAACACTTGCAGGACGCGGTGGCGCAGTTCACCGCGGGCAATGTGAGCGGCGCGCTCAACACGCTCGTCAACGTGGTTCTCGGCCCGGTCGTGAACGGGGTGGTCAATACCCTGCTGTTCAACCCTGAGGTCTGGACCGGTCTGCAGAACGCGCTGCGGCAGCCGATCGCGAACACGCTGGCCATAGTCGATCTCCTGGCTGTGCCCAACGTGTACAACCTGTTGGCTCCGCTGCTCGCACCGGTTCAGGTCATCACCGATGTGACGGGCGCAGTTGGCGCTGCCGGCGACGGCATCTTCGCGGGAATCAAGAACGGCGACCTTGAACAGGTGGCCAATGCGGTGCTCAACCTCGGCCCCGATGTGACCAACGCCTTGCTGAACGGGAATCCCCTATCGGGTGATTTCGCGGCAGGTCTGCTCGGGCCCAACGGCATCGTTGCCGGCCTGCTCACGATCGGCGAGCTCGTGGCCGACGCGATCACTCCGGCTGCGGCCAAGTCCGCCGTGACCCAGGTCAGCCTGTTGAAGACCGAAGCTCCGTCCGCGACCGTCACCCTCGACGTGGCGCCTCAGGCGATCGAAGCGCCAAAGGCGCAGGAAGGTGCTGCAGCAGAAGAGGTTTCGTCGGCGGATGCCGCAGGCGAAGCGGCCACAAAGGACGCGCCTACCGAGGCATCCGCGCCGCAAGCCCCGGCGCAAGAGGCCACCCCGGAGGCGGCCGCGCCTGAGGCGGCTCCGGCCGACGCTCCCGCCGAGGACGTCGTGAAGGAGAGCCCGAAGGCTGTTCCGGGGAAGACCGGCACCGACACCACGACCAAGAAGGCCAACCCGCTCAAGGATGTGGGCGACGGCATTCGGGGTGCGTTGAAGAACGTCGGCAAGGGCTTCAAGGACGCCGTCTCCGGTGCCAGCGGCAAGACCGCCAAGCCCGCGAAGGCGGAGAGCACCAAGTCCGGCGGAGCCTCCGGCAGCGCCGGTGGCTCGGGCTCGGCCGGCGGCTCGGAGTCCGGCGGCGCGGAGTAGTTGCTCGACCCAGTGGGCCCCTTTCCTCCGGGAAGGGGCCCATTGTGGTTGACAGGTCAGCGCAAGAAGTCCTCGAGCAGAGCCGCCACCTCATCCGGCCGATCCTCGGCCAGGAAATGTGTTGCGTCGACCGGTGATCCGGACACGTGCTCGGCCCAGGTGCGCCACAGCGCCAGCGGGTCATACCACTTGCCGATCACGCCGCGCGTGCCCCACAAGGCGAGCAGCGGCGCGGAGATCTTTCGTCCCGACGCGCGGTCTGCGCGGTCGAGCTCGGAATCGATGCCGAATCCGGCGCGGTAGTCCTCGCACATCGCCTGGATCGTTGCGGGGCGTCGCCATGACGCCCGATACGCGTCCAGTGCCTCGGGGTGAAACGTCGTCACCTTCATCAGCGACCCCTCGAAGAAGGCGTCGGGGTCGCGGCCGATCAACGTCTCGGGGTACGGGGCGGGCTGGGGCAGGAAAAACCAGTGCCAATAACCGAAACCGAACTCGCGGTCGGCCCGGTCATACATCTCGACGGTCGGCACGATGTCGAGTACCGCGACCCGGGACACGCTGGCGGCATGATCGAGCGCCATCCGGTACGCGACTCGTCCGCCGCGGTCGTGTCCGCAGACCGCGAACCGGTCGAAGCCCAGCCCCGCCATGGCGGAGATGAGTCGTGTCGCCCACGCGCGCTTGGAATGTGGGGCATGATCCGCCGTCACGGGCGGTGGCTCCGAGTCGCCGTAGCCAGGCAGATCGGCCGTCACGACGGTGAAATTGCGTGCCAGGCGCGGTGCGACCGCATGCCACATGACGTGGGTCTGCGGATACCCGTGGAGTAGCAGCAGCGGCGGGCCGCTGCCAGCGATGCGCATCGCGATGCCGCTGTCGGACCGATGGATCTCGAAACCCTCGAACATCCGGGCATTCTCTCAGTGAAAGTGTCTAGCCGGCCGCGTATCCCACCCAGCCTCGAAACGTGAACGCCGCGTAGAACTGGCTGACATTGGTGAATCCCGCGGCTCGCAGCACCTGCTCGTCCTCGTCCGGTGTGAGGATGTGCAGCTTTGTGTCGATCGCGGTGCGTGCGGAGGCCACGGTGGCGGCGTCGATGCCCGATTCCGTTGCGAATGCGGCATACCGCGACAGCCACAACTCGCGCTCGCCATCGCTGGAGTACGGAAAGCCGAAATGCGCAACGACGAACGGGGCGCCCGGCCGCAGCCGCAGGCGTACCTGCTCGGCGGTCCGCCTGCGCTCGTCCGGGTCGAGAAACTGCAGCGTCAACAAGCTCGTGGCGCCGTCGAACGGGCCGGTCGGCGCATCGTCGATGTAACCCTCGTGCAGGCGGACCCGAGACAACAGCGGTCCCAGTGTGTCCTCGGCCAGGCGCAGCATTTCGCCGGCGGGATCCACGCCGTCGAATGTCCATCCCGGGCGCGCCTGTGCGAACGTTCTCAACTCCAGGCCGCCTCCGGCGCCGAGTACCAGGACGCGACCGTCGTCAGGCACACGCTCGGCCAGCAGCACGGCCGCCATGCGCTGCATGGCGGTATAGCCCGGCACCAGGCGCGGTGGGCGGTCGGCATACGTCGCAACGGAATTCGAGTCTGTGAACGGGTTCATCTTTTCGATGCTCGTTTCGGAACGCGCTTGTGGCAAGCAGACTTGCCGAACTGGCAAGTCGGTGTTGGCGGGCGGCACCCACCTGCACGACACCCGACGCGTTCAACGGCTCGTCGCCGTTGCGCGCCGTGAACCTATTCGGTTTGACTTTTCGCCGGCCCTTGCCGGACTTGGGTGGTCGCCGCACGTGCCCTCCCGGACCTCACCCCTTGTGCCCGCAAGGGCACATTCGGTGTGGTGTGAATGCCAAACGCCGTCCGGATCCGGCGCGCGTCCTCATACTGCAGACATGCGTGCGGTCACGGTAGGAGCTGCGGTGCTGCTCGTCGTGGCGCTTCCGGCCTGCGATTCCGGTCCGCGTTCCGATGTCACCGTTGTCGTCGACGGCCGCACATACACGGTGAGCGCAATGGTGAACTGCACCAGGTTTCCCGACGGCAAGCTGCTGATCTACGCTGCACCGTCGAAACTCGACGCCACCAAGCGAATTCGGGTGCTGCTCGGCACTCAGCACCGGCTGGTGGTTCATGCCGCGGGTTTCCGGCTGCCCGAGGCTCGTGGTTTCGGTGACGATCCGGCCGAGATGTTCGCAACCAAGGTTGACGACTCCTACACCATCAGCGGACGAATTCCGCCAGAAGAAGGCCAACTCGAATGGCGGCAGTTCGAGATCGATGTCACCTGTCCGGGCTATTCGCAACCATTGCGCGAGCAGCAGCCGCACCTTGGACGTCCCTAGCGGTCAGCCCGCCGATGTGCCAGGCATGGGGGTGACGGGCACGTTCGGGGTGCCGAGCCTGCCGGCCAACCAGGGCAGCGCCGCCGCGAAACCTTTTCCTGCCGAAGGAAAGTCGTGCGAGCCCGAATAACTCGACACCGAACATTCCACACCGTGCCCGCTGAGCAGCGCGCACAACTTGTTGGCATTCTCGGCATGCTCCTCGGAGTACGGATCCCAATCCGCGATCTCCTCGGGCCGCGGTGGAGTGTCGCCTGCCGCTCGGTAGACGGTGGGCGTGTCGTCGGAAACTCCGATCCACGCCGCCATGCCCGGGAATTGGCCATGTTCGAGGATGACGGTCTGGGGGTCGAACGCCGCCCACGCTTGCGCATCGCCGCCGTAGAGGCGCGCGATTGTCTGCTGCTTGGTGCCGGTGTTGGGCCCCAGCTGACCGTCGAGATCGACGAACGCGCTGAACAATTCCGGATGGGTGACGGCGAGCGTCAACGCGCAGGTACCGCCCGACGACCACCCGACGAGGCCCCAGTTCGAAGGGTCGCTACTGACACCGAACGTCGAGACCACGTAGGGCACAACCTCTTTGGTGAGGTGGTCGGCGGCGTTTCCGCGGGGCCCGTTGACGCATTCCGTGTCGTTGCTGAACGATCCGGTGGAATCTGGAAACACCATCACGGGTGCGTTGCCGCGGTGGCGCGCCGTGAACTCGTCGAGCGTTTCCAGTGCACCGCCCGACTCCGGCCAGTCTTCGGGATGGCTGAATTCGCCGCCCAGCGCCATGACCACCGGCAGCTGTGGCGGGGGATTCGACGCGAACCAAGCGGGTGGCAGGTACACCAATTCCTGCCGGTGCTTGAAACCTGACACGTTGTCGGGAGTCGTGATCTTCACGATCGTGCCACGAGTCGGGCGCTCGCCGTCGCGTTGCATCGCGGCCAGCGTCTCTTCGTCGATCCACTGGGGCGACTCGGTCCCGGTCAGGCGCTGCCACGCGGATTGGACCGTCGGGAAGTACCCGGTGGCGGTGTTGAGCGCCGCTGCCGCGCACACCACGCTCAGCGGCACCGCGAGTATCGACAGCGACCGCCGCCACCACGCCGCGTCGCGCCATCCCAGGATGGCGATCGCGATCGCGACCCCCGTGATCGCGACCCAGACGACCGTGGCAGCCGAGGCCGCCCGGTCCGACCAGCCCTGGAACTTCACGAACAACCGGACGATCACGGCGAACACCACGCCTGCACCGATCGCGATCGGGACCCAGCGCGTACGCCACCGCGGCGTGCGCCAGCCGATAGCGGCCACGAGCACCACCAACGTCAAGATCTGCAGAGTGATCGGCAACCAGCCGCTGGTCAGGTTCACGTCGGACACCCCCAGCCCCGCACCATGAGGCGATGGTATCGGGGCCGGGGATCATCTGGCGGTAAGTCAGCGCGAGCAGTCCAGCGACACCGTGATGGTGCGTCGGACGACCACAGGAACGAGACGATCGCGGCCACCGGGCCCGTCGAAGCGCACGATTCTCGTTTGTTCCTGTGGGTTTCGGACACCCGTGACGATGCATTGGTCCAGGGGTGCGCTGCCGATCCGGTCGAGCCGCACGTCGAAACCCTGAGCTTCGAGTTGACCGATGGTCAGCGCGGCGGATTCGGCCTGTGCCGGCGCGGCGAACGCGAGCAACGCGCCCAACGCTGCCGCGCTGCTGCCCACTGCCGCGACGAGAATGTTCTTCATCTCAAACTCCTGATGGATGAGCCGTTGCGATGCCGGCGTTTCTTGTTATGTCCCTGATGGTGTCGCGGTGGGACACGCGGTGCTTGAAGGTTGTGTGGAGATCAGATGGAGATCACCGGTAGTTGTCGGCAGGAGTGCACATGTCCATTCGCCCAGCCCTGAACACCGCGTTGCCCGAGGCCTACAAGGCGGTGCTCGCGCTCAACGACCAGTGCGATAAAGCGGCCGCTGACGCCGGCCTCAATCCGCTGACGATCGAGTTGGTCCGGATCCGTGCATCGCAGCTCAACGGGTGCGCGTTCTGCCTGCGTATGCATGTGCGGGACGCACTGGAAAAGGGCGAGAGCACCGACCGGATCGCGGTCATCCCGGCGTGGCGCGAAACGTCGTACTTCACGCCGGAGGAATGCGCCGGCCTGGCCATCGCCGAAGAGATCACCCACATCTCCGACCACGCCACCGCCCAATTGGATGCCGAGCGGCTGTCGGAGCTCACGGCTCAGCAGATCGCGGCGTTGCGCTGGGTTGCCATCGTGATCAACGCCTTCAACCGAATCGCGATCAGCAGCCACTACAAGGTCGCGCCCTGACCGCATAGCTTCTTGCCGCGTTTGCGGAGCCAACCAAAACTGGCCCGAATTCTCCCGTTCGGCTGCGAGGTGGCGATACGGTGGGCTGTCCTGCACTGCCGTAACGATGGGAGTCGCGCCATGCGAACCGATTGTCCACAGCGCGTTCACAGTCGACGATCAGGTTCGCGATTATCGGCCCGTGTTCTCGCGATCTGCGCTGCCCTTTTCGTCGGCCTCTTCGGGACGGCGATGCTCGCCCCGGCGAGCGCGTCGGCAGAGGGAGAGACTTACGTCATCGCGACCGACATCACCTTCGCGCCATTCGAATTCCAAGACGCCAGCGGCAAATTCGTCGGTATCGACATCGACCTGATCAACGAGATCGCGGCCAACCAGAACTTCAACGTCACGATCAAACCGCTCGGCTTCGACGCTGCCCTGCAAGCCGTGCAGGCCAACCAGGCCGACGGCGTCATCGCCGGAATGTCGATCACCGACGAGCGCAAGAAGGTGTTCGACTTCTCCGATCCGTATTTCGAGTCCGGCGTGCAGATGGCGGTGCTGGCCACCAACGAGGACATCAAGTCCTATGAGGACCTGCGCGGCAAGCGCGTCGCTGTCAAGAACGGCACCGAGGGCGCCGAGTTCGCCGAGTCGATCAAGGACAAGTACGGATTCACGACCGTGTATTTCGCGGACTCGGCCTCGATGTTCGACGAAGTCCGGACCGGCAACTCGCAGGCGGTTTTCGAGGACTACCCGGTGCTTCAGTACGGCATCGCACAGGGCAACGGATTCAAGACCGTCACGCCGAAGGAGAAAGGCGCAAGCTACGGGTTCGCGGTCAACAAGGGCCGCAACGGCGAACTGCTGCAGAAGTTCAACGCCGGCCTGGCGAGCCTCAAGGAATCCGGCCGCTACGACGAGATTCTCGAAACGTACCTGGGGGAGAACGCGGTCGACACCGACAATTCGTTCTTCGGCCTGCTCAAGAGCACATTCTCGATCCTGATGGTCGGTCTCAAGATGACCATGATCCTGACGGTCGTCTCGATCGCCATCGCTTTGGTGCTCGGCATCATATTCGGCTTGTTCCGGGTGTCCCGAAATATCCTGCTCCGGGCCATCGGCACCACCTACGTCGACATCTTCCGTGGCACACCGCTTCTGGTGCAGGCCTTCTTCATCTATTTCGGTATCCCGTCGGCGCTCGGCTTCCAGATGTCGGCACTCACCGCGGGCATCATCACGTTGTCGCTCAACGCCGGCGCCTACATGACCGAGATCGTGCGCGGCGGAATCCAATCGGTGGACAAGGGCCAGATGGAGGCATCCCGCAGCCTCGGCATCGGCTACCTGCCCACCATGCGTAAAGTGATTCTGCCGCAGGCAATCCGGACGATGATCCCGTCCTACATCAACCAGTTCGTGATCACCCTCAAGGACACGTCCATCCTGTCGGTCATCGGCATCGCCGAGCTGACGCAGACCGGGCGCATCATCATCGCCCGCAACTTCCAATCCTTCGAGATGTGGCTGATCATCGGAATCATCTATTTCGTCGTCATCATGGCGCTCACCAAGCTGTCGGATCGTGTTGAGAAGAGGCTCGTGAAATGACCCAGCTAGTACCCGAAGCCGCCGCATCCGAGCCGGAAGGCACGGTCAAGATTCGTATCGAGGGTCTCAAGAAGTCCTTCGGCGACCTGGTGGTGCTCGACGGCATCACCACCACGATCAGCAAGGGTGAGGTCGTCTGCGTCATCGGGCCCTCAGGCTCCGGCAAGTCGACGTTTCTGCGCTGCCTCAACAAGCTGGAGGACATCACCGGCGGCAAGGTGACCGTCGACGAATTCGACCTCACCGACCGCAAGGTCGATCTCGACAAGGTCCGCCAGCACATCGGCATGGTGTTCCAGCACTTCAACCTGTTCCCGCACATGACCGTGATCGACAACGTCACCCTGGCGCCGCTTCTCACCAAGAAGATGGACAAGGCCGCCGCGGAGAAGCGCGCCATGGAACTGCTGGATCAGGTCGGCTTGGCCGAGAAGGCACACGTCAAGCCCGCGACACTGTCCGGTGGGCAGAAGCAGCGCGTCGCGATCGCCCGGGCGCTGGCGATGAACCCGTCGATCATGCTGTTCGACGAGGCCACCAGCGCGCTGGATCCCGAGATGGTCGGCGACGTGCTCGAAGTGCTGCGCGAACTGGCCGAGGGCGGTATGACGATGGTCGTGGTGACCCATGAGATGGGCTTCGCGCGAGAGGTGGCCTCGCGAGTCATCTTCATGGACGGCGGCAACATCGTCGAGGACGACACCCCCGCCGAAGTGTTCGACAATCCGAAACACCCTCGGCTGCAGGAGTTTCTGTCGAAGGTGCTCTAACCCTGCTCGACGCTGTTGTCCTGACCGGACTTCGAGATCTCGGGCTGCCCCGTGTGGAACGTGACCCGATTCTCGAACCCGGACACGCCGATGCTGTCGGCAGAGTCGACCGTGATGGTGTTCTGAATCCCGGAGACGGCGACATTGGCGCAATGGCCGGTGATCGTCAGGGTGTTCTCGATGCCGCTGACAATCACCGCATTCCCGTTGCACGCGACCGTGCGGTTCTCGTTGATGCCCGACACGATCACGGTCTCGCCGGGCGCGGTCACGGTGGTGCTCTCCGTGGTGACCCGCGGTGGCGCGATGACGGGCGCTTGCACGGTCGGGTTGGGCGGTGCCGCCGTCTCATCGGAGCCGGTGCCACCGCCGCTGAACATGACGTAGGCCGCGATGCCCGCAGCGAACAGCGACACCATGATGAGGCCGAGCACCACCAGGATGCGCGCACCAGACCCGTTGTGCGGTGGGGGAGGCGCCGGGAACTGATCGGCATACCCGGGCCACGGCGCAGGCGGTCCGGGCGGCGGTGGGGGAAAGGGAGTGCCGTGTGTCCAGGGCTGCGTCGGGCTGACGTTACCGGCGTCAGGGCCGGTGCCGAGCTCCGATGCGCGCGCCACATCGGCGAGCGGGCGCTCCAGCTCGCGGATGCGGGCCTCGGGGTCCTCCTGCGGATCCATGCGCAGATGCTCGCACATCCGGCGGGCGGTAGGGGACAGCTACGACAAGCAATGTATCGCCGAAATTGATGCGCCTTTGCGGACGGATGCGATGGCTAACCCGTATCGGGCCGTGACAGGCGGGTCTGTCCCAGCAGTAGAAATATTGACGCATCACCAGTTTGGCGTCTGAGGCGGTGTCGTACACGCTGCGTAGCATCACAGTTCCGAAGCGTTTGCTATCACTGAAAGGACTCACGGTGCCGCAGACGGGACCATGGACCGGAGATCCGGTTTGGCTCGCCGATGTACTTCGTGCCGAGGGCGTCGATCTCGTGGAGTATCCCGGCTGGCGTACCCGCGGGCACGGTGATTTCAAGGACATTCGCGGTGTCATGGTGCACCACACCGGATCTGACAATGCGAGTGCGGCGTCGATCGCCAACGGTCGCCCCGATCTCGCCGGCCCACTGTCGCAATTGCACATCGCACGCGACGGAGCGGTCACGCTCGTGGCGGTCGGTGTCGCCTGGCATGCCGGGGCTGGGATGTACCCGTGGCTGCCGACCAACATGGGCAACTGGCATCTCATCGGCATCGAATGCGCCAACAGCGGAACGAGCCCGACTGCGCCGCATCGTCAGAATTGGCCAGACGCACAGTATTCCGCGATGGTGCGGTGCTGTGCGGCCATCAACCGGCGCTTGGCGCAGAGTTCGGCGCGCACGATCGGACACAAGGAATACGCGGGCCGCGCCCAGGGCAAGTGGGATCCGGGCGCCATCGACATGGACACTCTGCGGGCCGACATACAGGCGCAGATCGGCACGATCACCAACCCCGCTCCGACGCCGCGGCCCCCGGTTCCGGTCGGCGAGTACGCCGACGTTCTGCTGTTCCGTCCGATGCAGGGGCCTGAGATCGTCGAGCTGCAACGTCGGCTCAATGCGGTCAATGGCGACTCCGTTCCGGAACTCGCGGTCGACGGCATCTTCGGGCCGCTGACCGAGGCCGAGGTCCGCAGTTTCCAGCGCCGCACGGGTGGCTTGAAAGTGGACGGCATCGTCGGCCCGGCCACCGCCGCTGCGCTCAAGCTCAAGATCATGCCCGCCGCGGCATAGCGGGACGGCGGCGTGCGGAGCTATCCGGACGCGCGGCTGCCGATGGTTGACGCTGTGACGCGGGTGGCCCTCAAAACGCCGTGTGAGGGTTATCAAGCGGTGAACAGCGAACAAATGGCCAACCGCGACTCATCTTTCACAGCTGTAACATGAGGATGAACCGCTTACAGGTGCCCGCCGCTCTGACGCCGGAGAAAGTTTGCTGGCGTGTCGGGGTGTGATTTACCGCTCATTTTGAGTGGGAATGGTAAGAATCCATTCTGACAACCCCGTCGCGTGTTTCCTGAAAAACGGTTGCCAGGTGCGCCGTCGGCGCAGGTAACCAGTATTTAACGTATTGCGACAAAAACATAACAAATGCATAACGAAGAATTTCTTAAGCGCAGTCTGAGAGAAGGCCGTCACATGCGGCTCATTCGCTGTCGAGTCGTCCAGGACTGCGTGTTTCCGTCGCTAGACTCGATGCAATCGCGCCACCCCGGCGCAGACAGACCTGGAATCTAGTGCCGGTGAACGCCATGCCGGCGGAGGTGCCGATTGATCATGGCAAAGAACTTTCTGCGCGCGTTGAGCCGCATCGGACGACATCAGACTGCTGCCGACGAGCCGTCGGCCGGCAGTGTCACGTTCGACGGTGCGCTTGACGACGTGGATGTGGCCGGGCTGGTGGAAGTGGGTCGCGGTCCGATCGGCGACATCGCCGTTGACGCCGAACGCGACACCATCGTGGTCACCAACTCCGCCGCCGACTCCCTCACGGTGATCAATCCCTACACCCTCGGTGTGGTCGGTTCGGTCCGCCTGGGCGGGGAGCCGTTCGCCGTGACCGCGGCCGATGACCGTGCCTATGTCAGCGTGACCTCCGCCGGGCACGACGCGATCGTCGTCGTCGACACCATCACAGGCGCGGTGCTCGCCGAGTACCCGCTGGCCCTCACGGTGACCGCCCTCGCGATGAGCCCGGACGGCAAGCGGGTGTTCGCCGGTCGCAGCGGTGACGACCGTATCGACATCGCCGTCATCGACACCACCGCGCAACGCGTCGGAACCATCGACATCGCGTCGGGGGTCGGGGTCAGCCTCGACGCACTGCATGTCGATCCCAGCGGCAAGCGGCTGTATGCGGCCACCTCGGATTCGCGCGGCAGCCGCGTCGTGACCATCAACGCCGAGACCGCCCAGATCGAGTCGACGGTGTGGATCGGCGCACCGATCCGCGACCTGGCGCTCGGGGCGGACGGCATCGCATATGTGTTGACGTCGGATCGGCAGTATCGCGGCGTCGTGCAGCTCGTCGACCTTTCGGCCGCCACGGTCGTGGGTGCCGTCCAAATCGGTGGGGCGCCCACGCAATTGGTGCTGAGCCCCGATGCGACCCGGGCTTACGTCGTCGACTACGACCGCATCATCGTCCTGTGCACGTTGACCAACGAGATTCTCGGCAGCGTTGTCCTCCACGCGCAGCCCGCGGCGGTCACGGTGCGTGACGACGGTGCTCGGGTCTACGTCGCCGACTACAGCGGCCACGTCAACGCTTTCGACGTCGCCGCCCCGTTGCCCGCACTGTACTCGCAGCTCGTTGCGACCGAACCGGCCGCGATGCCGGAACTGCCCGCGCTGGAGCCGGCCGGCGCCTGACCCGCCGACGCTCTTCGCGAGCGAGCGCAAAATGCACGCCAAGTACGGCGTGTCGAGGGACAAACACGGTCGCTCGCGGTGTGAGGTGCGGGGAGATCAGCGCCACTGATATCGGGTGCGGGGGCGCCCGGTCTTGCCGTATTCGGTATTGCGGGTGACGGTTCCATCGTCGGCGAGCCGCTCCAGGTAGCGCCACGCCGTCACGCGGGAGACGCCCACCAGCTTGGCGACCTCTTCGGCGGTGAGCCCACCGGGTTCGTCGCGAACCGTGCGCGCGATCTCGTCGGTGGTCTGCGGCGCCGCACCTTTCGGCGCCACCGATTTGTCTGCGGCAATACGTAATTCGGCCAGGGCGCGGTCCACCTCCGCCTGGCTCGCGGCATCGGTACCGGCAGGCAACGCCGAACGGTAGCGGCGGTAGCGCTCCAGCCGATCGCGGAACGCCGCGAAGGTGAACGGTTTAAGCAGATACGCGAGTGCGCCGTGGGCGACGGCCGCACGCACCATCTCCAGATCGCGCTCAGAGGTGATCGCGATGATGTCGGGAGCCGGATGCAGCCCGGACAAACCTGACGCCAACGATATTCCGTTGGCGTCTGGCAGCCCGATGTCGAGCAGTACCAGGTCGATCGGCTGGTCGGAGGCCGCCGCCTCGGCGGCGGCCCGCATCGCGTCGCGTGCCGTGTGAACGACGGCTGCCGCGGAAAACCCTTCCAGCCGCCCGAGATAGGTGTGGTGCGCCTCGGCGATCAGCGGATCGTCTTCGACGATGAGCACTTTGATGGTCATGAGGTCGGTACCGTCACGGTCACCACCGACCCGTACGTCACATCGGCACGCAGGGTGCCGCCGTGCTTGTTGACCACCTGCGCCACCAGAGCCAGGCCGAGCCCGTGGTCCGCACCGTCGCCGCCCTTGGTGGAATAGCCACGCTGCATGGCCCTTTCGAACGTCGCAGAATCCATCCCGGCGCCACTGTCGGCGACCCGGATCAGCAATTCGGCCTCATCCTGGCTGACCGTGACCTCGATCCACGGATCGTCGCGGTCGCAGGCGTCCATCGCATTGTCGATGAGGTTACCCAGCACGGTGACCATTTCCGGCCCGGTCAACGCGGTCTCGGCCGGCAACTGGGTGTCCTCGGTGACCGTCAGCGCGATTCCGCGCTCATCGGCTTGTGCGGTCTTACCGAGCAGCAGCGCCACCAGCGCAGGCTCGCTGACCGCGTCCGACAGTCGGTCGACCAGTCGCTGGGACAATTCGAGCTCGCTCGTGGCGAAGCGCACGGCGTCCTCGGGCCGGCCCATCTCCACCATGGTGATCACCGTGTGCAGCTTATTGGCCGATTCATGGGCCTGTGCCCGTAGCGAATCGGTGAGCACCTGCAGTGAGCTGAGTTCGCCCAACGCTCCCTGCAATTCGGTTCGGTCGCGGATCGTGACGACTTCGGAGCGTGAGTCGGCGACGCGGGCCCGGTTGACCACGAGCACCCGCTCGTCGGTCACGTGCACCTCGTCGCGCGCGCCTGGATCGTGACTGCGCAGGAACTCCGGGAGATCGCCGGGCGCAACGGGCCCGGGCGGCAAGCCGAGCAGGCGTCGCGCCTCGTCGTTCACCAGCGCCACGCCGTTGCGGTCCAGCACGATGAGCCCCTCGGACACCGAATGCAGGATCGCGTCGTGATGGTCGTACATCACACGCAGCTCGTCGGGCCGAAGACCATGCGTCTGGCGCAGCAGCCTGCGCCGGATCGCCCACACTCCGACCAGCGAAACCGCGAGGGCGGCAGCGGTTATCGCCGCGATCATCGGTATTTGTGCGCGCCAACGCTGTGCCAGGGTCTGCTGCGTGATACCCGCCGAAACCAGCCCGACGATCCGTCCGTCGCTGTTGCGCACGGGAGCGACGGCACGCACCGAAGGACCCAGCGTGCCGGTGTACACCTCACTGAAAGTCTCACCGCGCAAGGCCGGTTGGACCGTGCCCAGATACTTGCCGCCGATCTGGCTGGGGTCGGTGTGGGTGAACCGGGTGCCGTCGGGCGCCATGATCGTGATGAATGCGATGTCCGTGCTCATCCGGACCGCCTCGGTGACCGGTTGCAGCACCTGCGTCGCCCGCCCGGACCGGATCGCCTCGGCCGTCGACGGCGAGTCGGCCAGCGCGGTCGCGATTCCGATCACCTGCTGACGCGCGGCCGCGTCACCGTCCCGGCGCGCGTCGAGCAGCGCCAGCGCAGTCCCGGCCAACACGACGACGGCGACCACGATGACCTGCAGGGCGATCGCCTGGCCTGCGAGCGATCGGGGCCGCGAGCGGCCCAACAGCCGAAGCCACCAACGCGCCACAACACCTCCGGACGTGAACGTAATGAACTAAAACGTGACCTGGCTCACGTCATCGCCGAACCTACTTCCAGACCGCATTCGATGTCGAACTGGAGGTAGTCCCCGATGAGCGTCACCCTGGACCGTCAACCGGATCCGGCGCCGCCGCGGCGCCGGGACCGCACGCACTGGCTGTATATCGCGGTGATCATCGCGGTCGTGGCCGGTGTCGCCGTCGGGATTCTGGCACCCGAGGTCGGCAAGAGCGTCGGAGTGCTGGGCACGATGTTCGTCGACCTGATCAAGATGATGATCGCGCCGGTGATCTTCTGCACGATCGTGCTCGGCATCGGATCGGTGCGAAAAGCCGCGACCGTCGGCAAGGTCGGAGGCCTGGCGTTCGTCTACTTCCTGTTGATGTCCACCTTCGCGCTGGCGATCGGCCTGGTGGTCGGCAACGTTCTGCATCCGGGCACCGGCATGCATCTGTCGGAAAGTGCGGCGGGCAAGGGCGCCGAGTTGGCTGAAACCGCCCATGAGGCAGGCGGTTTGATGGACTTCGTCCGGGGCATCATCCCCGACACGCTGCTCTCGTCGCTGACCGCTGGCAGTGTGCTGCAGGCGTTGTTCGTCGCGCTGCTCGTCGGATTCGCCCTGCAAGCCATGGGTGATGCCGGTCAGCCGATTCTCCGTGGCATCGAGCACCTGCAGAAGCTGGTGTTCAAGATCCTGGTGATGATCCTGTGGCTCGCGCCGATCGGTGCGTTCGGGGCGATCGCCAACGTCGTGGGACAGACCGGTTGGGCCGCGGTGACCCAGCTCCTGACGTTGATGCTCGGGTTCTACCTGACCTGTGTGGTGTTCGTGTTCGGCGTGCTCGGGCTGCTGATGCGGACCGTCGCAGGCGTCTCGATCTTCAAGCTGGTCCGATACCTGGCGCGGGAGTACCTGCTCATCGTCTCCACGTCGTCCTCGGAGTCGGCGCTGCCGCGGCTCATCGCCAAGATGGAGCACCTCGGTGTCGATCGCAGCACGGTCGGCGTCGTGGTCCCGACGGGCTATTCGTTCAACCTTGACGGCACGGCGATCTACCTGACGATGGCATCGCTGTTCATCGCCGGTGCGCTGGGCGATCCGCTGTCGGTGACCGAGCAGATCGGCCTGCTGGTGTTCATGATCGTCGCCTCCAAAGGCGCCGCCGGGGTGACCGGTGCGGGCCTGGCCACGCTGGCGGCCGGTCTGCAGAGCCATCGGCCCGACCTGCTCGACGGCGTCGGCCTGATCGTCGGCATCGACCGGTTCATGTCCGAAGCCCGTGCGCTGACCAACTTCTCGGGCAATGCCGTGGCCACCATCCTGGTCGGTTCGTGGACCAAGACGATCGACAAGGAACGCGTCGACTCGGTGCTGCGCGGCGATGATCCCTTCGACGAGCTCACGATGGTCGACGAACGCCCGTCGGCTGTCGAAGAACCCGCTCGCGTCTAGCAGAGGACGACGGGCCCGGCCGGTGCATCCGGCCGGGCCTTTCGCCGTTGAACCCTTGCCGCGTCCCGCTCGTAACACAGGTGAGCGAGTCACCGAAAAGGTAGACGAGAAGGTAAGGAAGACACGGCCATGCGAGCATCAATCGTCATGCTGGCCGCGTCGGGGGCGGCAGTGGGAACCATCTTGGCACCCGCCGGGCACGCACGCGCAGATTCACCGATCGTGACGATCGGCCAACTCGAGGCGCAAGGGTTCTACGTCAACATCGACCGAGTGGGCAGTGCGCCGTTGGATCAGTGCATCGTCACGAGCGTGCGCAATCCGCAAACGCAGACGAAGCTGATCCGCGTCGAACGAATCGGCAAGAACGGCAAGCGCGATTTCGACCTGATCCCGGTCGTCGTGCGCCGCACGATCACGGTGTCACTGGACTGTTCGGGTTAGAGCCCGACGGTCAGCGGTGCCCGCCGCCACCGAAGCCGTGGCCTGCGCCATAGCCGTGCGCGTAGTTCCCGCCGTACCCGAACAGCGAGAAGGCCGGGTACTGCGGCTCGAAATCAGGTGGTGTTGAGTCGTTGATCTGGACGTTGCCGGGTGTCTGGCACTCGGTACCCGGTCCGATACTGCCGCACGTCGGCGTGGTGGCGGCAGCGGCGATGGGAGCGACGGCGATCGCGATCGCGCCGACTCCCGCGGCCAGGAGCGGGGTCAGATGGCGGGGTGAGATTCGCACGGTAGTACTCCTTCGGGTGCGGCGTTGTTGCCTACCTCCAGCGTCGTCCGTCGTGCGGTGCGGTGTCCTCGGCGCTGTCCCCCATCTTCTTTTCCCGTCAACTGGAATCGGCTTGTACCCCCAGCATCCATCGGCACCGGCGTGCGGTGTGCAAGCCTGGCGGGCAGGGATTACGAAAGGCTGAACATCATGGGTTCCACGAAACGGCACGACGGGTTTCATCCGGACCTCACCGACGCCGGGCATGGCCACCCGCCGCAGCGCACCCGAGTGCATCATGTGAAGGCCGTGGAACTCAGCTCGTCCACCGCCCAGACAGAAGGTATGCAACGGTTCGCCGCGATCAGTGGTGGGTCCGTCGGATCGGAGAAGATCTGGATGGGTGAGACCCACGTTTCGCCCGCCACCGCTTCGGACAACCATCACCACGGCGAGTCCGAGACCGCCATATTCGTCCGAAGCGGCAATCCGGTATTCGTCTTCCATGACGGCGTGCAGGAGGTACGCGTCGCTACCGCACCCGGCGATTACGTGTTCGTTCCGCCTTATGTGCCACATCGGGAGGAGAACCCTGATCCCGACAATCCGGCTGTGGTCGTGATCGCACGCAGCACTCAAGAGGCCATCGTCATTAATCTCCCAGCGCTCTACGCACTCTCAGACGACCCCGACGTGGGTTAGCGGCTCGCCACGTGAGATGGCAGCTAGCAGGGTGTGATGTTTGGGGGTCAGCGGTGACGACGCCGTGTCTGTGTCGCGCAAACCTGGAAAGGTAAGCACAAGAACGCTTTCGAAGGAGCGTGACCATGCGGACAGCATCGAAGCACATCATTCCCGCGGTTGCGGCGGGCGCCGCCGCGATCGCCATCGCCGTCGCCCCCGCGGCGACGGCCGAGCCCCTGCCAGCACAGCAGAACACGGTGGCGGCCGTGTCAAGTACAGCCGTCCACGCCGTGCAGACCGGCTGGCACGGCGGACGCGGGGGATGGGGCGGTGGCCGCGGCTGGCACGGCGGCTACGGCTGGGGCCACTACGGGCACTGGTGGCCGTGGGGTTGGTGACCCGATATGTGGCGCGCTCAGCGCTGGCAGTTGAGCGACACCGACACGGTCTGGCTGGTGACCACCTCGACCAGGGCGCGGTCATTGTTGAAGCCGGGGCCGATGTAGGGCACCCACTGCTTGACCTGCTGAGGATTGCGGACGCTCGTGACGACGCACTGGTCGAGCGGCGCGGTTCCGACGCGGTCGATGTTGACCGTGTAGCCCTCGGACTGCAGGCGGCTGATCACCTGCTGAGCCGTTTCCTCGGCGGAGGCGAGACCGGCAGGCGCGCCCATCACCCCGATCGCAGCTGCAGCGACTGCAACCAGGGACCACTTCACGCGCATTGACCGCACCTCTCCTCAGTTACTTCTCATCTTCCTCTCCGTACATCGTTTCGGAAACTCCATTCGTTCCCGGTTTCGCGCGTGAATTTTGTGTGGCCTTCGCCCGGATGGGCAGCAAAGTGCTCCGGATGTGCGTCCGGCCGCCGCGAGGCCGCTGGCAATCCGGCGGTACGCGGTGGCAGTGTGCGGATTTCGGGTCCGCTCGATCGGCCGCATCGTTGTTTGCTGCCAGGGCGGTCGGTTTAGGTCTTATGTCACTCGCGTCGCCCAGAATGAGGCCGCCGACCGGAGACGGAGCCCCCACCGCCCTGGGTGTTTCGTTCTAAATTGCTTGTGATTCGGCGCCATGACGGCGGGGAGGGCGATCAGCTGCCGAGTTCCGTTCTGCGCTGAATTCTGTCGACGCATGCTCCCTGTGAGCGTGCTGAATGTTTGCTGAATGACCAAGGAGGGGTGACCGATGTCGGCGCCAGTGCTGCAGATCGACCGGATCGACAGTTCCGACGAGCGGTTCGGACGCGCGAAACGCTGGGAATATCAGGTCTTCGGAAAGGAGTGCGGTTATGCCGGCGGTGACGACGACGCGGCCGGGGAGATGTGTCACTTCCGGCGCTGGGAACAGTCATCGGAGTTTTTCGTGGGCCTCGGCGGGCATGAGCAGCCCGTCGGGATCGCGCGGGCGTTGCGGGCGAATCCTGATCTCGGCATCGACAGTTTCAGCACGGCCTACGTCGCCGCGCAGGCGAATCTGATCTACCGCGACTGGCAGGCGTTCTTCGCCACCGTGTCGTCGAGCCGCGTCGCCGAACTCGCCACTCACGCCGTGGTCGCCTCGCACCGTAAAACGGGCGTCTCCGAACAACTTTGGGGCTATCTCGCACAGACGCTTTCGTCCGGCGGCGTCCGCTATGTCACGACCGCGCTGGCAGCGCCGCTGTTCGAGCGGTACCAGGCCAGAATGGGTGACGCCATCGAGCAGTTCGGCGACATCCTGCCCGGTTATCTCGGGGTGGACAGCGTTCCCGCGGTCATCGACCTGGAGGTGCTCAAGCCTGGCGCATAGCCGCCGAATCGCCCCGAAGCGCGTACCGCCGCGGATAGCATCGCGCCCGTGGACAGCACGATGCAGAAGTGGCCATTGACGATTACGGCGATCCTGCGGCATGCCTGTGGCGTCAACGGTGACCGCACGGTCACCACCGCTACCGGCCAGGGCGGCTACCGAACCACGAGCTATCGCGAGGTCGGTGAGCAGGCCGCCAGGCTGGCGCATGCACTGCGCGGGCTTGGCATCACCGGCGACCAGCGCGTCGGCACGTTCATGTGGAACAACACCGAGCACCTGGCCGCCTACCTGGCGCTGCCGGCGATGGGTGCGGTCCTGCACACGCTGAACATCCGGCTGTCGCCGGAGCAGATCGCCTTCATCGCCAACGAGGCCGAGGACCGCGTGATCATCGCCGACTCGTCGCTGATCCCGCTTCTGGCCCCGGTTCTCGAGCTCGCGAACACGGTGCACACCGTGCTCGTGGTGGGTGGCGGCGACCTGGCTCCGCTGACGGCATCCGGGAAAACCGTGCTGCGCTACGACGAGGCGCTGGCCGGGCAGTCGCCCCAGTTCGACTGGCCGGATATCGACGAAAACTCCGCTGCCGCAATGTGTTATACGAGCGGCACCACGGGCAATCCCAAAGGTGTCGTCTACAGTCACCGGTCGAGCTATCTTCATTCGCTCAACACCTGTACCGCCAATGCGCTCGACGTGAGCACCACCGACGTGGTGTTGCCCATCGTGCCGATGTTCCACGCCAACGCGTGGGGCCTGCCCTATGCGGCGCTGATGGCGGGCGCCAACCTCGTCATGCCCGACCGGTTCCTCGACGGGACGTCGCTGATCCAGTTGATCGAATCCCAGCGTCCCACCGTGGCGGGTGCGGTACCCACGATCTGGAACGACGTGCTGAATTGCCTGGAAAAGGCTGCGGTACACGATATTTCGTCGCTGCGGCTGGTCGCCTGTGGTGGCTCGGCGGTGCCGGTATCGCTCATGCAGAGCTTCCAGGAACGCCATGACGTGTACATCCAGCAGGCGTGGGGGATGACCGAGACGTCACCGCTCGCGACGGTCGCCAAGCCGTTGTTCGATGTCTCCGACGAGCGGCACTGGTCGATGCGAGCGACGCAGGGCAGGCCCATGTGCGGTGTCGAGGTACGCATCGTCGACGACGAAGGCAATCCGCTGCCTGCCGACGGGAAGACCGTCGGCGAACTGGAAGTGCGAGGGCCGTGGATCACCGGCAGTTACTACCTCGGGCGGGACGCCGGAAAGTTCGACTCCGGGTGGCTGCGCACCGGCGATGTCGGCGCGATCGACGAGCTCGGCTACGTCACCCTCACGGATCGAGCCAAAGACGTCATCAAGTCCGGCGGCGAGTGGATCTCCTCGGTGGAACTCGAAAACCACTTGATCGCCCACCCCGCGGTGCTGGAGGCCGCCGTCGTCGCAGTGCCCGACGACCGTTGGCAGGAACGTCCCCTCGCAGTCATCGTGTTACACGAGGGCGCTGCCGCGAGCCCGGAGGAACTTCGGGAGTTCCTGGCCGACAAGGTGGTTCGCTGGTGGCTGCCCGAGCGCTGGACATTCATCGACCAGGTTCCGCGTACAAGTGTGGGCAAGTACGACAAGAAAACCATTCGGGCCCGCCACGCCGAGGGCGGTTACGAGGTGATCACCCTCTAGTGCCTGGGCGGTGTCTGGTGGGCACCGTCGCCGCATCGATTGTCACGCCAGAGTGACGCTCGGGCTCGACGGCCACTCTGGCGTGACAAACGCTGGCGTGACAAACGCTGGCGTGACAAACGCCAGCCCAGGACCAGACTTAGCGTTCGGCGCGCTGATAGGCCGTCACGACGGCGGCCCCGCCGAGCCCGATGTTGTGCTGCAGCGCAGCGGTGACACCGTCGACCTGGCGTTTGTCGGCTGTGCCACGCAATTGCCAGGTGAGCTCGGCGCACTGGGCCAGGCCGGTCGCGCCCAGCGGGTGGCCCTTGGAGATCAGCCCACCCGATGGGTTGACGACCCAGCGGCCGCCGTAGGTGGTGTCGTCCTTGTCGATCAGCGCGGGCGCCTCACCCTCGCCGCACAGGCCGAGTGCCTCGTACAGCAGCAGTTCGTTGGCCGAGAAGCAGTCGTGCAGCTCGATGACCTGGAAGTCCTCGGGCCCCAGGCCGGACTGGTCGTAAACCTGCTGTGCCGCTTTCACATTCATGTCGTAGCCGATGAGGTTCTTGGCGCTGCCGTCGAACGTCGAGGCGAAGTCGGTGGTCATCGACTGGCCGACGATCTCGACGGCCTGGCCGGCCAGGCCGTGCTTGTCGACGAACGCCTCGCTGGCCAGGATCGTCGCACCCGAACCATCTGAGGTGGGGGAGCACTGCAGCTTGGTCAAGGGGTCCGAGATCATGCGGGCGCCCAGAATGTCGTCGAGCGTGTACTCGTCCTGGAATTGGGCGTACGGGTTGTTGACCGAATGCTTGTGGTTCTTGAATCCGATCTTCGCGAAATGCTCGGCCGTCGAACCGTACTGCTTCATGTGCTCACGGCCCGCGGCGCCGAACATCCACGGTGCCACGGGGAATCCGAACTCATCGATCTCGGCCATCGCCTTGACGTGACGGGCCATCGGCGACTCCCGGTCCTCGGCACCGCCGCCAAGTGATCCCGGCTGCATCTTCTCGAAGCCCAGCGCGATCGCGCAGTCGGCCAAGCCGCCCCGAATCGACTGGGCGGCAAGGTAAAGCGCGGTCGAACCGGTCGAACAGTTGTTGTTGACGTTGACGATCGGGATGCCGGTCATGCCGAGCTCGTAGAGCGCGCGCTGGCCCGACGTGGAGTCCCCGGCGACATAGCCGACGTAGCCGGCCTGCACCTCGGAGTAGTCGATGCCGGCGTCGGCCAATGCCTTGGTGCCCGACTCGTTGGCCATCTGCGGGTAATCCCAGCCCTCGCGGCGCCCGGGCTTCTCGAACTTCGTCATCCCCACACCGACAACGAACACTTTGTTAACCATGTCGAGGAACATACGACGCTAACGATTCGCGGACAAGGACACGTTCTTGAGCCCCAGCTGACGCATGCGGACCACCAGCCCGGCGACGGCAAGCAGGGAGAAGATGCCCAGCTGCCACCAGTCGGCGGTGTTGCCGCCGTCGCGGTCGACGAAGTGGTTGATCGCGTGCAGGGTGTTGGCCACCACGAACCCAGCCAGCACCACCGCGATCACGTCATGCCACCACAGCGCGAACAGCATCGTCGCCCCGATCCCGATCTGAAACGCCCCCGCGTCGTGCAGAAAGTGTTCGTGGTTGGGCCAGTTCGCCCACTGGGCGAAGGATGCCGGATCGATCCGCATCCACACCCCCGTCACCAACATGCTCAGCGCGGCCACGACAACGACGATCTGGATGAATCTCATTTGCATACTGACCAGACGAGGAAGCCGGCCGGGATGTGACAGTCACAGTTGAGCGGGCAATCTCGTCCAACCGGTATGGCCTATTTCGCCGACCATTCGTTGCTGCTCACCGTGCCGGCATTTCTGCCGGCCGTCCTCGTGGCCGTCGTCGTGTCGTACGTGGCGCGACGCGATCGCTCTTCTCCTGACGACGACCGTGGTGTAGACCTAAAGTAGAACGCGTTCTAGTTTCACCGAGGAGGTCGCGTGGCGCTCAAGGTCGTGCAGTGGGCAACCGGGGGCGTGGGCGTGGCCGCCATCAAGGGCGTGCTCGAACACCCCGATCTGGAACTCGTCGGCTGCTGGGTGCATTCGGAGGCCAAACACGGTCGCGATGTCGGTGACCTCATCGGAACCGAACGACTCGGCGTCATCGCGACCAACAACGTCGACGACATCCTGGCCCTCGATGCCGACGCGGTGATCTATGCCCCGCTCATGCCCAACGCCGACGAGGTCTCCGCATTGCTGCGCACCGGCAAGAACGTGGTCACACCCGTCGGGTGGATCTACCCAGGCGAGAAGCAGGCCGCGCCGTTGCTGGAGGCGGCGCTGGCCGGAAACGCGACCCTGCACGGCACCGGAATCGCGCCCGGCGGCATCAGTGAGAAGTTCCCGCTGCTGTTCTCGGCCATGTCGACGGGGGTGACTTTCGTTCGGGCCGAGGAATTCTCGGATCTGCGCACCTACGACGCGCCCGACGTGGTGCGCCATGTCATGGGTTTCGGCGACACCCCGGACAAGGCGCTCAGCGGGCCGATGCAGAAGCTGCTCGACGGTGGTTTCATCCAGGCCGTCAAGCTCGTGGTCGATCAAGCCGGGTTCAACGCCGATCCGCGAATACGGGCCTCACAGGAGATCGCGGTGGCAACGGCCCCGATCGAGTCGCCGATCGGCGTCATCGAGCCCGGACAGGTCGCGGCACGGAAGTTCCACTGGGAGGCGCTCGTCGACGGCGAGCCCGTCGTCCGGGTGACCGTCAACTGGCTCATGGGCGAGGAAAACCTCGACCCGGCATGGACTTTCGGGCCCGAGGGGCAGCGCTACGAGATGGAGGTCCGTGGCAATCCCGACTTCACCGTTTCGATCAGAGGATTCCAGGGAGAAGTCGGCGATGAGGGCCCAGAGCCCGGGGTGGTGGCCACCGCCGCACACTGCGTCAACTCGATCCCGGCGGTCTGTGCGGCCGAGCCGGGCATCGCCACCTACCCTGATCTGCCGCTGTTGTCGGGCAGGGCCGCGCCTGGTTTGCGGTGAGTGGATTCAGGGCTGCACCAAAATGCGGATCGGATTGCCTTCCTGGCGTTCGAGTTTGTCGATTCCGGCCGCGATGTCTTCGAGCGACACGATCTCGCTGATCGACCGCGACAGATCAAGCCGGCCAAGGGAGACAAGCGTCGCCAGCGTCGAGATGTCGACGTTCTGATAGCCCAGGTGACCGAGCACCTGCTTCTGAGTCAGACCGAACATCGAGGTCGGGCCCACGGTGGGTGACTCGGCGCTCATCCCGACCGCGACAAGCCGCCCGCCCACGGTCAACTGGCTCAACGCCTGTTCGAACGTCGATCGCAAACCGACCGCGTCGAACGCCACGTCCAACCCCCGGCCGCCCGTCACCTCGGCGATCTCCGCGCCGAGATTCTCGTCGCGCGCGTCGAACGCGTAGTCCGCCCCCAGCTCAAGCGCACGTTCGAGCACCTCGAGTTTGATGTCGACGGCGACCACGGGCACCGCTCCCACCAACCGCGACAGCTGCACGATGTGGGTGCCGACCCCACCGACACCCCAGACACCGACCGACTCGCCGATGCCGACCTTTCCGGTGCGCACGACGGCCCCGTACGGCGTCGACACCGCGTCGGCCAGGATGGCCGCCTGCTCGAGCGGCACGTTGTCGGGCACCCGCGTGAGCCCAACCGCCTGTGCGACGGTGTATTCGGCCCACGCCCCGTCGTACGCGAAGGCCATCAGCTGGATCCGCATGCAGTTCGCGATGTCGCCGCGGCGACAGTTCGGGCAACTCATGCAGGGCCGGCCGGCGGCCACGATCACCCGGTCGCCCTCCGCCCAGCCGGTGACGTCGGGGCCGAGCTTCGCGATGACGCCCGACGCCTCATGCCCCTGCGTGACCACCGGTGCCTGCGCCGGGAAGGTGCCGTTGATCAGGCTCAGGTCGGAATGGCAAATGCCGCAGAACGCCACTTTGACGAGAACTTCACCCGGCCCTGGTTCCGGGACCGGAACGTCTTCGACGACAACTGTTTTGGTATCGGTATAGAAGCGCTCTGCCCGCATGGTCGATGCCATATCGCTCTCCTCGCTCGAGCTACTAACATCAGCGCTCATGTGCCGATTGTTCGGCTTGCATGCCGGGCGCCGTGTGGTGACCGCGACCTTCTGGCTGCTGGATGCACCGGACAACCTCGCCGAGCAAAGCAAGCACAATCCCGACGGTACCGGTCTCGGCGTGTTCGGTGCCGACGGCGCTCCGGTGGTGCGCAAAGAGCCCGTCGCGGCGTGGCAGGACTCCGAGTTCGCCACCGAGGCGCACGATGTCTCGGCGACGACGTTCGTCGCACATGTCCGCTACGCGTCGACGGGTGCGCTGGATGTGGTGAACACCCATCCGTTTCTCCAGGACGGCCGGATCTTCGCGCACAACGGAGTTGTCGAGGGGATGGATGCGCTCGACGACCGCCTGCGTGAGTTGGGTGTCGACGGACTCGTCGCGGGCCAGACCGACTCCGAACGCGTCTTCGCACTGATCACCGCGGCCATCCGGGCGCGTCACGGCGACATCGGTGCCGGCATCGTCGACGCGATCGGCTGGTTGGCCGACAACGTCCCCGTCTACGCCGTCAACATCCTGCTCAGCACGGCCACCGACATCTGGGCGCTGCGCTACCCCGACACCCACGAGCTGTACGTGCTCGACCGGCGGCGTGCCGCCGAGAAGCGCCTGCGGTTACACAGTCGCCGCATCCACGCCGAATCCGAGCACCTGACCGCATTGCCGTCGGTCGTGTTCGCCAGTGAGCCGATGGACAAAGGTCATTGGCAAATCCTTGCGCCCGGCGAGCTCGTCCACGTCGACGCCGATCTGGAGATCCACCGGCGCGTGGCGTTTCCCGGGCCGCCGCGCCATCAACTGCGCCGCGATGAGCTCAGCGCCAAGGCGGCTGCGTCGCAGCACACCTAGTCCTGGCACAATCCGGGCATGTCGAAACGTGCACTGGTACTCGCCGGTGGCGGTATCGCCGGAATTGCCTGGGAGACCGGGATTCTGCGCGGCATCGCCGACGAATCGCCGGACACGGCAGGGGCGCTGCTGGCCAGTGACGTACTGGTTGGCACGTCGGCCGGCTCGACGGTGGCGGCTCAGCTGAGCAGCGGGCTGAGCCTCGATGAGCTCTATGACCGCCAGGTCGGCGGGGTATCGGCGGAGCTGGACCCGGGCGTGGGTATCGACGGCATCACCGAGCTGTTCGTCACGGCGATGCTCACGCCGAACACCACCAAACAGCAGAAGCTGCAGCGCATCGGGGAGATCGCGCTCGATGCCCCGACGGTTGACGAGGGGGTTCGCCGCGACGTGATTGCCGCGCGGCTTCCTTCGCACCGCTGGCCCGACCGGATACTGCGAATCTCGGCGATCGACATCGCGACCGGCGAACTGGTCGGTTTCGACCGCGACTCCGGGGTCGAACTGGTCGACGCAGTCGCCGCCAGCTGCGCGGTGCCGGGCGCCTGGCCGCCCGTGACGATCGACGGCAGGCGCTACATGGACGGCGGGGTCGGCAGCAGCGTCAACATGGAGCTGGCGGCCGACTGCGACAACGCGGTGGTGCTGGTGCCGTCGGGCCGCTCGGTGCCGTCGCCGTTCGGCGCGGGCGGCACCGCCGAGGAGATCGCCGGATTCGGCGGGACGGCACTCGGCGTCTTCGCCGACGACGACGCAGTCGAAGCGTTCGGAGCCAACCCGCTCGATCCGGCCTGCCGCGTGCCGTCGGCGCGGGCCGGCCGGGCGCAGGGACGGCGGGTCGCCGCCGAGATCGCGGCGTTCCTGGCCTGATCAGCCGTCGAGTGCCCGGGCGGCCAAGTCCTGGCCGACGGCGATCACCTCGGCTGCGCGGTTGAACTCGAGGCTGCGGCACACCGTGCGGGGGACCTCGATCAGCAGGTCGGGCGGATAGGCGGCCAGTGTGTGGCGCGCGAGCGCGGCCTGCGCGATGTCGATGGTCCGGTACATGACCTCGAAACTCCCCAACCGCGGAACGCCCGCGGCGTCGGGGATGTCGGGCAGCTCGGCATCCTGCTCGACGTCGTCGTCGGGCTCGGGCACCGACGCCCCGAACCGGCTGAGCACCGCACGGGCCGTCGGCCGGTCGAGCACACTGCGCACCGACGCGGTGTCGAGGACGGCCGAGGTGCTGCGCATCATCCGGTTGAGCCATTCGGTGGTCGGCCGCGGGCCGGGCTCGGTCGCGGGTGTCTCTGGCTCGCTGCCCGAAACGCTGACGGCGATCGTCAGATCGGCGTTGACCGCGGCGATCGGTGCCATGGGCAGCGGATCGAGGATGCCGCCGTCGCCGAGCAGCCGGCCGTCGAGCACGTGCGGCGCGATCACCCCGGGGATCGCGATCGATGCGCGAAT
Source organism: Mycobacterium venezuelense (assembly GCF_054919535.1). NCBI lineage: Bacteria > Bacillati > Actinomycetota > Actinomycetes > Mycobacteriales > Mycobacteriaceae > Mycobacterium > Mycobacterium venezuelense. Next base: position 317,625 of record NZ_JBONDW010000003.1, read on the forward strand.
CGCGGCGTCGACCGGCCCGCGTTGCAGCCATACCGACTTTCCGGAGATCAGATCCGTCGCGACCGCGGTGTAGGGGATCGGCAGTCCCTCGATGGTCGCCTCGCCCAGGATGTCGCGGACCTTGTCGAGAATCTTCTCGGCCCGAAGGATTCCCGCGGCGGTGATCGACGGGTCGAGCAGGCGCAGCACCGCGCGTTGCGTCAGAGTGCGGGCCCAGTCGGCGAAGTCGTCGAGCTTTCCCGCCGCGTACAGGCCACCCACGAGTGCGCCCATCGACGAACCGGAGATTCCGACGATGTCGTAACCGCGATCGCGGAGTTCGTTGATGACGCCGATGTGCGCATAGCCCCGCGCCCCACCGCTCCCGAGGGCCAGCGCAACTCGCATGTCTTCATTGTGCGCTGCGGAACGCGTTACGGGATCACGGGCACGAGAAGCCGAGCGTGCCGTCCGGGGCCCCAGTGCAGGGTGCAGACCCCTCGCGAACGGCGCTCATACCAGGCCGGGAAGTTGCCGGTGAGCGGATTGCGGGGCCACAGCCAGCGCCCGGCGACCACCAGGCGAAGCTGCTCACCGGCCCGGAACATCGTGGCTGACGGACCCAGCGGAATGTCCACGCGCGCAACCTCATCGGGCTGCAGCGGCTCACTGTGCGTGAACGCGCGGACCGGTTGGAACGGCCGGGACGTCGATTCGTCGAGCGCGCGCATCGACAGCCGCGACCAGCCCGACGTCACCCGGTCGCGACCGAAGCCGTAGGACCCTTCGAACGGCACATATTCCGGACCGCGCCATTTCTCCACACCGACGAACAGGTCCGCGTCGCCGCCTTCGGTCGAGACGAACAGCCGTAGCGCCATCGGCCCGGTGATCTCCGTGTCGGCAGTCAATGTCCAGCCGAAACGGATTGCGCCTGAGCGTAAATCGAATTCCTTGGATCCGTTCGCGCCAGCCGGTTCGGCGGCGAGGCCGGTTTCGGTGAGATACCGCGGCGTCCACTGCGTGGATTCGAGGGGCCAGGCCGTCTCCGCGCGTACAGCCGCGACGTGCTCACGGCTTTCTCGCACCTCGAGCCGCACGCGGGGAAGCGCCGGCCGGTTACTGCCGCGCAGGTGCCGGTCGAGGAAGTCCAGCTGTGCCTGCAGGGCCTCATCGGAATAGAAGGTCGCCCATTTGCCGCCGCGGTGAGTGAACAGGTGGCGTTCTGTCGACCCGATGCGTTCGAAGCCCCGGATCGATCCGCGGCTGTGCAGATTGTTGTCGGAGAAACTGCCGCAGATGAGCGCAGGTACTTCGATGCGATCCAGGGCGGGTACGAGCGAGCGCCACCAGTCGTCGTAACGTGGCCGGTTCTTGTTCTCTTCCCCGAGTTCGTATTTCAGGCGCGCCGCTTTGAGCCCGCGGCCCCACATCTTGACGAAGCCGACCTCCTGAATACCGCCCGGACGCAGCAGATCGCGATAGGGATCGGTCATGCCTTCCCACGGCACGACTGCCTTGAGGTGCGGTGGCCGAAGCGCTGCCGCCTTCCACTGTGAGATCGCGAGATACGACACGCCGATCATGCCGACCGCCCCCGTACTCCATGGTTGGGCGGCTGCCCATTCGATGAGGTCGTAGACGTCCTCGCCCTCCTGGTCGGACAGCAGCGAACCCACGCCGTCGGACGTGCCCGTGCCCCGCAGATCGCAGTTCACGACGGCGTATCCACGGGCCGCCCACCATGCGGGATCCGGTGCCTCCCAACTGGTCAGCGTCGAGAACCGGACCGTCCCGGGCTGGCGCAGGACGCGGTACTGGAACGGCAGCGAGTATCCCCTGCCTCGCTTTCTCTTGGTGGGCAGCTTGTCCTTGCCGTACGGATGTGCGCACAACAGCACCGGAAACCGGTCGTCAGCGGGCGGGAGGTGGACGTTGGCCCGCAGCACGGTGCCGTCTCGTGTCGCCACCTCGACATCGTGGTGCACCCGGACGACGCCGGGCGCCGGCTCATAGACCTCGACGGGTGAGTGCACCAATCCACGTAGGCGCGTCAGCGCGTAATACGCGGCACCCGGGCGCTTCCAAGGACGATCCAGTGCGACGGCATCGGGCTGCATAGTGCGTCCACGCTACGACCGAAGGAAATTCAACGCAAGGCGAAATCAGTCTTGTGGTGCGGTCGTAGCTTCTGTCACGGTGGCGAAATAGCGTCCCCGCGACTCGACTTCCTGCCACCAGGGCCAGCGCTCCGCGACGGTGTGCAGGGATTCCCTCAGCTGCGCGTAACGTACCGCGACGCCGTCGTCGGCGAGATCGGATTCCAGATCGCGCAGGCCGTCGAGGATCGTCGAGGTCAACCACGGCAGATGGGAGAGGTCCAAAACCACCGTGTGCGGTCTCGGCCGCATCTCGGCGACGATTTCGCGCACGGTCGAGGTGTTGGCACGCAGGTTGGCCGTGTACAGGCCGATCTGGAACCGGAGCACGAGCGGATCGGTAACTGCCGCAGCCACATTCGCCGCACCTTCGGTGCCCGGCAGTACCTGCACCACATGGGCCCGGTTGGCCTCGCGCAGCACGAAATACAGTGTCAACAACACGCCCGCAGCGACCGCCGGCAGCAATCCGACGGTGAGTCCGAACACCGCCACGATGGCCGCCAGGCTGAACTCGAGCTTGTCGAATCGGTACAGCCGGGCGAGTGCGCCGATATCGATGAGGCCCAATACGGCGACGACAACCATGGCGCCCAACGTCGCCTGTGGCAGCTCGCTCAGTACCGGCGCCAGGAACAGCGCCACCAACACCGCGAGCGCTGCGGTGACCAATCCGGCGACCTGTGATCGGGCGCCGCAACGCAGGTTCATGCCGGTCTGGGAGAACCCGCCGGCCGGCGGCAAGGTGTGGAAGAAGCCACCGGCCAGTGCGGCAACGCCGTTGGCGGTCAACTCACGGTCGGCATCGATGCGCGGTTCACCCGGGCGGCGCACACTCCGCGCCACCGCCACCGTCTCGAGAAACGCCATCATCGCGATGGCCAGCGCGCCGGGTATCAAATGGCCGACCTCGGTCAACGCGGGCAGACCCGGCACGGGAAAGCCCTGCGGTACTTCAGGAATCAGTGCCACGCCCATACTCGGCAGACCACCGAACGCGGCGAGCGCGATACCGAGCACCACCACGATGAGCGGCCCGGGAAGGTACGGCGTGAACTTCCCGATCAGCAGCAACAGCGTCACGCTCACGACGGACAGCCCGACGGTCGCAAGGTTGGCCTGATCGAATTGGCGCACCGCCGACCACAACATGTGGAAGAACCCGGTGGCGTTCGGATTCTCGTCGACTCCAAGCAATTTCGGCAGCTGTGCCACCGCGACCGTAAGACCTACGCCTGCCTTGATTCCCGTCAGCGTCGCCTGGTTGATGTTCTCGATGATCGAGCCGAGCCGAAGTGCCCGCGCCACCAACAGGAATACGCCGACGAGCAACGTCAGCGTGATCAGGTGTGCCGCCGCATCCTCGGATTCCGCCGCGATGCCCGCACCCACCATCGTCGATGCCGTCAGGGTCGCGATCGTCGACGTGGTGGTGACGCTTGCCGTCCGTGACCCGCCGATGAACGCGTAGACGACGAGCGGCACCATGCACGTGTACAAACCGAACTGCACCGGCATTTTGGCGACCGTTGCGTACGCCATCGCCTGCGGAATGATGACCGCACCGGCAGCCAGTCCGGCCAACACATCACCGCGCAACCATTGCCGCTGGTAGGGCCCAAGGCCTGGAGCGTCGACGGTGAACCGCATGGCGCAAGTATCGCCCGCTGAGCGCGTAAGCGTGGCAAGGTGGTTCAGCATGAGCGTGCCAGCAAGGGCAACCGCGGCAGTACGCAGGCTCGGTAAACCAAAACCCCGTGATGCCATCGCAGGCCTTGTGACCGGCTTGTTCTCCATCCCCGAAGGCATGGCGTACGCGAGCATTGGCGGCTTCAACCCGGTCGCCGGCCTGTACGCCGGCGTGGTGCCGGGGATCATCGGCTCGCTGTTCGCCCGCACCGTGCTGATGGTGACGACGCTGACCAGTGCGATCGCGCTGACCTCACGCAGTGTGTTGCACGACGCCGGACTGGATCCCGCCGACCCGGCCAATATCGCCGCGCTGGCGATCGTCGTCGGCATTGTGATGTTGGTATTCGGGCTGCTGAAGTTCGGCTCGATCATGAGTTTCGTCTCGAACGCGGTGATGACCGGGTTCTCGACCGGCATCGCGCTACAGATCATCGCAGGCGTGCTGGGTGACGCCACCGGTTACAAACCTCAGAGCGGCAACACAATCGGTAAGTTCATCGATTCGCTCGCCCACATCGGGTTGTGGTCGGGCGCCGCGGTCGCGGTCGCGCTCGGAACGGTCGCGGTGTGGGCGGTCTTCCACTTCATCAAACCGCTGGAGTCGTTCGCGACGCTGCTCGCGCTGGTGGTTGTCACCGCCGTCGTGGCGATGGCAAAGGTCGATGTGGAAACCGTCGGCGATATCGCCTCCATCATGAATTCGCTTCCACCGGTGACCGTTCCCAACTTCGCGGCCATGCCGGAGTTGCTCGTCGGCGGGGTCGCGGTCGCGCTCGTCGCCCTCGCCCAGGCGGCGGGCATATCGGCGGCGGTACCCAATCCCGACGGTAGCCGCACCAACATGAACGGCGACTTTCTCGCGCAGGGCGCGGCCAACGCGGTCGGCGGGTTCTTCGGGGCACTGCCGACGGGCGGGTCGCTGTCCCGCACCGGAGTGGCCACGTCGGCGGGTGCCCAGACCCGGTGGGCCGGCATCTTCGCCGGCATCTGGCTGGCATTGCTGGTGCTCATCGCCGGATCGGCCGCAGAGATCATCCCGATGCCGGTGATCGGCGGACTCATCCTGGTCATCGGCGCCGAACTCGTCGTCGGCCGTTGGAAGGACATCAAGCTCGTGCTGCGGGTCGCCCCGCTCTCGGCCCTCGCCATGTTGATCACCTTCGCCGCCACGACGCAGCTGCCGCTGCACACCGCGATCCTCATCGGCGTCATCACGTCTCTGGTGCTCTACTGCGCCAAGGCCGCGAAGTCCGCGCAGTTGATGGCGCTGGAGCCCGACAACGGGGGTTGGCGCAGTGTCCCGGTGCCCGACCAGTGCGCAAGCAATGACGTCACGATCCTGCACTACGCCGGTGTCGGGCTGTTCGCCGAAGTAGCCCGCATCGACGAGGACTGGCCGCGCGCCGAGGGAAGCTCGAACGCCGTCGTCGTGCTGAGCATGCGCGCGCTGCCGGATGTGCCGTCGTCGGTCGCGATCAAGGCGTTGCGCCGCTGGGGCGGCGAGCTGAAGGCCAACAACGGGCGACTGATCGTCAGCGGCGTCGATCCCGCGACCGCGGAAGTGCTGCGACGCGGTGACCTGGACGACCTACTGGGTCCCGACGGCATCGTGCCCGCGACCGATCGCGTGTTCGGGGCGCTGGACACGGCCGTGGCGCAAGGGCGCGCGTGGATCGCCGCCCAGCGCGATGAGCCCGGCGATTTAACGCAACGTGATTCGAACTAGCTGCACAGCTGGTCAGCCGCGGCCTGGACCGCCACGATGACGGCGGCCTGCCGCGCCGGCTCGAGCTCCGCCCAGGGCTTGTTGTACGTGCCAGGGCCGGGGGCCGCGCCCGGCGCCTGCAGGCTCGCCAGGTACGGCTCGATCTGGGCTTTGGGGTCGCCGCCCTTCTCGTCCATCCACACCTTGGCGGCATGACAGGCCTGGAAATACTCCTCTTCCGTGGACTGAGCGTCCGCGCCGACCGCCGTCGTGACCCCGCCTGGGGACACCGCCACCTCACCGGGTGCGGCCGTCGGAGTCGGCGACTCGGCCGTGGTGGTCGCTGTCGTCGCCGGCGCCGAGGACTCCTGCGATTGGTCTTTGCCATCCCCAGACGAGCATCCGACGAGCAGGCTGAGACCGGCCACCGCGACGGCTCCGGCGGTCGCCCGCGACACCCACGTGTAACTGCGCATGCAGCCAATCTATGCAACACTGGCGGCCGTGACGGAAAGGACCGGATATCAGGAGTGTTGTCGGGCTCGGTAGAGCACCGACCGACCTCCCTTTCCACCCGTCATTCCTGGAGTCCTTCCATGCTTTCCACCGTTCCTACGGTCGCGCCCAGTTTTGTCCCCGCCGTGTCCGCGCCCACCCGGCTGCGGTTGCCCGATCTGTTGAACACCACCGACCACGCGGCCGACGACGTGCTGTCCGGTCGTTACGACCGGATGCTGCGCGGGCTGCCCGAGGACGAACGCTGGTACACCCGGCTCGTCGGTAACGACGAGCTCGATGTCTGGCTGATCAGCTGGGTGCCCGACCGCTCCACCGAATTGCACGACCACGGCGGCTCACTCGGTGCGCTGACCGTGATCTCCGGCGCCCTCACCGAAACCCGCTGGGACGGTGAGGTGTTGAAGCGCAGGAGGCTGTCCGCCGGAAGTCAGGCGGCCTTTCCGCTGGGCTGGGTGCACGACGTCGTACGGGCACCGGGGCCGGTGAGTGGGCCGACGCTGAGCGTGCACGCGTACTCGCCACCGCTCACCGCGATGTCCTACTACGAAGTGACGTCGCGAAACACCCTGCGGCGCAGCCGCACCGAACTGACTGACGCCCCGGAGGGACGACCATGAGCCGTATCGACGCAGTGTTGGAGGCGGCGCGGGCCCGGCTGGACCGGCTACCCGCGGCCGACGTGCCCGCCGCTCTCGCGGACGGAGCCGTGCTGGTCGACATTCGTCCCGCCGCGCAGCGGGCGCGCGAAGGTGAGGTCGACGGCGCGCTGGTGATAGAACGCAACGTCCTCGAGTGGCGGTGCGATCCGACATCTGACGCACGGATCCCACAGGCCGTCGATGACGACGTGTACTGGGTGATCCTGTGCTCGGAGGGCTACACGTCGAGCCTGGCTGCGGCGTCGCTGCGGGACCTGGGTCTGCACCGGGCCACCGACGTGATCGGCGGCTATCACGCGCTGGTCGCCAAGGGCCAGGTCTAGCAGGTGTTTTCGCGGCGGCGTGCCGCGCTCGGGGGCACGTGCGCTCCCGCCCGCCTATACGCGACTTTGTCGCTGGAATCGCCTCACCGGTCCCATGTGTAGCTGAAGCAACAGCCCCGGAATCGCAGCGGTCGCATACTGCGCAATGGCAACTCCCGTAACGCTTTTCGGCTTGTCCACCTATCAGCGACAATGTCGCTCGTAGGCGGACACCCGAGAATCTGTGACGCCCGTGGCCAAACATCGTCAGCGTGGCCACTGTGACTACCGGCCTGGGACTCACGTGCCAGATGGGGCCGAAGGGGTGCTTTCCGCGACTTTGTCGCTAATAGGCGGGCGCAGCTTCAGTGCCGCCGCGGCGCCGAGAATCTCCCGCGCTCAGGCGTTTTCGTTGCTGGTCAGCAACGGCCGCAATTTACCGGTCTTCTCGGCGGTCCAGCCCGGGGGCTGCATGATCGCCGCCCAGGCGTTGGCGACATCCTTGACGAAGACGTGGCCGTGGCCGTCGGGCACGTCGACCGCAACCGCCATGTCGGCCGACACCTGCAGGAACGTCACGACGGGAATCCACTCCATGCGCGGTGACACGTCATAACCGCGCGGTTCGCGCAGCCAATCCGGTTTGGAGAACAGCAGATCCGGCGTCCACCACGAGATCGGGTCGGACGCGTGCTGCAGGTACACCACACGCGGGTTGTCCCAAGACTTGTCGGGCCGGTCCAAGTTTTTGGCCTCCGCGCTGAACCGGACGTTTTCGCCGTTGTCGTAGATCGGCAACCACTCCGGTGATCCGGCATCGCGTTCGCGGGTCAGGGTGGTCCAGATGGTGTTCTTGAACGTCGGGCCCGAGAACAACGCGCCGTCGGTGCGGGCGATGAGGTTGTTGAGCGCGAGGAACGGCGCCTCACCACCGAATGAGCCAAGGCTTTCGCCGAACACCACAAGCTTGGGGCGGCGATCTTCGGGGAGCTCGCGCACGAGCGCGTCGACCGCCTCGAACAACGCCTGGCCGGCCTGACGGGCGTTCTCCTGGTCGACGAGGAACGAGAGCCAGCTCGGCAAGAACGAGTACTGCATCGACACGATCGCGGTGTCCCCGTTGTACATGTACTCGAGCGCCGACGCCTCGGCTTCGTTGATCCAGCCGGTTCCGGTCGTCGTCGCGACCGCGATCACTTGACGGTCCAGGCCACCCATGCGCTGCAATTCGCGCGCCGCGAGCGCTGCGGTCGCCTGAATGCCGTCAGCGGAATGCAGGCCCGCGTACGCCCGGATCGGCTCGACCGCGGGAGTTCCGTTGAAACGCGACATCTGCTCGACGCTTGGGCCGCCGGAAACGAACACGCGGCCCTGATGGCCCAGCGATTCCCAGCTGGTGAGCGATTGCGGGCCACCGGACCGCAGCACCGACGTCGGTGCGGCGAAATCCGGGTCGGTCTCGTCATTGATGGCCGCGAACGTCTTGTTGATGGTGTCCATCGCGACCCGTACGACCACACCGTTGAGCAGGGCGATGGACAACGCCAGCAGCAGCGCCACCACGACCACTGCCGAAATCCGCGGCGGCAGAAAGCGATCCAGCTTGCGGTCCAGGAAACGCACCAGATTGCCGACCAACTGGCCGATCTCCACCAGCACGAACAACACCACGATCGACAGCACGGCCGTGAGCGGGTGGTCCCAGAACCCGAGGCGGGGCACTCCCATGAGGTCGCGTACGTCGTCCTGCCAGACGTGGAACCAGATGATCATCAGGATCTGCCCGATGATCCCGACCACCACGAGAGCCACCCAGGCCCACTTCGGCGCTTTCGGACTGGTCTCGGCCGAGCGCATGTACCGCACCAACCACACGCCGAACACGCCGAGCCCGTAGCCGATTGCGCCGGCGCCGCCGCTGACGAGTCCCTGGAACAGCGGACCACGCGGCAGCAGCGACGGAGTCAGCGAAAGCCAGATGAACACCAGGCCCACCGCGGTACCGAAGAACGTGTAGTGGCGCACCCACCACATCGGTTTCTCGGGAGGTGCGGGCGGCGCGTCGTCCTCGGAGACTTCGGCGGCGTCTGCGGTGCTTTCCCCGGCGGTCACCCGTCGACTCTAGCGATGGGTGAAGTTGGCGGCGCGCTTCTCGGTGAACGCGGCCATGCCTTCTTTCTGATCAGCGGTGGCAAACGCCGAGTGGAACAACCTGCGCTCGTAGAGCAGGCCCTCGGTGAGGCTCGATTCGAAGGCACGGTTGACCGCCTCCTTGGCCATCCGCGAGGCCGAAAGCGACATCCCGGCGATGGTTTCGGCGACGGCGAGAGCCTCGTCGATCAGCGAATCTGCGGGGACCAGCCGCGACACCAATCCGGCGCGCTCGGCCTCGGTGGCGTCGATCGTGCGACCGGTCAGAATCAAATCCATGGCCTTGGCCTTGCCGATCGCGCGCGTGAGCCGCTGCGAGCCACCCATACCGGGCAGAACACCCAGCTTGATCTCGGGCTGACCGAACTTCGCGGTGTCGGCGGCGATCAGGATGTCGCACATCATCGCGAGCTCGCAGCCACCGCCCAGCGCGTACCCGGCCACAGCGGCGATCGTGGGGGTGCGGGTGGCGGCGAACTTGGACCACAGCTCGAAGAAGTCGGCCGAATAGACGTCGGCGAACGACAGCTCGGCCATCTCCTTGATGTCCGCGCCCGCAGCGAAGGCCTTCTCGTTGCCGGTGACGATGATCGCACCGACGTCCGGGTCCTTGTCGAGTTCGGCTGCGGCCGTGGTGACTTCCGTCATCACCTGGCTGTTGAGGGCGTTGAGGGCCTTCGGCCGGTTCAACGTGATGGTGGCGACCCGGCCGGTGCGGGTGACCAGGATGGTCTCGAAGTCGCTCATTTCTTCTCCTCCTCGAACGTCAGGTCGGGTTCTGCCGGAACGAAGTATGCGTCGACGTCGGCCTGCGTCACCGCACCGATCGACGACGGAGACCACTTCGGATTCCGGTCCTTGTCGATCAGCTGGGCGCGAATACCCTCAACCAGGTCGTGCGAGCGCAGCGACGCGCACGACGTCCGGTACTCCTGGCGAAGCACATCCTCGAGCGTGTCGAGTTTCGCGGCTCGGCGCACGGCTTCGAGCGTCACCGCGAGTGAGACGGGGGAGCGGGTCGCGATCAGGCCTGCCGCGTCATTGGCTGGGCTCGCAGCGTGGTTCCGCAACGCCGCAACGATGTCGGCGACAGTGTCGCCGGCATAGCAGTCATCGATCCAGTCCCGTTGCGCGAGTAGCGGGCTGGGCGGCGGTTCGACGGCATAGGTCACGAGTGCCTTCTCGACACCGTCGGTTATGACGGCTTCGGTGAAGTCGGCCAATTTGTCGTGGGGCACAAAGTGATCGGCGAAACCCATTGCGATCGCGTCGGCGCCCGAGAAGGGGGCGCCCGTCAGCGCGGCGTGCAGGCCGAGCGCTCCTGGTGCGCGCGACAAGAGGTAGGTGCCGCCGACGTCGGGGATGAACCCGATGCCGACCTCGGGCATCGCCATCTTGGTGGTGTCGGTCGCGACGCGGACGCTGCCGTGCGCTGCCACACCGACGCCGCCGCCCATCACGATGCCGTCCATGAGTGCGACGTACGGCTTGGGGTAGCTCCCGATGCGCGCGTTGAGGAGATATTCGTCGTACCAGAACCGGCGGGCGTCGGCACCGCCCGCTTTCGCGCTGTGATAAATGGCCACGACGTCGCCGCCGGCGCACAGGCCGCGCTCGCCCGCGCCGGTCAGCAGCACGGTGTGCACCGAGGCGTCGTTCTCCCAGGCGTCGAGCGCCTCGGCGATGCCCGCGACCATGACCTCGTTGAGGGAGTTGATCGCCTTGGGCCGATTCAACGTGAGAATGCCGACGCCGTTGCGGACATTTACTAGGATGTCCTCGTTTTGTGTCACGGTTTGCAATCTAGTTCGATGCCCACCGGTCGCGCGCGCCGGGTAGGGTTTGCCTCAAGATCAAACCTGGAAGTTTCCTGAGAGATATCTGGCGTCGACGGGAACCGCTCGGGATCATTGATCGTTGAACCCGTAGTTCTTAACCGAACACGTCTCATAAGAGAGGAACCCGACGGTGCGCGAGACCAGCAACCCGGTATTCCGCAGCCTGCCGAAGACGCAGGGCGGATACGCACAATTCGGTACCGGAGCCGCCGGCTTCGGTGCGCAGCAGGTGCACGCACAGCAGTATGCACCTGAGTACCTCGACCAGCAGCAGACCGGCGTTTCGCGGCCGCTGACCATCGATGACGTCGTCACCAAGACCGGCGTCACGCTGGGCGTGCTGTCGATCGTCGCCGCCGTCTCCTACTTCCTGGTGTCCGGCAACATGGCACTGGCCGGGCCGTTCACCCTCATCGGTGGCATCGGCGGCCTCGTGCTCGTCCTGATCGCGACCTTCGGCCGCAAGCAGGACAACCCGGCGATCGTGCTGAGCTACGCCGCTCTTGAGGGTCTGTTCCTCGGCGCGGTGTCGTTCCTGCTGACCTTCAACATCCAGGGCGCCAGCGCGGGCGGGCTGATCAGCCAGGCCGTCCTCGGCACCTTCGGCGTGTTCTTCGGCATGCTCGTCGTCTACAAGACCGGCGCCATCCGCGTCACGCCGAAGTTCACCCGCATGCTGATCGCCGGCATGATCGGCGTCGTCGTCCTCGCCCTCGGCAACTTCGTGTTCGCACTGTTCACCGACGGCGCGGGCCCGCTGCGCGACGGTGGCCCGATCGCGATCATTTTCTCGCTCGTGTGCATCGGCCTGGCAGCGTTCAGCTTCCTGCTCGACTTCGATGCCGCTGACCAGATGATCCGTGCCGGTGCGCCGGAGAAGGCCGCATGGGGTGTCGCCCTCGGCCTGACCGTCACCCTGGTGTGGCTGTACATCGAGATCCTCCGGCTGCTGTCTTACTTCAACAACGACTAGCAGCCCTACCCCGAGAAAGGCGTCCGCGATTGCGGGCGCCTTTTTCATATGGGTTGAGTGCCGACGGTGCACACAGATCGCGAATCTTCGGGGAAACTCGCGCTGAGTGCAAGCTCGTCGAGGCAGAGTTATCCACACTCGGCGTTCCATCCCCAGATCGCGAAAACCCATGAGCTCCGACCACCTTCGGTGCAGCACGATGGTGCGGTGCGCATCCCATTCGTCGGCAGCGAGGCCGTCGCAGCCGGCCTGGTGGGAAAGCACCAATTACGCAGTTCCCGTGGACCGTTCGTCAGGGTGTTCCCCGACGTGTACACAAGCCGTGACGCCGAGATGACGACTCGCCACCGCGCGATCGCCGCTTGGTTGTGGTCTCGTCGTGAGGGAGTGATAGCGGGACTATCAGCCTCGGCACTGCACGGCGCCGATTACGTCGATGACTCTCTCCCGATCGAGCTGATTTGGCCGAACCGCAGGCCTCCACACGGCATCATCACGCACAAGTTGGGCGATCTGGCAGCCGATGAAGTCACCGAGTGCCGTGCACTCCCGCTGACCACGCCCGAGCGAACCGCTTTCGACCTCGGCCGCCGGGGCCGTCTTGACGACGCGGTCGCGAATCTCGACGCCCTAGGACATGCGACGCGATTCCGTGTCGACGATGTGTTGGCATTAGCGACTGAACGGCATCGCGGCGCGCGAGGAGTGCGGCAATTGGTTAGGGCACTGGGCTTTTACGACCCCGGCGCCCAGTCGCCGAAGGAGACCTGGCTGCGCTTGTTGTTGATTCGCGATGGTTATCCGCGACCGACGACGCAGATACCGGTGCTGAGCGTCGACGGCTGCAGGCGGTACTACCTGGACATGGGATGGGAAGAACACAAGTTGGCCGTCGAGTACGACGGTGATCACCATCGTCGTGACCCGGTACAGTTCGCGCACGACATCATCCGCTCAGAGGATCTCGATGAACTCGGGTGGACGATAGTCAGGGTTGCCAAGCGGCACAGGGAAGTTGACGTGCTTCGGCGTGTGGCGCGAGCGTGGACCGCGACGGTGCACTCAGATCGCAAAATTGCGTGACTGAGCGATCTGAGTGCACGCTCGCCGAAGACGAACTACGAAAGGCGCTCCACAACCATCGCCATACCCTGGCCGCCACCGACACACATCGTTTCGATGCCGAAGGTCTTGTCGTGGGTCTGCAGGTTGTTGAGCAGCGTGGCGGTGATGCGGGCGCCGGTCATGCCGAATGGGTGGCCGAGGGCGATCGCACCACCGGAGACGTTGAGCTTGTCCTCGTCCATGCCGAGTGCGCGAGCTGAGCCGAGCACCTGCACCGCGAACGCCTCATTGATCTCGTAGAGGTCGATGTCGCCAATTGTCATGCCCGCGTTGGCAAGCGCCTTCTTGACGGCTTCGATGGGGCCCAGGCCCATGATTTCGGGGGACAGGCCAGAGACGCCGGTCGAGACGATGCGCGCAAGCGGAGTCAGGCCGAGGTCGCGGGCCCGCTCGTCGCTCATCACCACGAGCGCGGCAGCACCGTCGTTGAGCGGGCAGGCGTTGCCCGCGGTGATGGTGCCGTTGGGGCGGAACACCGGCTTGAGCTGGCTGATCTTCTCGTAGGTGGTGCCGGCACGCGGGCCGTCGTCCTTCGACACGACTGTGCCGTCGGGCAGGGTCACCGGAACGATCTCGCGCTCGAAAAAGCCGTTGTTGATGGCCTCTTCGGCACGGTTCTGCGAGCGCACGCCCCAGTGATCCTGGTCCTCGCGGCTGATGCCGGTGTGCAGTGCGACGTTCTCGGCGGTCTGGCCCATGGCGATGTAGACGTCGGGGACCAGGCCGTCTTCGCGGGGATCGTGCCATTCCTCGGCGCCCGCGGCGGCCTGGTCACTGCGGGCCATGGCGTCGGCGTACACCGGGTTCTTGGTGTCGGGCCAGCCGTCGGCGTTGCCCTTGGCGAACCGCGACACGGTCTCGACGCCTGCCGAGATGAACGCGTGGCCCTCACCGGCCTTGATCGCGTGGAACGCCATGCGGGTGGTCTGCAGCGACGACGAACAGTAGCGGTTGACGGTGGTGCCGGGCAGGAAGTCGTAACCCAGCTGCACCGCGACGGCGCGGCCGATGTTGAATCCGGACTCGCCGCCGGGCTGACCGCAGCCCATGATGAGGTCGTCGATGCCGCGTGGATCGAGCGCGGGCACCTTGTCCAGGACGGCTTTGACCATCTGGGCGGCGAGGTCGTCGGGTCGCATATCGACCAGCGATCCCTTGTTGGCCCGGCCGATCGGCGAGCGGGCAGTGGCGACGATGACGGCTTCAGGCATGACGGGCTCCTATATCGAGTAGCTAGCTAGAACCTAGCCCGCAGACACCACGACCGGCGCGGGCACCCCGGTCGAGCGCCGCCACAGCCTGCTCATGCTGCCGAGCCGCGTCAGCAACGTGCTGGTATCGGCGGCGCCGGTTTCGAGCGCCGCGTCACCGTCCCACTCGCCCAACGCATTACACAGCGCAGGCAGCAGCTGTTTTGCGGCGAGTGCGTATCCGGCCGCCGACGGGTGGAACATGTCGTCGGAGAAGAGCAGCTCAGGTGCTTTGTAGAACTCGGGTGCCAGCAGGTCGGAGAACGGGACGGGCACGCCACCGGCGGCGCGTACGACATTGGCCTGGGCCCGCGCGAGGCGCAACCCGCGACCACGGGTGTACCAGCGCAGCGGCTGGGGGATCGCGGTGATCACGCCGAAATCCGGGCAGGTGCCGACCACGACGACCGCACCCGCCGACCGCAGTCGGCGTACCGCGGCGCCCAGCCTGCGCGCCGACGCCCCGATGCCGTTAGGCCTGGTGATGTCGTTGGCCCCGATCATGATGACCGCGGCGTCCGGCGGCGGCCCCGCCACGAACATCGCATCGATCTGGCCCGACAGCCCCATCGACGTGGCGCCGACAATCGCCTTGGTGCTCAGACGGATTCGCTTGCCGAGCTGTTCGGCGACACCACGCGCCAAGAGCACGCCGGGCACCTCGTCGGCCACGTGGCAGCCGTAGCCGGTGGCGGTCGAGTCACCGAAGATCATCAGGTGCACGTCGAACGGGACGCCGCGTTCCCAGCGTTCTACGGGACCGCCACCAGGCGAATACACGCCGTCGGCGCGGGGTGGGATGTCCCAGGACTTCGGAATGACCTGGCGGGCCTTGTCAGCCTGGCCGGATAGCAGGTTGCGCGCCCCGATATATGCGGAGCCGGTAGACGCGAGCGTGGCCGCGGCCACCAGAGCGACAGTTGACCGACGCGGAGTGCGTATGCCCACGCGGCCCATTTTAGGGGCGAAGTAGAGGGTTCTCCGCGTGGCGAGCCGGATCTGCGATCACGGTGCGGTATCAACTGCGGTATCAAAACAATCTATTTGATTGTTGAACAGCTTATGGATGTCAAGCTAAGTTACCCGGGTTGTCTGAGTGACTTTGCACACCGAGCACTACAAAGGCGTAGGAAGTGGTGGCGATGACCGCACCGAGTAAGGTATCCAGGTCTCATCATGCTGGCATAAGCCCAGCTGGAGCGTATCGCGGGCGCAGGTATCCGGTCAGCGACTCGACCCCCGTCGAGGTCGTGGAGGACGGCACGAGCATCGGCGGCCGACTCGCTTCGCTGGCGGCCATGCTGACAATCCGTCCGACCCTGGCAATCGGTAGCCATGTGCCGCATCTGCCGTGGCCGTTCGGAGTCGTGAACTTCGCGGCGCGTCTCCTCCGTCCGGTTCCCGGGACCATCAAGGCGACCATCTCGCTGCCGAACTGCACGGCGCAGCTCGTGCGGGCCGCGGGTGTGCTGCCCGCGGACGGCAAGCGCAGCGTGATCCTGTACCTGCACGGCGGCGCGTTCCTGGTCTGCGGCGCCAACACGCACTCGGGAATCGTGACGGCGCTCTCGGAGTACGCCGACAGCCCGGTCCTTGTCGTGGACTACCGCATGGTCCCGAAGCACTCCGTCGGCACAGCTGTCGACGACTGCTACGACGCCTACCGCTGGCTGCGGCTCACCGGCTATGAGCCGGATCAGATCGTGATCGCCGGCGACTCCGCGGGCGGCTATCTGGGTCTTGCGCTGGCCGAACGGCTGCTCGACGAAGGCGAATCACCTGCCGCTCTGGTCACCATGTCGCCGTTGTTCGAGGTCGACAACCGGACCCGCGCGAACCACCCGAACATCCGCCGTGACGCGATGTTCCCGGCCAAGGCGTTCGACGCGCTGGTCGAACTGGTGGGGGCCGCGGCCGCGCGCAAGGGCGAGGAGATCTACGAGCCGCTCGACCACGTCGAGCCGGGATTGCCCCGAACTCTGATCCACGTGTCCGGTTCCGAGGTTCTGATCAGCGATGCGCGTAAAGCGGCCCACCTGCTGGCTGCTGCCGGCGTGGCGGTCGAGGTTCGCGTTTGGCCCGGTCAGATGCATGTCTTCCAGATCGCCGGCCCGATGGTGCCCGAAGCCAAGCGCTCATTGCGCCAGATCGGTGAGTACATTCGAGAGGCCACCTGGTAGGCCGAACGCGGGCCTGAGACGATGGACATATGCGCATAGCCCGCCACGTCAGTGAGCTCATCGGCAACACCCCTTTGGTAGAGCTGAACTCCGTTGTCCCAGAAGGCGCAGGCCGGGTTGTCGCCAAGATCGAATACCTCAACCCGGGTGGCAGCGCCAAAGACCGCATCGCGGTCAAGATGATCGACGCCGCCGAGGCCAGCGGCGAACTCAAACCGGGCGGCACGATCGTCGAGCCGACCTCGGGCAACACCGGCGTGGGCCTGGCCCTGGTGGCCCAGCAGCGTGGCTACAAATGCGTCTTCGTCTGCCCTGACAAGGTCAGCGAGGACAAGCGGAATGTGTTGCGCGCGTACGGCGCCGAGGTCGTGGTGTGCCCGACGGCGGTGCCGCCCGACCATCCCGACAGCTACTACAGCGTCTCCAACCGCCTCGTAACCGAGATCGAGGGCGCCTGGAAACCCGACCAGTACTCCAACCCGATGGGGCCGGAGTCGCACTACGAGACGACGGGCCCGGAGATCTGGGCAGATACCGACGGCCAGGCGACGCACTTCGTCGCAGGTGTCGGCACCGGCGGCACGATCACGGGCGCGGGGCGCTACCTCAAAGAGGTCTCCGACGGGAAGGTGCGAATCATCGGCGCCGACCCGGAGGGTTCGGTGTACTCGGGTGGAACGGGCCGTCCCTACCTCGTCGAGGGGGTGGGGGAGGACTTCTGGCCGTCGGCCTACGACCCCGCGGTTCCCGACGAGATCATCGCGGTCTCCGACGCCGACTCCTTCGACATGACGCGTCGGCTGGCCCGCGAAGAGGCCCTCCTGGTGGGCGGCTCGTGCGGCATGGCGGTCGTGGCCGCCGTCGAGGTGGCGAAGAAGGCGGGGCCCGACGCCCTTGTGGTCGTACTGCTGCCGGACGGCGGACGTGGTTATCTCTCAAAGATTTTCAACGACGCATGGATGTCGTCGTACGGATTCCTGCGCAACCGGCTGGACGGTTCGATCCAGCAGCCGACGGTCGGTGACGTGTTGCGCGGCAAGTCGGGCGCCCTGCCCGACCTCGTGCACACCCATCCTTCGGAAACCGTGCGCGACGCGATCGGCATCCTTCGCGAGTACGGCGTGTCCCAGATGCCGGTGGTCGGTGCCGAACCGCCGGTGATGGCCGGCGAAGTCGCGGGCAGCGTGTCCGAGCGCGAATTACTCTCCGCGGTGTTCGAGGGCCGGGCGAAACTCGCCGACGCGGTGGCCGAGCACATGAGCCCGCCGTTGCCGCTGATCGGCGCAGGCGAGCTCGTGAGCACCGCAGCCAAGACGCTGCGGGAGTGCGACGCGGTCATGGTGGTCGAGGACGGCAAACCCGTTGGCGTGCTGACCCGACACGACCTGCTGGGATTCCTCTCGGAGGGCAGCGCCCGTCGGTAACGAACACCGCGGAAAAATGCTAAGGATGTACTTCCGCGCTGTGAACATCGCGTGGAATCCGCTGCTATCAGCGACTTCTCAGGTAAGGTGAGCTGGCTCAGGGCCAGCAAACTCAATACCGGAAGGCATCCATGACCGGCCGACGACCACCATCCCCGGATACGACGCACCTTCTGAGCAAGCATGTGGTCGTGTCAAAAGGGGTCGGCGGTGCGTAATCTGCCTGTTGAGCCGTTCCGCTCGCGCAACATCTAGGTGCTGGCAGCAAGTCGCGGCCGTGTTGCGGTCGCAATCCGAGATGAGGAGAGCTTTCAACGTGACTGATCAACCGCCGCCTCCCGGTAATTACCCACCGCCCCCTGAGGGTGGGTATCCGCCGCCTCCGCCGCCCGGCGGCTATCCGCCGCCCCCGCAGCAGGGTGGTTACCCGCCACCGCCGCCCGGCGGGGGTTATCCGCCGCCTCCGCCGCCGCAGCACGGCAGCTACCCGCCGCCGCCTCCGCCCGGGGCACCAGGTGGCTATCCGCCTCCGCCCGGCGGTTACGGACAGCCTGGCGGCTACCCGCAGGCCGGCGGCCCGGGATTCGGTCCCGGTGCGGCTTACAGTGTGGGCGAGGCGTTCTCGTGGGCCTGGAACAAGTTCACCAAGCACCCGGCCGAGCTGCTCGTGCCGACGCTCGTGTTCGGGCTGATCTACGGTGCCCTGCAAGGCATCATCCAGCTGATCTCGAGTTCGTTCGCCACGACCGAGAGCTCGTCGTACGGCGATTACGGCTACTCGGCGAGCTATTCGATGGGAGCCGGCGGCATCGTCGTCTCGATCATCGGCGGTCTGGTGATGCTGGTGGTCATGGCGGTGATTCAGTCCGCGTATGTCGGCGGCATGCTCGACATCGCCAACGGGGCGCCGGTGACGATCGGGTCGTTCTTCAAGCCGCGCAACGTCGGCAACGTCATCATCGCGTCGGTCGTGTCGGGCATCATCGTCGGCATCGGCCTTTTCCTGTGTGTCATCCCTGGCATCATCGCGCTGATCATGTTGATGTTCACCACCGTTGCCGTGCTCGATCGCAACGTGTCGGGCATCGAGGCCATCACCACGAGCTTCAACATCGCCAAGGCCAACTTCGGACCCGTCGCACTGACCTGGCTCGTCACGATCGCGATCGCCATCGTCGGTGTCCTGGCGTGCCTTGTCGGCCTGCTCGTCGCCTACCCGGTGATCTCGCTCATCACGGTGTACGCCTTCCGCAAGCTCACCGGTGGTCCGGTAGCTCCGCTCACCCCGTAATACGCACTCACGTCACGGCGCCCACGGCGCAGGGCCGAAAGCTCTGCACCGTGGGCGCTGTGCTGCGTGACATGATCAGACCATGACGCAACCGCCGCCGGGCACTGGCTACGGTCCTGAGCCCGGGTACAGCCAGCCGTACTACGGTGCGCCGCAGCAGACTTACCAACCGCAGGCCGGGTATTACCCGCCGGGGCCCAACCCCGAGACGTACACCCCGTGGGCCGACCGAGTCCTGGCATTCCTCATCGACCAGTTGCCGGTCGCCCTGATCTTCGGCGTCGGTTACGCGGCAATGCTCGGCAGTTCGTTGGTGGTGCTCGCCTTCCCGGAACAAAACTGTGTCGGCGATGTCTGCCGAGACGAGCCTTCGATGTTCGGGGTCGTCCTCATGATCGCGGTGATGGTTGTCGTCGCGGCGCTGCCGCTCGCCTACATGATCTGGAACTACGGCTATCGGCAGGGCCGCACCGGTCAGAGCATCGGCAAGCAGGTGATGAAGTTCAAGGTGGTCAGCGAAAAGACCGGCCAACCCATCGGTTTCGGCATGTCGTTGGTGCGCCAGCTCGCCCACGGTATCGACAGCTTGATCTGCTACATCGGCTACTTGTTCCCACTGTGGGATCCCAAGCGCCAGACCATCGCCGACAAGATGGTGTCCACGGTGTGTGTGCGGGTGCCGCCGCAGTATCCGCAATTCCCGCCCTATCCACCGGCCAGCGGGATGCGCTGAAACGTTCCCGATAGGCTCGAAGCGTTATGAGTGAACAGCGCAAGTGGCACGGCCTCGCCACGAAAGCCATCCACGCCGGCTACCGGCCCGACCCGGGCACCGGGGCCGTCAACACCCCCATCTACGCCAGCTCGACGTTCGCGCAGGACGGCGTCGGCGGGCTGCGCGGTGGGTTCGAGTACGCCCGCACCGGCAATCCGACCCGCCAGGCGCTGGAAGCCGCCCTCGCCGCGGTCGAGGAGGCCGCCTATGGGCGTGCGTTCGCGTCGGGTATGGCCGCCACGGACTGTGCGCTGCGTGCGGTGTTGCGCCCCGGCGACCATGTGGTGATACCCAACGACGCCTACGGCGGCACGTTCCGGCTCATCGACAAGGTGTTCTCGCAGTGGGGCATCACCCACACGCCGGTACCGCTGTCGGATCTCGATGCGGTGCGCTCGGCGCTGACCTCGCGGACCCGCATGATCTGGGTGGAGACCCCGACCAATCCGCTGCTGACCGTCGCCGACATCTCGGGGATCGTGCAGATCGCCTCGACATCGGGCGTGAAAGTGTTGGTGGACAACACATTCGCGTCGCCCGCGTTGCAGCAGCCGCTTTTGCACGGTGCCGACATCGTGCTGCATTCCACCACCAAGTACATCGGCGGGCATTCCGATGTGGTGGGCGGTGCCCTGCTGACCAATGACGAGGAACTCGATGCGGCGTTCGCGTTCCTGCAGAACGGCGCCGGTGCCGTGCCCGGCCCCTTCGACGCCTACCTGACCATGCGGGGGCTCAAGACGCTCGTGCTGCGGATGCGTCAGCACAGCGAAAACGCCGCTCTGATAGCCGAATTCCTCGAGGGGCATCCGGCGGTCGAGACTGTGCTGTACCCGGGTCTGGCCAGCCACCCCAACCACAACGTGGCGGCCAGGCAGATGACCGGGTTCGGTGGCATGGTGTCGGTGCGGCTGCGGGGCGGACAGCGTGCCGCGCGTGAGTTGTGCTCGCGTACCGAGCTTTTCATCCTCGCTGAATCGCTCGGCGGGGTGGAGTCGTTGATCGAGTACCCGGGCGCGATGACCCATGCGTCGACCGCGGGTTCTCAACTCGAGGTGCCTGACGACCTGGTGCGCCTGTCGGTCGGTATCGAGCATGCCGCCGATCTGCTCGCCGACATCGAGCAGGCGCTGTCGACGGGCTGACCGCCTACATCAGCGCCGGGCGCAGCGTCGACGTCGTCACGGCAAGGTTCATCTCGGGCAGTGCGGTCGCGCTGTCGTCGACCCAACTGCCGGTCGAGATCTCGGTGGCCCGCGCGTGGACCCAGCGCCAGCCGCGCTCGTTGAGGCTCAGCACCGCCCCGAGACCGTCGACCGCGTGCAGCAGGCAGATGATCGCCGCGACGGGCGGGCCCGGGGTCGTCCCGTCGAACAGCGCGGCCAGCAGTGCCGCGCGCGCCTGACTGACCCGCTCACGGTTCGTGAGCGGCCAGCAATAGACGCTGCGGCCCGGAAAGCCTTTGCCCGGTATGCGGACCCGGCGAATCTGCCCGGCCGTTTCGAGAAACGACTCGAGGCTGGGCTGGACGTGCTTGCTCAGTTTGCCCAGGGCGGCGTGCGCCGACAGCGGCCGCCGCTGCAACAACTGAAAAGCCGGGTCGGCGACCGGGTCGGGCGGCCAGTTGCCGGCAAGCGCGATCAACTGGCCGGCCTCCACGGGCTCACCGGCCATCGCGGGGCGGATCCGGCACGAGTAGGCCAGATCCAGCAGCACTGCGGCGCTCAGGACCCGTTCCCGGCGACGCCGATCCAGCCCGGGCTGAGCGGACGCGTTGTCCAGCAACAGCAAAAACAGATCTTCGGCGATTTGCGCCATTGCCCCGACTGTAGTGCTTGCGCCCGCGCGCCCGGCGTCAGGCGTGGTACGGCTCGGCGCTCACCAACGTGACCTTGACGGTGTT
The DNA here is from genome assembly GCF_054919535.1 of Mycobacterium venezuelense. NCBI lineage: Bacteria > Bacillati > Actinomycetota > Actinomycetes > Mycobacteriales > Mycobacteriaceae > Mycobacterium > Mycobacterium venezuelense. The sequence goes on from NZ_JBONDW010000003.1 coordinate 339,550, forward strand.
GCCATTGGGCACCGTGTAGGTGCGGGATTCCCCGACCTTCGCGTCGATGAGCGCGCCGCCCAGCGGCGAGTTGGGGGAGTAGACCTCGAGTTTGCCGTCGCTGATGCCCTCCTGGCGCGTGGCGATCAGGAAGGTCTCGGTGTCGTTCTTGTCGTCGTCGTAGAACACCTTGACGACCGAGCCGGGCAGGGCCACCCCGGACTGCTTCGGAGCCTCGCCGACCTTGGCGTTGTTGAGCAATTCCTGCAGCTGGCGGATGCGGGCCTCCTGCTGGCCCTGCTCCTCGCGGGCGGCGTGATAGCCGCCGTTCTCGCGGAGGTCGCCCTCTTCGCGGCGGTCGTTGATCTCGGCGGCGATGACCGGCCGGTTGGCGATCAGCTGATCGAGCTCAGCCTTCAACCGGTCGAATGCCTCCTGGGTGAGCCAGGTGACCTGAGTGTCGGTCATGTCTTCGCGCTCCTGTCATCTATGTCTCGCGGTGCACTCGCGCCTTCGTGCGAAAAGTGCTCAGTTTCGGGCCGGGAGCATTCGCGTGTATTGCTGCGGGCGCAAGCGCTTTTCTGAGCGCTAATGCAGCAATACACGGCCCCAGCGAGGAACCGTGTATCGCACAATCGTACCACCGCGTGGACAGCGGATCTTCACGTATTCGCTGTTCGGCGTTTGTTGCGCCGCGCAGAATCAGGGTGCCACCAGGTACGACGGCACGTCGGTGCCGCACCCGTAGATGTCGCCGACGACGGGTTTACGCGTCGATTTCACCTGGGTGGTCACCTGCACGACCCGCTGATCGGAAGGCGCGACCAGAACCTCGCGCCTGCCGGTCTCGCCGCCGTCGATCGAGCGGGCCCGCACGATGCACACCACGGGCCGCGACGGATCGGGCCGCGTGACCCCGATCGTCACCTGCACGGTTTCGTCGTCGATCAGTTCGTAGGCCGTGAGCTCGCCTTTTACGTCACCACTGCCGAACCGCTGGAACGCGATGACCGCGACGACGACGCCTGCCACCACCACGAGCGCAGCGACCGCGATGAGGATCCAGCGGCGGGTTCGCCGGGGCAGTTGCTGCGATCCGTAGCGGGCGGCGGGACGTTCGATCATCAGAACTGGAACTATAGGGTCCGACAGCACAGCCACCGGCTTGGGTACAGGAATTAGGTAAGAGGTCACCGTAGTTAGATGGAACGAAATGAGTGAACTGCGGTTGATGGCGGTGCATGCGCACCCGGACGACGAGTCCAGCAAGGGTGCGGCGACCACCGCGCGCTACGCGGCCGAGGGTGCACGCGTCATGGTCGTGACGCTGACCGGCGGCGAGCGCGGAGACATTCTGAATCCGGCGATGGACCTGCCCGAGGTGCACGGCCGGATCCACGAGGTCCGTCGCGACGAGATGGCGAAGGCCGCCGAGATCCTCGGCGTCGAGCATCACTGGCTTGGCTTCGTCGACTCGGGTCTGCCCGAGGGCGATCCGCTGCCGCCGTTGCCGGATGGCTGCTTCGCACTGGTGCCGCTGGCCGAGCCGGTCGAGCGCCTGGTGCGCGTGATCCGGGAGTTCCGCCCCCATGTGATGACCACGTACGACGAGAACGGCGGCTACCCCCACCCCGACCACATCCGCTGCCACGAGGTTTCGGTTGCCGCCTACGAGGCCGCCGCCGATCACGTGCGCTTCCCAGACGCCGGCGACCCGTGGAGCGTCTCCAAGCTCTACTACAACCACGGCTTCCTGCGGCAGCGCATGCAGCTGTTGCAGGACGAGTTCGCCAAGAACGGCCAGACCGGACCGTTCGCGAAGTGGCTCGAGCACTGGGACCCCGAACACGACGTGTTCGCCAATCGGGTGACCACCCGGGTGGAATGCTCGCAGTACTTCAGCCTGCGTGACGATGCGTTGCGGGCACACGCGACACAAATCGACCCGAAAGGCGACTTCTTCCACGCGCCGATCGAATGGCAGCAGCGGTTGTGGCCGACCGAGGAGTTCGAGCTGGCCCGCTCGCGTGTGCCGGTTACTCTGCCGGAAGACGACTTGTTCACCGGGATTGAGAGATGATCGAGACACTGACGGCCGTGGTCACCCTGATGGCCGAGGAGCCCCGCAACACCGGACCGGAGTTCGGCAAGGCCGCACCCTTCGGGCTGCTGATCACGGTGCTGCTGCTGGCCGGGACGTTCGCGCTGGTGTGGTCGATGAACCGGCATCTGCGCAAACTCCCGGAATCCTTCGATCGCGAACACCCCGAACCCGATCAGGCCGCCGACGAGGGCACCGTGGACGGTACGGCCGAAACCGAACCGGAGAACGGAACCGCGAAGGGTTCGGGCTGACGCCTACTGTGGACGTGTGGCCAACCGACTGAGCAGGTCCACGAGCCCGTATCTGCGTCAGCACGCCGACAACCCGGTTCATTGGCGCGAATGGACCGCCGACGCGCTGGCTGAGGCCGCGCAGCGCGATGTGCCGATTCTGCTGTCGATCGGCTACGCCGCATGCCACTGGTGCCACGTGATGGCGCACGAGTCGTTCGAGGACGCCGATGTGGCCGCGGCGATGAACGCCGGGTTCGTCTGCATCAAGGTCGACCGCGAAGAACGCCCCGACCTCGATGCGGTGTACATGAATGCCACGGTCGCGCTGACCGGTCAGGGCGGCTGGCCCATGACGTGCTTTCTGACGCCGGACGGCCGCCCGTTCTTCTGCGGCACGTATTACCCGAAGCAGAACTTTCTCCAACTGCTCGCCGCGGTCGGCGAAACCTGGCGCGACCGCCGAGACGAGGTCGAGCAGGCGTCGGACCAGATCACGACCGAGCTCCGCTCGATGGCAGCCTCGCTGCCCGGCGGCGGCGCACCGGTGGGGCCGGAGTTGTGCGACCACGCGGTGGCGGATGTGCTGCGCGATGAGGACACCGTGCACGGCGGCTTCGGCCGGGCGCCGAAGTTCCCGCCTTCTGCGTTGTTGGAGGCGCTGCTGCGCCACTACGAGCGCACGGGATCGCCCGATGCGCTCGGGGCGGTCGAGCGCACCTGCTCGGCGATGGCCCGCGGCGGCATCTACGACCAGCTGGCCGGTGGATTCGCCCGCTACAGTGTCGATGCCTATTGGGCGGTACCGCATTTCGAGAAGATGCTGTACGACAATGCGCTGCTGTTGCGGGCCTACGCGCATCTGGCCCGCCGCACCGGAGATCCGTTGGCGCGCCGAATATCTTCGGAGACAGCGGATTTCGTGACTCGTGAACTCGGTGTCGGCGGGATGTTCACGTCGTCGCTCGATGCCGACGCCGCAGGCCGCGAAGGGCTGACCTACGTGTGGACTCCCGGCGAGCTGCGGGAGATCCTCGGTGGGGACGACGGTGATTGGGCCGCTTCACTTTTCGGTGTGACCGCGGACGGCACATTCGAACATGGTTCGTCGGTTCTGCAGCTTCCCGCCGATCCCGGCGATGAGTCCCGGTTCGCATCCGTGCGCGCGCGGCTGTTGACCGCGCGCGGCACACGTCCCCAGCCCGGCCGCGACGACAAGGTGGTGACCGCGTGGAACGGGTTGGCCATCACCGCGTTGGCCGAGGCTTCGGTCGCGCTCGATCGGCCCGAATTGCTCGACGCCGCAGCGGAATGCGCGCGCCGGGTGTGGGAGCTGCACGTCGTCGACGGCCGGTTGCGGCGGGCCAGCTTGGGCGGTCAGGTCGGTGAAAGCGCGGCGATCCTGGAGGATCACGCGGCGTTGGCCACCGCACTCTTGACGCTGTATCAACTGACCGGGTCCTGGCTGGCCGAGGCGGTGCAGCTGTTGGATGTCGCGCTCGAACATTTCGCCGACCCCGAGCAGCCAGGACGCTGGTTCGACACCGCCGACGACGCCGAGAAACTCATGGTGCGGCCCGCCGACCCGATCGACGGGGCGACCCCGGCCGGCGCGTCGTTGATCGCGGAGGCGCTGCAGCTGGCGGCGCACCTGACCTCGGAGCGGTATGCCGATGCGGCACAGAGGACTTTGGCCTCCGCGACCCCGATTCTGGCGCGGGCCGCGCGCTCGGCCGGGCATTGGCTCGCGGTGGCCGAGGCCGCGGTGCGCGGACCCATCCAGATCGCCGTGGCCTGCGAACCGCCCTCGGACCTTCTGGCCGCGGCGCGATCGCTGGCGCCCGGCGGGGCGGTGGTGGTCGGCGGGCCGGTCGACTCGTCGGAATTGTTGATGGGCCGCGACCGCGTCGACGGCGCGGACGCCGCTTACGTCTGCCGGGGCCGAGTGTGCGATCTGCCCGTCACGGGCGTCGGGGAACTTGCTGCCGCACTTGGTGTGGCCGTGTAGCCTCGCGGCCATGAGCCACGACGCGGCAGCCTTGGAAACCTTCGTCAAGCGTTACCTCGACACCTGCGCGAAAGGTGTCGCGGCCGACATCGCGGCGCTCTACGCCGAAGACGCGACACTCGAAGATCCCGTCGGCAGCGGCGAAGTCCACATCGGCAGGCAGGCCATTGAAGGCTTCTACAAGAACATCGAGGCGGCAGGCGGCATCTCCACCGAGCTGTTGACCTTCCGCCCGGGCGGCACCGAGGCTGCGTTCCTGTTCGCCATCACCATCGGCGGCGCCATGCGCATCGAGCCCATCGAGGTCATGACCTTCGACGCCGACGGTCAGATCACCTCGATGAAGGCCTACTGGTCACCGGCCGACATCAAGCAGCTGTAATTCAGAAGACCGCGAACCACATCGCGATGTAGTGGCATATCGCCGCGACCGCGGTGCAGGCGTGGAAGAACTCGTGATGGCCGAAGGTCGTCGGCCACGGGTTCGGCCATTTGAGTGCATAGAGCACGCCGCCGATGCTGTAGAGCGCACCGCCCACGATCAGCAACACGACGGCGGCCACTCCGGCGCCGTGCATGATCGGTCCGATGAACCAGGCCGCGACCCAGCCCAGCAGGATGTAGAGCGGCACGCCGAGCCAGCGTGGTGCTGACGGCCAGAACATCTTGAGCAGCACACCCGCGATCGCACCGCCCCACACGATCCAGAACAGCACCATGCCTTTGGATTCGGGGAGTGCCAGCAGCGCGAAAGGTGTGTAACTGCCTGCGATGAAGATGAAGATCATCGAATGGTCGAGCCGCTTCATCCACTTGCGCGCGCTCGCCGATGTCCAGTTCACCCGGTGATAGGTCCCACTGACCGCGAACATCGCCACGATCGTGAACGTGTAGAGCAGCGTCGCCAGCCCGGCGCGCGTCGACTCCACCGACCAGGACACCGACACCAACGCAGCACCTGCGATGAACGCGATGACCGCCGAGTACACGTGAATCCAGCCGCGCGCTCGCGGCTTACCGAGAAACTGTGCGACACCCTCGGCCACTGCCTCCGGCAGATCTTCGGCGGGCCGGTTCAGCACCGCCGCGGACCGGTAGGGCTTGGTGGCATCGATCGGCGCGGACATGTCACCTCCATTAACAGCCATGGGGCACCCCGACGATCACAGTAGTCTGGATTCTCGTGGACATCATTCCCCCGCGTCTCAAGGAACCGGCCTACCGGCTCTATGAGATGCGGTTGCGCCAGGAGCTGGCGCGGTCCAAATCCGAGCTGCCACGCCATATCGCGGTGCTGTGCGACGGCAACCGGAGATGGGCGCGTGATGCCGGTCACGACGACGTCAGCATCGGCTACCGGATGGGCGCGGCGAAGATCGCCGAGATGCTGCGCTGGTGCCAGGCCGCAGGCATCGAGATGACGACGGTGTATCTGCTGTCGACGGAGAACCTGCAGCGTGATCCCGAGGAACTGTCCGCGCTGATCGAGATCATCACCGATGTCGTCGAGGAGATCTGCGCGCCCGCCAACAAATGGAGCGTGCGCACGGTCGGCGATCTTGAGTTGTTGGGGGATGAGCCGGCCCGGCGCCTGAGGGAGGCCACCGAACGAACGGCGTCGACGGCGTCCGGATCGTTCCACGTCAACGTCGCGGTGGCCTACGGCGGCCGCCAGGAGATCGTCGACGCGGTCCGGTCGCTGCTGTCCAAGGAGCTCGCGAACGGCGCCACGGCTGAGCAACTCATCGAATCCGTCACCGCCGACGGCATCTCGGAGAACCTCTACACCTCCGGGCAGCCCGATCCCGACTTGGTGATCCGCACGTCCGGCGAGCAGCGGCTGTCTGGTTTCCTGTTGTGGCAGAGCGCCTATTCGGAGATGTGGTTCACCGAGGCGTATTGGCCGGCATTCCGCCGCGTCGACTTCCTGCGCGCGCTGCGTGACTACACCGCGAGGCACCGCCGCTTCGGCAAGTGACAAACTGAACAGATGGCTGCGCTGTCGGCGGTGGTCTTCACACTCAGCTGGTGGTTGGGTCTGTACCTGCTGGCCCGCGACCCACGCAAACCCGTGCTGGTGTTCGCCGCTATCGGGCTCACGAGTTTCGCCGCCGTCGTCGCACTCGATGCCGTCCGCGTCACCGCGGGTTCGGAACTGCTCAGCCGCATCGAGATCTACCTGGTCGCGTTGCCGGGCATCGCCTGGTTCGCGGTGATGGTCGAGCTGGCACGTCCCCGCGACACCTGGCGCGCACGGGCCGGTGAGATCGCGGCGATCTTCGCCGTCGCCGTGCTCGCGCTGGCCGGAGCCGCCATGGCGGGCAGCGTCGACGGTCCGCTCCGCACCGGGCACTGGGTGATGTTCGCCGTCATATCCCTGTCCGCGCTCGGGGCCATGGTCAAGGCCGTCCTCGGCGGAGCCAAGCCCGGTTCGGTCGTGGGCTTCATCATCGTCGCGACGCTGTTCTTCGCGCTGGGCAACGCCATCCTGGTCATCCCGCTCGGTTTGGTGCCGAGCTGGCTGGCGTTGGCGTCCACCGGTTTCGACGTCGCCTTGCTTGGCATCGCGGTCGCGATCTGGGACGCCTTCGACGAAGGCCAGGCCCTGCGCGCCGATATGCGCCGGTCCGTCATCGGCACGCTTGTGATCGCCGTGCCGTTCGGCGCCCAGGCCTTGATCGGACTCGCGGTGCTGGCGTCCGGCGACGGGCGCGTCGCGATGACGGTACTGCTGTTCACCAGCCTGGCGGTCGCCGTGGCCGTCGAAGTGCTTGCCGGCCCGCTGGCGGGCGTGTTCGACCGCCTGGCCTTCTCACGTTCGCCGGACCTGCGTGCCGATCGCGAGGCACTGCGACAGACCGAGGCCGCACTGCCGTTGCGTTCGGGCAGCCCGCTCGATGACATCGACGACGAGGCCTTCGCGCGGCTCACGCGTCGCGCCCTCGGCCATTACGCCGACCTGTCCAAACTCGTCGCGAGCCCGTTGACCGCACTGCCCGCCATCGATGCGCGCCTTGCCGAGCGCGGCGCACCCGATCAGCCACTGGAGCGCGCCAACGAACTCAAGGCGTTGCTCGCCGACCGCATCGCAGCGCTCAAACCCCGCGACGGCGGCGACTTCGGCACCACCGAGGAATGGCGCCACTACAACTCGCTGTACTTCCCGTATGTCGTCGGCGTGCGGGCCTACGCCCAGAACGCCACCGCCGCCGGGCTCGATCCGGTCGCCCGGCAGGCCTGGCAGTGGTTCGTGACCGAGGTGCCGCAGCGCTCACTGCACAACTGGCAGAACGCCGCGGCCAAAGTGATCGCCGCGGACCTGCGCGGCAACCTGGCCCCAGCGGTGGGCCCCGCAGGTCGATAGCCGTCGGAATACGCCTGACCTGCGGCTGGCAGTGCTTGGCAGTGTCTGGCGTGGATCTGGCAGTGCCTCGTGAGCAGTGTTTGAGGTGTTCGGAAGCGTTCGAACATCGCCTCATCGCCGAGGAGCTGACATGACCGCCGTCGTCACCCCGCCACTGTCCGATTCCACCGACTCACTGCTGCGGTTCGCGCTGCGCGCCGACGCCACGCTGTGCGCGGGCGTCGGTCTGCTCGTCGCGATGGCGGCCGATCCGCTCGCCGGGATCTCCGGCCTGTCCGCGACCGCGGGCTGGATCGGCGGCGCCGCGCTCGTCGGCTATGGAGCGTTGCTCTATGTGCTGGCCGCGCTGCCCGACATCCGCAAGGTGGGCGTCGCCGTCGTCGTCGGCAATGTCGTCTTCGCGGTCACGACGGTGACCGCGATCCTCGCCGACTGGTTGCCGCTGACCGAGGTCGGCGCCGACCTGGTGCTGAGTTTCGTCGCCGCCACGGCCGCACTGGCCTGGCTTCAGTACCGCGGAGTGCGCCGTCTGGCGTGACTCCCTACCGAGCCGGTGCGGGGTGTCGCCGCAAGAGGTTACGGCGCCCCCCGCACCGTGCTCATCCGTCAGGAAAACACCACCACCAGAAGGAGAATCATGACCGCCATCACCGCCGCCACCACCGGCACCGATTCACTGCTGCGCCTGGCCATGCGGGTCGACGCCGTCCTCGTCGGCATCAGCGGCATCGCACTGCTGGCCGCGGCCGGATGGTTCTCGGAGCTCACCGGTCTGCCGAAGTCCGTCGAGTACGGGGTCGGGATCTTCTCGGTCGTCTACGGAGTCGTCGTATTCGCGCTCGCCGCGATCGAGCAGGTACGCCCGGCCGGTATCGGCACCGTGATCGCCAACGCGCTGTGCACGGTGATCGCGATCGTCGCCGCCGTCACCATGTCGTTGACCGCCGCAGGCGTCGTGGTGGTGATCGCCACCGGTATCTACACCGCGGTGATGGCGGAGTGGCAGTACGTCGGCGTACGACGCATCAAGGCCTGATCCGCGCCGTCCGCGATGCGGCGTCACCCATGGCACGGGTGACGCCGCTCGCGTAATTGGGGTAGTCGACTACCTACTGTTTTCCCGGCCCGCGCGACGACACTTGGCAGCAGCCGTTCCGAGGAGGTTGCCGTGACCCCGCAAGCAACATCAGACCCGACCCAGGTCGACACCTGCGACGTGTGCATCGTCGGGGCCGGTATCGCCGGGCTCAACGCACTGTTCGCCGCGAGCCGGTACCTGGGCCGCGATCAGAAAGTGATCCTGATCGACCGCCGGGCTCGCGTCGGGGGGATGTGGAACGACACGTATTCCTATGTCCGGCTGCATCAACCACATCCGATGTTCACGGCGGGCAACATCAAGTGGACGCTGGGCCGCGAACCGTCCTACCTCGCCACGAAGGACGAGGTGCTCGGCCACTTCCAGCACTGTCTTCACGAGATCAAGAAGCGGGTGACCGTCGACGAACGGTACGGGTGGGATCTGCAGTCGGAGGTGGAGACGGGCGGCAACGTGCGCATAACTTGCCGCGCACCCGACGGCGGAATCCGGGTCATCGAGGCCGCACGGTTGATCAAGGCGTACGGCATCCGGGTGATGCCGAACGAGCCGCTTGAGGTGTCGAGCGAGCGCGTCCATTCGGTGTCACCCGACTACTGCGACGTGCGGAGCGGTCCGATGCGCGACAGCGATACCCCCGTGTGGCTGATCGGTGGCGGCAAGACGGCGATGGACACCGCCCACGCGCTCATCACGGCCTACCCCGGTCGCGAGGTGAATCTGGTGGCCGGCTCGGGCACGTTCTTCGCGAGCAGGGAGAAATTCTTTCCCACGGGCGCCCGGCGGTGGATGGGCAGCACGTTGCTCAGCAGTATGGCCATCGACATGTGCCGGGAGTTCGACGGGACCAACGAGCTGGAACTCGCCGACTGGTTCCGCACGAGATACGGCACGTGGTTGACGCCGCACACCGGCAACTTCCTGCTGGGTGTGCTCTCCGAGACCGAGAACAAGGCGATCTCGGCCGGCCTCAACGACGTGATCATGGACCACCTCGATGACGTCGTGGACCGCAACGGATCCACCGAGGCGGTATTCCGCAGCGGCGCAACGAAAACGCTCCAGGAGGGGAGCTGGATCGTGAACTGCACCGGCTACCTGACGAAGGGTGACCACCCCTACGAGCCGTATGTCTCAGCAGGTGGTTCGGTGCTGTCGATCCAGCCTCGTTCGGCCACAATGCATTTGACGTCGTACATGGGATATTTCCTCACGCACGCGATGTTTCTGGACATGCTCGCCGAACTGCCGCTCTACGAGGTCGACATGCAAGAACTGTGGGACAAGCACAAGTCGGTGCTGCCCTACACGCTGTTCGCCCTCGCCCAGTACAACCTCGGGCTCATGGCCGATGCCATGCCGGCCAAGGTGTTCGGCGAATGCGGCCTTGACTACGACCGCTGGTATCCGTGGGCGCGTCGCACCGCAGGCGCATTGAGGTTCATGCGCATACACGGTCGCGAACGCGAACACCTGCGCCGCAGCCTCGACACCGTGCGGGATCGATTCGATGTGCGATGCGGGCCGCTGAATTCCGGTGAGACTACAACTTCCGCAGCCGCAGCCGGTTGATCGCGTGATCGGCATCCTTGCGCAGCACCAGGGTTGCGCGCGGCCGGGTCGGCAGGATGTTCTCGATCAGGTTGGGCCGGTTGATCGAATGCCAGATGTCGCGTGCGGCGAACACGGCCTGCTCGTCGGTCAGCGTCGCATAGTGATGGAAGTGTGACGCCGGGTCGGCGAACGCCGTCGACCGCATCGTCAGGAACCGGGAGATGTACCAATTCTCGATGTCTTCGATGCGGGCGTCGACGTACACCGAGAAATCGAACAGATCCGACACCATCAGCGCCGGACCCGTCTGCAAGACGTTGAGGCCCTCCAGGATGAGGATGTCGGGGTGGCGCACCACCTGGTGCTCGTCCGGCACGATGTCGTAGAGCAGGTGTGAATACACCGGCGCGCTGACCTCGTCGGAACCCGACTTCACCGCGGTCACGAACCGCATCAGCCCGCGCCGGTCATAGCTTTCCGGGAAGCCCTTGCGGTGCATCAGGTTCCGGCGGTTCAGCTCGCGATTCGGATAGAGAAACCCGTCGGTGGTCACGAGGTCGACGCGCGGATGGTGCTCCCAACGAGCCAGCAGCGCCTGCAGCACACGCGCGGTCGTGGACTTGCCGACGGCCACACTGCCCGCGACGCCGATGACGAACGGCACCGGACGGTCCGGATTCTGCTGCGGCTCACCGAGAAACTCCGCGGTGGCGGCGAACAGCCGCTGCCGGGCGGCCACCTGCAAGTGGATCAATCGGGCCAGCGGCAGGTAGACCTCTTCGACCTCGAGAAGGTCGAGCTTCTCACCCATACCGCGCAGTCGCACCAGCTCGTCTTCGGTGAGTTTGAGCGGGGTCGACATGCGCAACGAACGCCATTGACTTCGGTCGAACTCCACATAGGGGCTCGGCTCGCTTGGCCGCGGCATTCGGCCAGTCTTGCATTTACGGTTGAGGGCATGCCTAACGGGATGGACATTCGGGTGAACAGCACAACCGGTGCCGACAGCTTCGTCCGTGAATATCTGCTGCTCGGTTTGCGCTTCGACCGGGTCGAGGAAGGCTACGTCGACTCCTTCACCGGCGATCCCGCGATGCGTCGCGCCGTCGAGAACGAACCCGCGCCCGACCCGGCTGACCTCGCCCGCCAGGCCGATCGGCTGCTCGGCCAGATCCCCGACGACCTCGACCGCGACCGGGCCGCCTACATCGCCGCGCACCTGCGCGCACTGAACTGTGCGGGCCGCAAGTTCGCCGGCGAAGACGTCGGATTCGTCGACGAGGTCGACGCGTACTTCGACGTGCGGATCGCCAAGGGTGACCCCGAGCGCTACCGGCAGGCACACGCCAAACTGGACGAGGCGCTGGGCGGTAGCGGTCCGCTGGCCGACCGCATCCAGGCCCACCGCACGGGCGACGAGATCCCGCCCGAGCGACTCGAGGAGTGCATCCACGCGTTCTCCTCGGCGCTGCGGGACCGCGTGCGGGCCGAGTATCCGCTCCCCGACACCGAGACCATCACCTACGAGGTCGTCACCGACAAACCGTGGTCGGGGTTCAACTACTACCTCGGCGACTACAAGTCGACCGTCGCGGTCAACGCCGACCTCAAACAACAGATGGCCAACCTGCCCAGGCTCGTCGCGCACGAGTCCTACCCGGGCCACCACACCGAACACTGCCGCAAAGAAGCCGGTCTGGTGGCCCGTGACGGCCAGCTCGAACAGACGATCTTCCTCGTCAACACCCCGCAATGCCTGATGGCCGAAGGGCTGGCCGATCTCGCGCTGTACGCCGCGATCGGGCCCGGCTGGGGTGCCTGGGCGTCCGAGATCTACGCCGACCTCGGGTTGCGATTCGACGGCGAACGCGCCGAAGCGGTGTCGGAGGCCGTAGCCGGGCTCGCCGACGTGCGTCAGGACGCCGCGCTGATGCTGCACGACGAGCATCGCGACGTCGACGACGTCGTTGCATTTCTCAAGCGATGGCTGCTGGTCAACGACGAGCGCGCCCGGCAGATGCTGCGGTTTCTGTCCTCGCCGCTGTGGCGCGCCTACACGAGCACCTACATCGAGGGCTACCGGCTGCTGCGGGCATGGCTCGATGCGCGCCCGGCCGACGAATCGCTGACGCAGCGGTTCGGCCGGCTGCTCGACGAGCCGCTGATTCCGTCGACGTTGCGCGGCTGACGGCCCAGGGAAGCCCCCACAATCGCCCCGTCTACGCTAAAAGGCATGGCAGCAGACCCGACATCCACCTTTCCGGCCGCCTCGGGCGCCGATTACGCCGACACCGCGAGCGCCGCGTATCAGGCCGCGCTGCAGGTCATCGAATCCGTCGAACCCCGGGTCGCCGCTGCCACGCGCAAAGAGCTTGCCGACCAACGTGATTCGCTCAAGCTGATCGCGAGTGAGAACTACGCGTCGCCGGCCGTGCTGCTCACGATGGGCACGTGGTTCTCCGACAAGTACGCCGAGGGCACCGTCGGGCACCGGTTCTACGCGGGCTGCCAGAACGTCGACACCGTCGAGGCCCTGGCCGCCGAGCATGCCCGCGAACTGTTCGGCGCGCCCTACGCCTACGTCCAGCCGCACTCCGGCATCGACGCCAATCTCGTTGCCTTCTGGGCGATCCTGGCGACCAAGGTCGAGGCGCGCGAGTTGGCGAACCTCGGTGCCAAGCACGTCAACGACCTGTCCGAGGCGGACTGGGAAACCCTGCGCAACAAGCTGGGCAACCAGCGCCTGCTCGGCATGTCGCTGGATGCCGGCGGCCACCTGACGCACGGCTTCCGGCCCAACATCTCGGGCAAGATGTTCCATCAGCGCAGCTACGGCACCAATCCGGAGACCGGGTTCCTCGACTATGACGCGGTCGCCGCCGCTGCCCGCGAGTTCAAGCCGCTGATCCTGGTCGCCGGTTACTCGGCCTACCCGCGGCGGGTGAACTTCGCCAAGATGCGCGAGATCGCCGACGAGGTGGGCGCCACGCTCATGGTCGACATGGCCCACTTCGCGGGTCTGGTGGCGGGCAAGGTGTTCACCGGCGACGAGGATCCGGTGCCGCACGCCCACGTCACCACGACGACCACGCACAAGTCGCTGCGCGGACCGCGCGGCGGCATGGTGCTGGCCACCGAGGAATTCGCACCCGCGGTCGACAAGGGCTGCCCGATGGTGTTGGGCGGGCCGCTGAGCCACGTGATGGCCGCCAAGGCCGTCGCGCTGGCCGAGGCGCGCCAGCCCGCGTTCCAGACCTACGCGCAGCAGGTCGCCGACAATGCCCAGGCGCTGGCCGACGGATTCGTCAAGCGCGACGCGGGCCTGGTCACCGGCGGCACCGACAACCACATCGTGCTGCTCGACGTGCGCTCGTTCGGGCTGACCGGACGGCAGGCCGAGTCGGCCCTGCTCGACGCGGGCGTCGTCACCAACCGCAACGCCGTCCCGGCCGATCCCAATGGAGCCTGGTACACCAGCGGCATCCGGCTCGGCACGCCTGCGCTGACGAGCCGCGGATTCGGTGCCGACGACTTCGACCGGGTCGCCGAGCTGATCGTCGACGTGCTATCCAACACGGCTGCCGAAGGGACATCGAAAGCCAAGTACAAATTGGCCGACGGCACCGCGGAGCGCATCCACGCAGCATCGGCCGAGCTGCTCGAGGCCAACCCGCTCTACCCGGGTCTCACGCTCTGAGCTCCGCTGTCAGCGAACTCACAGCTACCTGACAGGGTAGGCCCCAATACCCCGTCCAGGTATGCCAGACTCGGGCCTCGTGACAGCCTCAACGAGCCTCGCCACGTCCGTGATGTCCGCATCGCTCGCCGAAGTCGACCCCGACATCGCCGAGCTGCTCGACAAGGAACTGGGCCGCCAGCGCGACACGCTGGAAATGATCGCGTCGGAGAACTTCGCGCCGCGCTCGGTGCTGCAAGCCCAGGGCAGCATCCTGACCAACAAGTACGCCGAGGGTCTGCCCGGCCGGCGGTACTACGGCGGCTGTGAGTACGTCGACGTCATCGAGAACATCGCGCGCGACCGCGCCAAGGCATTGTTCGAGGCCGAATTCGCCAATGTGCAGCCGCATTCCGGCGCGCAGGCCAACGCCGCGGTACTCGCGGCGCTCATGGCGCCGGGGGAGCGGCTGCTGGGTCTCGACCTGGCCAACGGCGGGCACCTGACCCACGGCATGAAGCTCAACTTCTCGGGCAAGGTCTACGAATCCGGTTTCTACGGCGTCGACGCCGCGACCGGGTTGATCGACATGGACGCCGTGCGGGAACGCGCGCTGGAGTTCCGCCCCAAGGTCCTCATCGCCGGCTGGTCGGCCTATCCGCGCACGCTCGACTTCGCCGCGTTCCGCTCGATCGCCGATGAGGTCGGCGCGCACCTGTGGGTCGACATGGCGCATTTCGCCGGCCTGGTGGCCGCGCGGCTGCATCCGAACCCGGTGCCGCACGCCGACCTGGTGTCGACGACGGTGCACAAGACACTCGGCGGCGCGCGTTCGGGACTGATCCTGGGCCGCAAGGAGTTCGCCAAGCAGCTGAACTCGGCGATGTTCCCCGGCACGCAGGGCGGGCCGGCCATGCAGGTCGTTGCGGGAAAGGCCATCACGTTCAAGATCGCGGGCACGCCGGAGTTCGCCGACCGCCAGGAGCGCACGTTGTCGGGCGCGCGCATCCTGGCCGACCGGTTGCTGGCCGACGACGTCGCGAAGTCCGGTGTCGCGGTCGTGACGGGCGGCACCGACGTGCACCTGGTGCTCGTGGATCTGCGGAACTCGCCGCTGGACGGCAAGGCCGCCGAAGACCTGCTGCACGAGATCGGCATCACGGTCAACCGCAACGCCGTCCCCAACGACCCGCGCCCGCCGATGGTGACATCCGGCGTGCGGATCGGCACGTCCGCATTGGCGACGCGTGGATTCGGCGACATCGAGTTCACCGAGGTCGCCGACATCATCGGTGCCGCGCTGGCGCAGGGCGCCTCGGCCGACGTCGCTGCGTTGCGGGGCCGGGTCACGCGCCTGGCGCGGCAGTTCCCGCTGTACGACGGCTTGGAGGACTGGCAGCTGCACAACAGGTGACACGCCCGACCCGATTTCGAGAAATGTGTGAACTCGGGTTACAGTTACTTTCATGGCACAGAAACCTGTCCCTAACGCGCTGACCCTCGAGCTCGAGCCGGTTGTCAACGCCGAACTGCGTCGCCACCTGGACACCGAGGACCTCTGGTACGCACACGATTACGTGCCGTTCGACCAGGGAGAGAACTTCGCATTCCTCGGTGGCAAGGACTGGGATCCGTCGCAGGTGACGTTGCCGAAGAACATCACCGACGCCTTGGAGATCCTGCTGATCACCAAGGACAACCTGGCCGGCTACCACCGCGAGCTCGTCGAGCACTTCATTCTCGAAGAGAAGTGGGGCCGCTTCCTCGGCCGGTGGACCGCCGAGGAGCACCTGCATGCCGTCGCGCTGCGCAACTACCTCGTCGTCACGCGCGAGATCGACCCGACCGCCAACGAGGACGTGCGCGTCGAGCACGTGATGAAGGGCTACCGCGCCGACACCTACAGCCAGATCGAGACGCTGGTCTTCATGGCGTTCTTCGAGCGGTCGCACGCGGTCTACTGCCGCAACCTCCAGGCGCAGGTCGCCGAACCCGTGCTGAACGCGCTGATGGGCCGTATCGCCGCGGACGAGGAGCGCCACGAGGAGTTCTTCGCCAACCTGGTGACCCATCTGCTGGGCACCCACCGCGACGAGACCGTCGCGGCGATCGCCGCGCGCGCGGCCGAGCTCGACGTGATCGGCGCGGACATCGACGCCTACCAGGACAAGGTCGCACTCGTGGCTGAGACGGGCATCTTCGACAAAGCCGCGCTGCGCACCGTCATCGCCGACCGCATCGCGGCATGGGGCCTGGCGGGCGAACCCCAGCTCCAGGAGTTCACGAACACGTAACGCGCCGGGCGCCAAACATCCGGCGCGCCAGCCAGCAACCCCGCCGTGGCGGGAGTAGCGTCGAATCCGATGGCTAGCGACATGCTCTGCTGTCCGGGCGGTACCGATCGTTTCGATCACGAGAGGACCGGCCCCGGTCCTGGTGCCGCAGTGTCCACCGAGAAGCTCGGGTGGGGCCGCGCGAGTTCTAGGAGCGCCACGTGACTGATAACGCTGTCCGTACCTATGTGCTCGACACGTCGGTGTTGCTGTCCGATCCCTGGGCATGCACCCGCTTCGCCGAGCATGAAGTGGTGGTCCCGCTGGTCGTCATCAGCGAGCTCGAGGCCAAACGGCATCACCACGAGCTGGGTTGGTTCGCCCGGCAGGCGCTGCGGATGTTCGACGATCTGCGGCTCGAACACGGACGGCTGGATCAGCCGATTCCGGTTGGGACACAAGGCGGTACGCTGCATGTCGAGCTCAATCACAGCGATCCGTCGGTGCTGCCCGCGGGTTTTCGCACCGAGAGCAACGATTCCCGAATCCTGACCTGCGCGGCCAATCTCGCCGCCGAGGGCAAGCACGTCACGCTGGTGAGCAAGGACATCCCGCTGCGCGTCAAGGCGGGTGCGGTTGGCCTCGCCGCCGACGAGTACCACGCACAGGACGTCATCGTCTCCGGCTGGACCGGGATGGACGAGATGGACGTCGCCGCCGAGGACATCGACACGCTGTTCGCCGAGGGTGAAATCGATCTGGCGGACGCGCGGGACCTGCCGTGCCACACCGGTATTCGGCTGCTCGGCGGTAACTCGCATGCGCTCGGCCGGGTCAATGCGGCCAAGCGTGTGCAGCTGGTCCGCGGTGATCGCGAAGTGTTCGGCCTCCGGGGAAGGTCAGCCGAACAACGCGTCGCCCTCGACCTGCTGCTCGACGAATCGGTCGGCATCGTGTCACTGGGCGGCAAGGCCGGCACCGGTAAATCGGCGCTCGCGCTGTGCGCAGGCCTGGAAGCGGTTCTGGAGCGGCGCACCCACCGCAAGGTCGTGGTGTTCCGGCCGCTCTACGCCGTCGGCGGTCAAGACCTCGGCTACCTGCCGGGCAGCGAGAGCGAGAAGATGGGCCCGTGGGCGCAGGCCGTCTTCGACACCCTCGAAGGCCTCGCCAGCCCCGCCGTTCTCGAAGAGGTGCTGTCACGCGGCATGCTCGAAGTCCTGCCGCTGACCCACATCCGGGGCCGCTCGTTGCACGACTCGTTCGTGATCGTCGACGAGGCTCAGTCCCTGGAGCGCAACGTGCTGCTCACCGTGCTGTCGCGGCTCGGCGCGGGGTCGCGGGTGGTGCTCACTCACGACGTCGCGCAGCGCGACAACCTGCGGGTCGGCCGCCATGACGGCGTGGCCGCGGTCATCGAAAAGCTCAAGGGCCACCCGCTGTTCGCGCACATCACGCTGCAGCGCAGCGAGCGCTCGCCGATCGCCGCGTTGGTGACCGAGATGCTGGAGGAGATCAGCCCCGGCGCTCTGCCGTGAGTGATTTGTGCACCGTGACCGGCGCCGGCCGCCGGTCACGGTGCACAAAACGCACGGCCGGTAGGCTGCCGGAGTGGCAGGCACCGTTAACCGGCAGGCGTGGCGATGGACCGTCATCGGTGTCGTCGTCGCCGTGGCGGTGCTGGTCATCGGCGCACTCACCGGACACGTCAGGAAAGCCGGCGCCGACGACGTCGATTGCGCGGTCGAGAAGTGCGTCGCGTTCACGTTCGACGACGGCCCCGGTCCCTACACCGACCGTCTGCTGCAGATCCTCAAGGACAACGACGCCAAGGCGACGTTCTTCCTGATCGGCAACAAGGTCGCGGCCAACCCCGACGGCGCCAAGCGGATCGCCGACGCCGGCATGGAGATCGGCAGCCACACTTGGGAACACCCGAACATGACCACGATCCCGCCCGAGGACATCGCGGCACAGTTCAGCAAGGCCAACGACGCGATCGTGGCCGCGACGGGCAGTCGGCCGAAGCTGGTCCGCACGGCGGGCGGTCTGATCAACGATCAGGTACTCGCCGAAGCCGGCAAGCAGGGTTTGGCCGACATCAACTGGGACGTCATCCCCTTCGACTGGGCCAACGATTCCAACACGGCCGCCACGCGCTACATGCTGATGACCCAGATCAAGCCCGGCTCGGTGGTGTTGTTCCACGACACCTACTCGTCCACGGTCGATCTGGTGTACCAGTTCATACCGGTGCTGCGGGCCAACGACTACCACCTCGTGACGGTCAGCCATCTGCTCGGCGAGCGGGAACCCGGCAGCGCCTACGGCAGCCGCGAGAACGGCCCGCCCGTCAACGGTCTCTCCGACATCCCACCGGCTGACATCCCGTCGCTGCCCAGCACCCCGTCACCGGCGCCCATGCCGAACTTCCCGATCACCGACATACCAGGGGCCAACTCCGGCGGCCCGAACAACGGTGCCTGAGACGCACGTCGCACGAGGTTGAGGACCAAAGACCCTAACCTGCGCGGGCGTGCGCGACGAGGCTGGTGGCATGCCCGACACCATGATCGACACCGCAACCATCACCGCCGCCGTGCAATTGGCGTCGCGTGCGCCGTCGTTGCACAACACCCAGCCGTGGCGCTGGGTGGCAGACGGTGAGGGTTTGAAACTGTTCCTCGACCCCAACCGGGTGGTGCGATCGACGGACCGCTCGTCGCGGGAGGCGATCATCAGCTGCGGGGTGATGCTCGATCATCTGCGCGTGGCGTTGGCGGCCGCCGGCTGGGCGACCTCCGTCGAGCGGTTCCCCAACCCGAACAACACCGATCACTTGGCGACGGTGCAGTTCAGCCCGATGCAGTTCGTGACGGACGCGCATCGCCGGCGGGCCGACGCGATCCTCGCCCGCCGCACCGACCGGCTGCCGATGGCCGCGTACGCCGACTGGGATTCGTTCGAGCCGCTGCTGCGTGCCCGGCTTGCCGACGGGCCCGTGCACCTCGATGTACTCGGTGACGACGACCGGCCGGAGCTGGCCGAGGCGGCCGCGCTGACGGAGTCGTTGCGCCTCTACGACTCTGCCTATCACGCCGAACTCGCTTGGTGGACAACGCCATTCGCGACCGAAGACGGTATCCCGCAGAGTTCGTTGGTGTCCGCCGAGGAAAGCGAGCGGGTCGGGTTGTCGCGAGCCTTCCCGGTCACCGCGCACAGCCAGCGCCGCGCCGGCGTCAGCGACGACTCCGCGACGATCGTGGTGCTATCCACCGACGGCTACAGCCGCGAAGATGCGCTGGACGCAGGCGAGGCGTTGTCGACGGCGCTGTTGGAATGCACGCTCGCCGGACTGGGTAGCTGCCCGGTGACGCATGTGACCGAGCTGCACGCGAGCCGCGACATCATCGGCAGATTGATCAACCGGGATGCCTGCCCGCAGGTGCTCATCCGGATCGGGCTCGCTCCCGCGCTGGAAGACGTGCCGCCACCCACACCGCGCCGGCCCGTCGAAGCCTTCCTCACCTTCGCCTAGGAGATCAACATGTCGACTGCACATGTGGTGGTTGTCGGGATCGACGGATCGCCAAGCGCATTGGATGCCGCTATCTGGGCGGTCAAAGAGGCTGTCAGCCGCGACATTCCGTTGCGCCTGGTCTGCGCCATAGACCCGGCCGACAACGGCACCGACCACGAGTCCGCGGCCCGCGCGCTGGCGACGGCCGAGCTCGCCATCCGGCAGGCCTTCACGGCGGTGGAGGCCACCGAGCAGCCCGTCAAGATCGAGCTGGAAGTGGTGCAGGACAAGCCGATTGACGTACTGGTCGAGGCGTCGCGGTCCGCCGCGATGCTGTGTGTCGGCGCAACCGGCCGCGACGATGCCGGGCACGGCCGCATCGGCTCGACGGCGTCGGCGCTCACCAGCGCGGCGCACTGTCCCGTGGCCGTGGTTCGGACACCCAGCTGCGGAAACGGCGGAATCCTGGTCGAGTTCGACGGCAGGCCGTCGAGCACCACCGCGCTGCAGGCCGGTGTTGACGAGGCGCGGCTGCGCGGCGCACCGCTGTGCGTCATGACGACATGGCAGCACCGCTTCAGCGACATGTACGACGCGACTGCGCGCGACGATCGAAATCGGCTGGCCCAGGCCCAACTCGACCGCAGGCTCACGCGCTGGCGTCGGCGCTACCCGGACCTGACCGTCCAGACTGTTGCCGGCGACGGCAGCACACTCGAGTATCTGGAGGCACACCGCGACTTGGTGCAGCTCGTGGTCGTCGGCGCCGAACATGGCCGCGTCAAAGAGTTGGCCGACACCGACTGCTCGCTGCTCACTTGCGATCGACCGCCGCGGTTGTGAGACTCGGGAGATGATCCGGGTATTTCTCGTCGACGACCACGAGGTGGTGCGCCGGGGGCTGATCGACCTCCTCGGCGCCGACCCGGAACTCGACGTGATCGGGGAAGCGGATTCGGTGTCCCAGGCGCTGGCCCGGGTGCCTGCGTTGAAGCCGGACGTCGCGGTGCTCGACGTCCGGCTCCCCGACGGCAACGGGATCGAGCTGTGCCGAGATCTGTTGTCCCGGATGCCCGATCTGCGGTGCCTGATGCTGACATCGTTCACCTCCGACGAGGCAATGCTCGACGCGATCCTGGCCGGCGCAAGCGGATACGTCGTCAAGGACATCAAAGGCATGGAGCTCGCGCAGGCGATCAAGGACGTCGGTGCGGGCCGCTCGTTGCTGGACAACCGGGCGGCGGCGGCGCTGATGGCCAAGCTGCGCGGCGACGCCGAACGGTCCGATCCGCTGTCGGGGCTGACACAACAGGAGCGGGTGCTGCTGGACCTGCTCGGGGAAGGGCTGACCAACAAGCAGATCGCGGCCAGGATGTTCCTTGCCGAGAAGACCGTCAAGAACTACGTGTCGCGTCTGCTGGCGAAGCTCGGCATGGAGCGCCGCACACAGGCCGCGGTGTTCGCGTCGAAGCTGGATCGCCACGACCACTAGGGCAGCGCGCGGACATGCCGCAGGATGCGGCCGCGATCGCCAGGACCGTAGGGTCTTTGGTCCCTAACGGTCAGGGTGTTTCGCCCATGTTGGCGGGCTCTGCCACGACATAGTGTCGCGGATATGAGCTACACCATCGAAACCGTTTCGGGAGCCGGAATGTCAACGCGCGCTGAGCCGATCACGATCCTGTCCGAATCGGCGAGTTGGGGCCTGCTGGGAAGTGCGGCGCTGGGGCGAATCGTCACGACCGTCGACAACGAGGCGCACATCTTCCCGGTCAACTTCGCGGTGCACAACCGCGCGATCCTGTTCCGCACCGCGGAGGGCACGAAGCTGATCAGCGCAGCCATCAACAACCATGTGCTGTTCGAGGCCGACGACCACAACGCGGTGGAAGGCTGGAGTGTGATCGTTCGGGGCATCGCACGGACGCTGCACACCGACGAGGAGATGGAAGACGCCGCGAAAGCCCAGCTGCTGCCCTGGACGGCAACGGCCAAGACCCATGTCGTGCGGATCTCGCCGATTCGCGTCACCGGCCGCCGATTCCGCTTCGGCCCAGAGCCGGCGGCCGAGTGAGACTACGGCCATGGAGCGGCTGTCAGCCCTGGACGCGGGTTTCCTCGAGGTCGAGGACTCCGACCCGCATGTGAGTCTCGCGATCGGTGCCCTTGCGGTGATGGCAGGTCCGATGCCCGAGTTCGAATCGCTCGTGGCCGGCCTTGCGGAACGGCTGATCGCGGTGCCTCGACTGCGCCAGGTGCTGAAGACCCGTCCGCTGGATCTCGGTGCGCCGCAATGGGTCGACGACCCGAACCTCGATATGACCCGACACGTTCGCCGCGCGGCACTGCCCCGGCCCGGGGATGACAGCGCCCTGTATCGATGGGTGGCCGAGGTCATGGAGCGGCGGCTGGACCGCGACCATCCGCTCTGGCAGTGCTGGGTGGTCGACGGGTTGCCGTGCAACCGGTGGGCGATCCTGATGAAGATCCATCACTGCATCGCCGACGGCGTGGCGGCCTCGCACCTGCTTGCCCGGCTCTGCGACGACCCGGACAGCAACGTGACTGCGCCAGGCACTCGTGCCGGCGCGCGTCGCGGCGGGTTCCGGCTGCCGCTGCCGTCGATCAACCCCGTCGACTGGGTTGCCGGGGCCTGGCACACCTCTCAGGAACTGACCGCAGCGGCGACCCACATCCTCCAGGGGGCGGGTGAGATCGTCGGCAGTCTGTTGAGGCCGGCTGAATCGGCGCTGACGGGGCCGGTCACGGACCGGCGCCGGTTCGCGGGCGTCGAGGTGTCTTTGGCCGACGTGGCGCGGATATGCGAGCGATTCGACGTCACGGTCAACGACGTTGCTCTTGCTGCCATCACCGACAGTTTCCGGTCGCTGCTGATCGGCCGCGGTGCCAAGCCCGCGGCCAACGCGCTGCCCACCCTCGTGCCGGTGTCGGTGCGATCCCAGTCGGCGGCCGAGGTGACCGACAACCGGGTCTCGGTCATGCTGCCCTACCTGCCCGTCGACAAGGCCGACCCGGTCACGCAGCTGCACGCCGTACACGACCGGATGACGAGGGCCAAGGCAAGCGGGCAGCGGCAGGCGGGCAGCGCATTCGTCGTGGCGGCCAATGCCATACCGTTCGCCCTGACGGCCTGGGCAGTGCGTGCCCTGACGCGGCTTCCGCAGCGCGGTGTGGCGATGTTGGCGACCAATGTGCCGGGGCCGCGCCACCGGCTGCGGGTCATGGGCAGCGAGGTCGTCCGCTTGCTCCCGGTGCCTCCGCTTGCCCTCCGCTTGCGCACCGCGGTGGCCATCGTCAGCTACGCCGACCATCTCGCGTTCGGAATCACCGCTGACTATGACGCGGCGCCCGATGTGGACAGACTTGCCGCGGGCATCGACCGGGCGGTGACGCGGCTGGCTCAGATCAGCGTGGTGCCGACGCGGGCCACCCCGCTGGGCACCCTTGCACTGGTGCCTGGGGCGATGGCGTAGCCCGACATTCGAAGACCGGAGAAGGTTGGTGCGCCACCGCTCGCAATGCCAGCATGGGGGACGTGACTGGGCAGGGGTCGGTTCCCGACGAGGAGCAACGGATGGCGCCGTTGCGTGACACGCTCTCGCAGCTGCGGCTACGCGAACTGCTCAGCGAGGTCCAGGATCGTGTCGAGCAGATCGTCGAGGGCCGGGATCGGCTCGATGGCCTGGTCGAGGCGATGCTCGTGGTGACATCGGGTCTCGAGCTCGACGTCACGCTGAAGACCATCGTGCACACCGCGATCGAACTCGTCGACGCCCGCTACGGTGCGCTGGGTGTGCGCGGCGATGGCCACGAACTCACCGAGTTCATATACGAGGGCATCGACGAGGAGACCCGGCACAAGATCGGGCCGCTGCCGGAAGGCCGCGGTGTCCTGGGCGTCTTGATCGATGACCCCAAACCCATTCGGCTGGAAGACATTCGGCTACACCCCGCATCGGTGGGCTTTCCGTCCAACCATCCGCCGATGCGGACGTTCCTCGGTGTCCCGGTACGTACCAGGGACAAGGTCTTCGGCAATCTGTACCTGACTGACAAGACCAACGGCCAGCCGTTCAGTGAAGACGACGAAGTCCTCGTGCAGGCGCTGGCCGCCGCCGCGGGTATCGCCGTCGACAACGCCCGGCTCTATGAGCAGTCGCAGGCACGTCAGTCGTGGATCGCCGCGACGCGCGACATCGCCACCGAGTTGCTGTCCGGGACGGATCCGGTCACGGTGTTCCGCCTGGTCGCGGCCGAGGCGCTCAAGCTCACCGATGCTCAGGGCACTCTCGTGGCCGTCCCCGCGGATCCGGAGGCCGCCGACGTCGACGAACTCGTGGTCGCCGAGACCGCCGGAGCGGTACCGGAGGGCGCCGCGCTGGCGACGATCACGGTCGGTGGGACGGCGGTCGGCCGGGCATATCTGGATCGCACGCCACGCCGGGTCGACGGCCATGAAGTCGGCGTTCAGGGCCTGGCCGGACCGGCCCTGGTGTTGCCGTTGCGGGCTACCGATACCGTCGCGGGCGTTCTCGTCGCACTCCGGGATGAACACACCCGTCCGTTCACCGCCGAGCAGCTGGAGATGATGGCCGCGTTCGCCGATCAGGCCGCGCTCGCCTGGCAGCTGGCCAGCTCACAGCGGCGGATGCGGGAACTCGACGTCCTCACCGACCGCGACCGCATCGCGCGAGATCTGCACGACCACGTGATCCAGCGGCTGTTCGCGGTTGGCTTGTCCCTGCAGGGCACGATCCCGCGGGCCCGGTCCGGCGAAGTGCAGGAGCGGCTCGCCGCGAGCGTCGACGACTTGCAGGCGGTCATCCAGGACATCCGCACGGCCATCTTCGATTTGCACGGCTCACAGGTCGGGACGACACGGCTGAGGCAGCGACTCGACGAGGTCATATCCCAGTTCGCCGGTGCGGGTTTGCACACCACCACGCAGTTCGTCGGCCCACTGTCAGTCGTGGATTCCGGGCTGGCCGACCATGCCGAGGCCGTGCTGCGCGAGGCTGTCAGCAATGCGGTAAGGCATTCGGGCGCAACTGAACTCATGGTTCGGGTCAAGGTCGACGACGATCTGAGCATCGAAGTCGCGGACAACGGCCGCGGTATCACCGGGCCGGTCACCGAGAGCGGACTGATCAATCTGCGTGAACGAGCCGCTCAGTCGGGCGGGCAATTGATCGTCGAAAACCGTTCAGGCGGGGGAACTTCACTGCTTTGGACGGTGCCGTTACCGGGATGACGGCCATGTCGTTCGGCGGCGCGGGGTGTCGGGCAGCGGGTCGGCGTCGTCGACGGACCAGCCCACCCGGATGAGCATCTGCGGATGCTCGCGGCAATCGAAGATCTCGTCGCGCAACGCCGCCCGCGTCTGTGCCACCTCGAGCGGCTCGGTGATCGGGCAGGTCGACAGCCCCAGGGCGGTCGCGGTGAGCAACACGAGGCTCGTCGCCTCCCCGGCCCGTAGCCGCGCCAGATCGTCGTCGTCGCGGGTACCGAGCGCCACGACCACACCTTGGTCGGAGATGGTGGCCGGCCTCGCGGGCTGCGCGAGCGCGGATCCGGTGGACCCGCGGCTCGCGAAACGCCCACTCCACCTGGCCAATTCGTTGAGGTACTCGCGGTCGGAGATGTGGTGCGAGACCGCCTCGTCCATGATGCGGCTGAGTTCGGTGAACGATTCGACGCGTCGCAGCGTCACGCCGGTTCGCGCGGCTCTTGCGCCCATCAACGCGATATCGGCGGGGGAGACCTCACGGTCGCTGTAGTGGCGGCGGTCGGTGTGGCGCCGGCCGATGGCGGCAGCGAGCGTCAGGTCGGCGTCGATGGGGACACTCGGCCCGACGGTGAGCATCGCAAGAAGATCGGGATCGGTCGGGTCGGGAAACCGGTGCACGGTGGCCCGGTAGCCCAGCGCGGCCAGTGCGACGACACAGTGGTGCAGGGTTGCGCCGCAGCTGAGCATCAGGTCGCGGCCGTCGGGGTCGGTGGCAGGCAGATGTTGCGTGCGGTCGGCATACAGATACAGACGGTCGGCGCCCACCCGCCAGCGCCACGGCTGCGAGTTGTGCACCGATGGCGCGCGAACCGCCAGCGACAGTGCCGTTTGCACTGTCTCGGCGTCGGGAAGCCTGGTGGTCACTCCTCCACGATGCCGGTGCGCGATGTGCGGTGGTAGAGCAGAAAGTCCCTTCCGGGACAACTGCGCGAGCAGTCCCCGCAAGCGGGGGACTGCTCGCGCAGTAAGAAAGAGCGTCAGTCGCCGTCTTTGACCTTGGCCATGGCGAGCACGTCGAGGCGCTTGTCGAGCTCGGCCTCAGAAAGCTTGTCGCCGATCAACCCACGGTCGATCACCGTCTGGCGGATGGTCTTCTTTTCCTTGAGCGCCTGCTTGGCGACCTTTGCGGCCTCTTCGTAGCCGATCGCCGAGTTAAGCGGCGTCACGATCGACGGCGAGGACTCGGCCAGCTCACGCAGGTGTGCCTCGTTGGCGACCAGGCCGTCGATGCAGCGCGCGGCGAACAACTTCGACACGTTCGACAGCAACGTGAACGATTCGAGCAGGTTGCGCGCCATCATCGGGATGTACACGTTGAGCTCGAAAGCCCCCGAGGCGCCACCCATCGCGATCGCGGCGTCGTTACCCACCACCTGGCAGGCCACCTGGGTAACGGCTTCCGGCAGAACGGGATTGACCTTGCCCGGCATGATCGAGCTGCCCGGTTGCAGGTCGGGCAGCTGAATCTCGGCCAGACCGGTCAGCGGGCCCGAGCCCATCCAGCGCACGTCGTTGGCGATCTTGGTCAGCGACACCGCGATAGTCCGCAGTGCGCCCGAGGCCTCCACCAGCCCGTCGCGGGCGGCCTGGGCTTCGAAAGAGTCGACGGCCGTGCGCAATTCGGCCAGGCCGGTCTGGTCGACCAGCACCTCGACGACCTTGGCGCCGAAGCCGTCGGGCGCGTTGAGGCCCGTGCCGACGGCGGTGCCGCCGATGGCCAGCTCACCCAAGCGCGGCAGCGTGGCCTTGACGCGCTCGATGCCTGCCTCGATCTGGCGGGCGTAGCCGCCGAACTCCTGGCCCAGCGTCACCGGGACGGCGTCCATGAGGTGCGTGCGGCCCGACTTCACGACGGTCCGCCACTGCCGCGCCTTGGCGGCCAGCGACTCGTGCAGCACCTCGAGCGCCGGAATGAGGTGGCGCACAGCAGCTTCCGTTGCGGCAATGTGGGTCGCGGTGGGGAACGTGTCGTTGGAGCTCTGCGACATGTTCACGTCGTCGTTGGGATGCACCGTCACGCCGTTGCGGGCCGCGATCGAGGCGATCACCTCGTTGGTGTTCATGTTCGAGCTCGTGCCCGAGCCGGTCTGGAACACGTCGATCGGGAACTGATCGTCATGCTGCCCGTCGGCGATCTCACCGGCCGCGGCGATGATCGCGTCGGCTTTCTCGGGCGCGAGCAGGCCGAGGTCCTTGTTGACCTGAGCGCAGGCCGCTTTCAGCAGGCCGAGTGCCCGGATCTGGGTGCGCTCAAGACCGCGGAACGAGATCGGGAAGTTCTCCACTGCCCGCTGGGTTTGCGCGCGCCACAGGGCGTTGACCGGAACCCGGACCTCGCCCATGGTGTCGTGCTCGATGCGGTACTCGCCTTCACCTGATGCGTCGACGGCTTTGTCGGACATGTGCTCCCTTTGGATGTGTGGGTTGTCAGGGCAGGGGTTGGATTGCGGACGAGTCACCGGTGAAGTCGATCGCGGAGTACTCGTTGAGCTTGGACAGCCGGTGGTAGGCCTCGATCATCCGGACCGTTCCCGACTTCGACCGCATGACGATCGACTGCGTGGTGCAGCCGCCGCTCGCGTAGCGCACACCCTTGAGCAGGTCGCCGTCGGTGACGCCGGTGGCGCAGAAGAAGACGTTCTCACCGGATACCAGGTGCTCGGTCACCAGGACCTCGTCCAGGTCGTAGCCGCGGTCGACGGCCTTCTGGCGTTCCTCGTCGTCCTTGGGTGCCAGCTGGGCCTGGATCGCTCCGCCCATGCAGCGGATCGCCGCTGCGGCGATGATGCCTTCGGGCGTGCCGCCGATGCCGGCAAGCATGTCGGTGCCGGAGTGCGGGCGGCACGCGGAGATCGCGCCCGCGACGTCGCCGTCGGAGATCAGCCGGATCCGGGCGCCGGTGTCACGGACGTCGGCGATCAGCTTCTCGTGCCGCGGGCGGTCCAGGATGCAGACGGTCATGTCCGAAACCGACAGGCCCTTGGCCTTGGCGACCTGACGGACGTTCTCACCGATCGGGGCGGTGATGTCGATGGCGTCGACGGCTTCGGGCCCGACGGCGATCTTGTTCATGTAGAACACCGCGGACGGGTCGAACATGGCGCCGCGTTCGGCGACCGCGAGCACCGAGATGGCGTTGGGCATGCCCTTGCTCATCAACGTGGTGCCGTCGATCGGGTCGACCGCGAAGTCGCACTCCGGGCCGTCGCCGTTGCCGACCTCTTCGCCGTTGTAGAGCATCGGGGCGTTGTCCTTCTCGCCCTCGCCGATGACCACGACACCGCGCATCGAGACGGAGTTGACCAGCTCGCGCATGGCGTCGACGGCGGCACCGTCACCACCTTCTTTGTCGCCGCGGCCGACCCAACGGCCCGCGGCCATGGCTCCCGCCTCGGTTACCCGGACGAGTTCAAGGGCAAGGTTTCGATCCGGGGCTTCGCCGCGCGTGGGACTCATGGCGGTGATTCTCCCAGAACAGGCTCGTCAATTGGGAGGCGGGATGCGGGCGACTGCATCGGATTGATCGGTATCGATCCAGTAGCAGTTTGCGTTTGCAAGATCCTGCGAACCATGTATTCCCGCAGATCACGCACTGTCACGCATGCGGATCGTGTAACCCACGTCGAGCTGGCGAGCCTGGGGCTCTTCGCCGCGCATACGGTCGAGCAGTATCTCGGCCGCGCGGGCTCCGATTTCCTCGGCATCGATCGCGACGGTGGTGAGGGCCGGCTCGAGCATGGCCGAGATCTCGAAATCGCCGAAGCCGGTGATCGCGAGGTCTGCCGGCACGTCTATGCCCAGCTGCTTCGCCGAGAGGATCGCGCCTGCGGCGAAGATGTCGCTGGAGAACACCGCGGCGGTCACGTCCGGATGTTCGCTGACGACGCGCTCGAGCAACTTGCGGCCGGTGCGCATCGCGACCGGCTCCTCGGCCAGGTTCACGATGCGCAGCGGCTGCTCCGGGAAGAGTTCCTCGACGACTTCGGTGAACCCCGCCCGGCGTTCGGCGGCGCGTTCGTCGCCGGGCGCGAGCACCCCGGCGAAAGCCAGCTTCTCGTGTCCCTTTGCTGCCAGGGCGCGAACGAGGTCGGCGACTGCTCGGCGGTTGGAGAAACCGACGAGCAGATCGAGCGGCTGGTCGCTCCAGCCCCAGGTTTCCACGATCGGGACATCGGCCGAGCGCAGCATCGCAGCCGCCTCAGGCGTGTGCAGCGCACCCACGATGAAAAACCCGTCCGGGCGCCAGCCGAGGAAGTTCCGGATCAGATCCTCTTCGGTTGAGGTTCGGTAGTCGGTGTAGCCCAGCTGCATCTGATAACCCGCGGGGCTGAGCACGGCCGAGGCGGCCTGCATGGTGTCGGCGAACACCGACGCCGACAGCACCGGAAGGATGGCCGCCACGGTGTGGCTCTGGTTGGAAGCGAGGTGGCTGGCGGCGCGATTCGGCACGTACCCGGACGCCCGAATGGCTTCATGTACTTTGCGCCGTGTCGTCTCCGATACCGAATGCGGCTGGCGCAGAACGCGACTGACTGTCTGTGCGGATACTCCGGCGAGCTCGGCGACGTCGGCCATCGTCGCCGTGCTGGTTGCTGCGGCAGCGCGCCTTCGCCGTTCCTCACCGCCTGTCATCGCCGGCCTCCGTATGCCCCACTTACCGGAGCTTAGTTGCGGCGCCGGGAAGGCAGTCACATGACGGCCGTGACGCCGCCGTCGACGTAGAGGATCTGGCCGTTGACGAAGTCCGAAGCCGGCGAGGAGAGGAACACCGCCGCCCCCGTCACGTCGTCGGCGGTGCCCCACCGCCCAGCGGGGGTACGTGTGCGCAGCCAGGCGTCGTAGTCAGGGTCGGTGGCGAGTTCGGCGGTCATGTCGGTGGCGAGCACACCCGGACCGATCGCGTTGGCCTGCAGGCCGTGCGGCCCCCACTCGGCGGCCATGGCGCGCGTCAGCATGAGCAACCCGCCCTTGGAGGCCGCATAGACGCCGACGCCCGGGCGGGTGATCGAACTGGTCAACGACGCGATGTTGATGACCTTGCCGGGCCTGCGCTGCGCGATCAGTCGACGGGCGACCTGGGTGGCCATCCGGAACGCGCCGGTGAGGTTGGCGTCGAGCACGCTGTTCCAGTTCTCCTCGGTGACCTCGAGCAGCGGTTTGCGCAGTTGCACTCCGGCGTTGTTCACCAGGATGTCGATGCGACGGTGCTCGCGGTCGAGTGTGTCGAACAACGCCGACACACTCGCGGCCGACCGGACGTCGAGCACATGCCCTGACGCGGATCCACCCGCTGAGCGGATCTGCTCGACGGTCTCCGCCACGTGCGTGTCGCGGCGGCCCGTGACGACCACCTCGGCGCCCGCGCCGGCGAGTGCGCTGGCGATGGCCCGGCCGATACCGGCGGATGACCCGGTGACCAGCGCCGTCGAACCGGTGAGGTCGAACGAGCCATGCTGTGTCACAGCAGCTTCCGCGCGGCGAGGTTGCGGAAGAGGTCAGCGGTCCCGAACGTCCACGGCGCGACCTGATCGCTGGTCCGGACCCGGTTGACCAGGGTGCCCAACGAAGGCGTGCCGATACTCACCAGATCGTCGACGTGATGGGTGAAGCCCTGGCCGGGCACGTCGCGATCGTCCGTCGGCGCGAACATGGTGCCGAGGAACAACACCGCTCCGTCGGGGTACTGATGCGTCGCGGTGAGCTGCGCCACGAGTTCTTCGGGGTCGCGGCTGATCTGCTTCATCGACGACCGCCCGTCGAGCACGAATCCGTCACTGCCGTGCACCCGCAGCTCGACGTCGCAGTTTCGCACGGTGTCGAGGTCGAACCCGTCGTCGAACAGGCGCACGAACGGTCCGATGGCGCACGATGCGTTGTTGTCCTTGGCCTTCGTCAGCAGTAGCGCCGACCGGCCCTCGAAATCGCGCAGGTTGACGTCGTTTCCCAACGTGGCGCCGACGATGCGACATGTCGACGAGATCAGCAGCACCACTTCGGGTTCCGGGTTGTTCCAGGTCGACCGCGGATGCACCCCGATGTCGACGGCCGTGCCGACCGAGGACATCGGCGCCGTCTTGGTGAAGATCTCGGCGTCCGGGCCGATGCCGACCTCAAGATACTGGCTCCAGGCGTCCTCGGCGACGAGCAGTTCTTTGATTTGCGCCGCCGCCGCGGAACCCGGCGCGATGTCGGCGAGATGGGCGCCGGTGAGTTCCACGATGTGTCTGCGGAAGTGCTCGGCTTTCTCGGCGTCTCCGCGGGAGCGCTCCTCGATCATGCGCTCGAGCATCGACGCGACGAATGTGACCCCGGCCGCCTTCACGCTCTGCAGATCGATCGGGCTGAGAAGATGATTACGTTGAGCGGCAGCGTATTCCGGAGGAGTGCTCGCCAACGTGTCGGCGAGGGAGCCGATGTGTTCACCCACGGCGCCGCCCACCGCGTCGGCCGGATCGGGATGTTCGGCCACGTCACGCATCGTCGGGAACGTCGCGGTGATATCCAGCAGATCACCGTCGCGGACCGTGACGACCGACGGGCCTCCGACATCGGCGCGGAACACCCGGCCCACCACGGTGGCGCGCTGGTGATCGACCGGCAGTGTGGTGGCCACCGTGGGCGGCCAGGTCGGTGTGGGGGGCATGCGTATCACCGCCTCCGGAATTCAGGTGTGCGTTTCTCGGCGAACGCGCGACGGCCCTCGGCGGCGTCGTCGGTGGCGAAACAGATTGTCTGCAGGTCGCGTTCGTATTCCAGGGCCTGATCTTCTGGCATGCTCGCGGCGGCGCGCAGGTTGATCTTCGCGGTCTCGGCCGCGATCGGGGCGCGGGCCGCGATGGTGCCCGCAATGGCGACGGCGCGTTCGACGAGCGCGTCGGGTTCGACGAGCTCGCTGACCAGATGCCAGTCGAGTGCGCGCTGCGCGTCGATCGGGTCTCCGGTCATCAACATGAGCGCGGCGTTGCTCGGTCCCGCGGCCCGAGCCAGGAACGCCGACATGCCGCCACCGCCGATCCAGCCGAGCTTCACCTCGGGTGCGCCGAATTTTGCTGTGGTGGAGGCGATCCGGATGTCGCATGATAGTGCGGTCTCCAAACCGCCGCCAAGGGCGTAACCGTTGACCGCGGCGATGGTCGGCTTGCGCAGGCGTCGGATCGCGTCACAGTAGTCCGTTCGATTGCGGAAATCCCACGGCGTCGCATACGAATGGAGCGCCGTGATGTCGGAGCCGACGCTGAACGATTTGGTTCCCGCGCCGGTTAGTACGACGACACGGACAACGTCGGAGTCGTTGCAATAGCGGACGGCGGTGACCAGATCCGCGGCCATCGCCGGGGTCATCGCGTTGAGCTTCGCCGGGCGGTCGATCGTGATCACCGCGACATACCCGTCGACGTTCAACGAGATCTCGGCAGAGAGTACGGGAGATGTCATGCGGGCACCTTCCGGGATGCGTTGTGGTGCAGGGCCGTCAACCTCTCGGACAGCTCACCTGGTGTCATGTCACCACGTACGGCCTGGCGAACATGCTCGGCGCCATGCGATTGCACGGCGATGAAGCCGTGGTAGCGGGGACGGACCCAGGCGGCGTCGACCGTGGCGCGGGTGTTGCGGTAGAACTCACCGAATTCAGCGTTGAGATCGGGGCTTTCCCACGCCGCGCGATGGCTCGGTTGGCCGTGATGGTGTGCAACGAACGATGACTGCGTCTCCGGTGTCATCAACCACCGAAGATGCGCGGCGAGCTCCGGCGCCGGAGCGCACCGCGCACTGACCGCGATGCCCGTGCCGCCCAGCACCGAACCGATACCGGCTGAGCCGCGGGGTGCATCGGCGAAGGTGAGCGGCCGGTCCAGGGCGGTTTCGGCGTAGTTGACGTAGCCGTACACCAGCGGGCAGTACTGCGGACCGGCCGAGGTGCTCATGCGCTCCAGCAACCCGATCGGGTTGACGTTGCCGTCGGCGCTGCCGACGACCTGCCGCATGGTCATCAGGGCCACGGCCACCACGTCCTCGGGCAGAAAGCAGTCCGGCGTGGCGGCGGGCGCCGCGCCTTCGGCGAGCGCGATCGCGCACAGCGTCAAGAACGGATGCGGTCCACCCAACGGCAGCGACGTCGGCACGTCGCGCGCGAACTCGACGGCCTCGGCCCAGGTGCGCGGCATGTCGCCGGCGATCTCCGGGGTCCCGACCGACACTTGGGTGGCGGCGTCCAGCGGCACCGCCCACTGCCGGTCGTCGACGAAATAGGAATCGAACGACGCACCGACGGTGCCCGCGCCCCACTCGGCGAGTGTTGCCGCATCGACCAGTTCATCGATCGGCCGCAACGCCGCGGTGTCGATCGCCTCACCGATATGCGGATGGTCGAGCACGATCAGGTCGTAGTGACTCGCGGTCTCGGCGATCGGTGCGGATTCAAACCCTTCCAGCGGCTGACGCGACCACACGATTTCGCAGGCGGGCGCAGCCTGCTCGCGCTGTGCCGCATCCAAGGCCGCATATCCGCGGGGGTGGTCCCACGTGAGGCCGGCGAGTGCGGTCAACGGACGTGTTCCTTGATCGAGATCAGGTCGGCGACCGCGCCTGCGTGGATCAGCGCCTCGATCCGCTCGGCATCGATGCCCATCTCGGCCAGTACTTCCCGGCTGTGCTCACCGACCATCGGAGCGCCGAAACGGATCTCAGCCGGTGTCTTCGAGAAGCCGTACGGGAAACCGGGTGTCACCACCGAGCCCTCGGTGGGGTGCTGGTAGCGAACGAAGGTCTCGTTGTGGATGATCTGCGGGTCGGCGAGCACGTCGGCGTACCCGTACACCGGCGCGCACCAGATGCCTGCGGGCTCGAAAAGCGCCAGCCACTCTTCGGTCGAGCGGGTGCGCAGCCGGTTCGCGGTCAGTTCGAACACGCGGTCCCGTTCGGCCGCTGACTGCGGCCAGGCCGGGTCCTCGGCGATCAGCGGCTCGTCGAGCAATTCGGCCAGGGTGGGTAGATCTGGCATCGACAGTGCGAGGAAGCCGTCGGTCGTCGCGAAAGTTCCGTAGGGAGACCGGATGTAGACGTGGCCGTGCGGCTGATCGCTGCGTTCCTGAGGTACGCCGCCTTGGGCGAACACCGACAGTTCCTGCATCTGCAGGGTCACGATCGCGTCCAGCATGTTGACCGTGACCTTTTGTCCCTCACCGGTTCGTTCGCGGTGCAGCAAGGCGGCCAGCACACCTTCGAACGCCGTCGACGCGGTGACTGCGTCAACCAGGTACTGCCCGGCGGCCTGCGGCGGATCGCCGGCTCGGCCGGAGGACAGCATCGCGCCACTCATCGCCTGCAGGAGTAGGTCCTGCCCGGGCCGCTGCGCGTACGGACCGTCCTCGCCGTAGCCCGAAATCGACACGTAGACAAGGGCGGGATTGATCTCATGCAGACTTTCGTAATCCACGCCCAGGCGGCCGGCCACGCCTGGCCGATAGTTCTGCAGGAATACGTCGGCCGATGCCACCAGTTCTCGCAGGAGGTGTTTTCCCTCAGGATGTTTGAGGTCGACGGCCAGCGATCGCTTGTTGCGGTTGAGCGACAGGAACGAGACGTTGATCTCGTTTCCGACCGCGCCGCCCGCCGGGGCGTGCCGTTGCCATTCGCCGGCGGTGGGTTCAACTTTGATCACGTCGGCGCCGAGATCGCCGAGCCGCTGGGCGGCGAACGGTCCCGCCATGGCGATCGAGCAGTCGAGCACCCGGTAGCCCGAGAGGATGCCGGATGGTGCAGACATTGCGTGTCCTTTGCTTGTCGTGTCCGTCAGAGTCGAGCGTCGGCGGCGGGTTGCGCCGATGCTGCGGATGCGTCGTCTCGATCGGCGTCATACCCGCTGATGGCGGCGTTGGTCTCCGGCGCCTTCCACGTCGAGAACGCCGACACCCCGGCGAGAACGGCCACCAAAGAGGCCACCGCCCATGGGCTTCCGCCGCTCGCGGCCACCATCGCGGTGGCGATCAGCGGCAGCGGGCCGCCGACGAAAGCCGACGTGAGCTCACGTGCGGCGGCGATCCCGGAGAACCGCACCGAGGTGGGGAAGTACTCGGCGTAGAAGGACGCCTGGACGCCGAAGATCGCACGGTCGGCGATGTGGGCGACGATCACCGCGAGGTAGAGCAACCAGATCGAGCCGAGTTGTAGCAGCAGGAAGAACGGCACGACGAACACGATCAGGAACAGTGCGCCGCCGATGATGACGGGGCGGCGGCCGACTCGATCGGAGAGATAGCCCCAGAACACCGTGGCGGCGGCGCCGATGAGGCCGCTGAGCATGATTCCGACAAGTGAGGCGACCTTCGGGTAGCCCAGGTTGTTGATCGCGTACGCGAGCGCGAAGGTCTGGAATATGTAGGTCAGTGACCCGCCGAAGTTCACGCCTGCCGCGATGAAGAACTTGCCGCGGTGGTGTTTCATCAGGCGGTGCATCGGTGAGAGCTCGGAATTCCGAGCCGTGCCCTCGATCTGCTTGAAATCCTCGGTCTCCTCCATGCGGAGCCGGATGAACACTGCCACCACCAGGCCAACGGCGCTGAGCAGGAACGGGATTCGCCAGCCCCAAGCGTCGAAATCCTGTTCGGGCAGCAGTGCGAACAAGGCGAACATGCCGGTCGCGAGCATCATCGCGATGTCAACACCCGCGGCGGGGATGGACGTGAAGAAGCCGCGCCGAACGGTGCCCGACTCACCGGCGACGACGACAGCGCCGCCGTATTCGGCGCCCGCACCGAAGCCCTGAACGACCCGCAGGAGGATCAGCAGCGCGGGAGCCCAGTAGCCGATCGCGTCGAACGTGGGCAGCAGGCCGATGAGAATCGTGCTGATGCCCATCATGGTCACGGTGGCCAGCAGGATGGGCTTGCGGCCGACGCGGTCACCGAGGTTGCCCAACACCAGGCCACCGAGCGGCCGGACCACGAAACCGATCGCGTAGGTCGCGAACGCGATGATGGTCCCGACCGTCGGGCTCACATCGCCGAAGAACTGCTTGTTGAACACCAGCACGGCTGCCGAGGAGTACAGGAAGAAGTCGTACCACTCGATCACCGTGCCCATGGCGCTGGCCGATACCGGTACCCACCGGTTGGGGGTCTTGGTGCTTTGCATAAGGGAACCTCGGGGGTTTCGTTCGGATGTTATGTTAGCGCTAACATCAGTGCATCGAGGAGGTTAGTGGCCCCGATCACAGTTTGTCAACGGGGTCGACAACCGTGAAGCAGCAAACCGGTAAACGCGATGAGAGGTTGATGTATGACATCCGTGATGAGTGTCGATCCCCGTACCGGCCGCACAACCGGCGTGGTAGCGGAGGAAACCTCGCCAGACGAAGTGGCGGCTCTCGCGGGCGCTGCCGTGCGCGCCGTCGCCGGACTCGATGCGATGGGCAGGCGGAGTCGTGCCGAGCTTCTCGCATCCATCGCCGCCGGGCTGGAAATCGCACGTCACGACATCGTGCAGATTGCTGACCGGGAGACGGCAATCGGAAGTGACCGCCTCGGCATGGAGCTGACACGAACGGTTCTGCAGATGCGGATGTTCGCAGACGTCGTCTCCGAAGGCGGCTATCTCGAGGCGGCGGTCGATCACGCCGCGGACACCCCACTCGGCCCCGCTCCCGATGTTCGACGGATGCTCGTGCCGTTGGGCCCGGTGGCCGTCTTCGGCTCCAGCAACTTCCCCCTCGCGTTTTCGGTACCCGGTGGCGACACCGCCTCGGCGCTGGCGGCCGGTAACCCGGTGATCGTCAAGGCCCACGGTTCGCATGCGGCGACCTCGCAGCGAATCTTCGACATCATGGGTGAGGCCGCGCGTGCGGCGGGCGCACCTGCCGGAAGCCTCGGCATCGTGCACGGGCAGGCCGCGGGTGCGACGCTGGTCGGCCGCCCGGAAATTCAGGCCGTCGGCTTCACCGGTTCCTTGTCCGGGGCGCGGGCGCTCATGGACGTCATCGGCCGCCGGCCCGATCCGATCCCGTTCTACGGCGAGCTCAGCAGTATCAATCCGGTGATCGTCACCGCGGCGGCAGCCGAGGCGCGGGGAGCCGAGATCGGAGCCGCGGCCGCGGCGTCGTTCACGACCTCGGCAGGCCAGCTGTGCACCAAGCCGGGTCTGATATTCGTCCCGCGCGGCGATGCGGGCGACGCGCTCGTCGCGGCGCTGTGCTCCGCCGCTGAAACAACATCACCCGCAACGCTTCTCAACAGACGTATCCACGAGTCATTCGTCGACTACCTGAACGCGGTCGGAGCTCCGTTCACCACATTGGTCCGCGGGCGCGCCGCGCAGGACGGTTACGCCGTATCTCCCGCGGTGCTCGGCATTCACGCCGCCGCGATCCGGGAAGGGTTGATCGACGAGTGCTTCGGACCGCTCACGGTGATCGCGCGCTACGACACCGAAGCTCACGTGATCGCGGCAATTCACGCGTTGCCGTCCTCACTGACCTTGACCGTGCACCACGAACCCGGGGATGTCGAGCGGCTGAAGGAGACGCTGCACGAACTGCGTGACTGCAGTGGACGCATCGTGTTGAACGGATTCCCGACCGGGGTGCGGGTGTCGTGGGCCCAACACCACGGCGGCCGGTGGCCGGCGACCAACACGCTGCACACGTCAGTCGGGGCCACCGCCATCCGCAGATTTCTGCGGCCGATGGTCTGGCAAAACGCTCCGGCCGAGCTGTTGCCTGCGGAATTGCGCGACGGTGACCCCGTTGTCCCGATCCGGATCGACGGCCGCCTGCACTTACCGCGCTGACGGCGCCGGTCGGCGGGCTGGGATACTGGCAAGCATGACCACCCAGCCCACCCCGGCCCCCAAGCCGGCGAAGTCACGGCTCCTGCAAGACGGCCGTGACATGTTCTGGTCGATGGCTCCGCTGGTGGTGGCTTGTGTCGTGCTCGCAGGACTTCTGGGCATGTGCTCGTTCCAGGGCAGTGGCCCCGGGCCCGGACCGGCTCCCGAATTCGACGCCCCGGCCGCGCTGCAGGCCGATGCCGATGCACTCAAGATCCCGATCCGGCTGCCCGCGCTTCCCGAGGGCTGGCAGGCGAACTCCGGCAGCCGCGGTGGCATCGACGGCGGTCTGACGTTGCCGAACGGTCAACATGGCCGTGCGGTGCTGTCGCGGGTCGGATACCTCGCGCCGAGCGGCATGTACCTCAGCCTCACGCAGAGCAACGCCGACGAGGCCGCGCTGGTCTCCTCGATGAAGCCGGATTCGTACGCGTCGGGCACCCAGGACGTCGACGGGGTGACGTGGGTCGTGTACGAGAGCTCCGATCCCGAGTCGGTGTGGACGGCACGGTTGAGCGGTCCCACCGGGCCAGCGCAGATCGCGATCACGGGAGCCGGCGGTACGGATGAGTACCGTACGCTTGCGGAAGCGACGCAGAAGCAGTCGCCCTTGCCCGTCAAGCGCTAGGTGCCCAACGTGAAGAAGATCGCGAGAATCGTCGAAAATCTCGCGATCTTCTTCACGTTGGCCCAGAAGGATGAGTGATGACCGCTCGCAAGCCCGACGTCGCCGCCGGGGCGGCTCCGGAAGCAGATCTCACCGGTTGGACCGCCGCGCCGTTCACCGCGGCCGGCCAGACCCATGACGTGTACCGCAAGGGCGAGGGCCCGGGTGTGGTGCTCATCCCCGAGATGCCCGGCCTGCACCCGGGCGTGCTGGCACTCGGCAACCACCTCGTCGACAACGGGTTCACCGTCGCCGCGCCGTCGCTGTTCGGCACACCCGGCGCCCCCGCGTTGCGGCCCGGGATGATGCCGGTGTTGCTCAAAGGTTGCGTGTCAAAAGAATTCGCGGCGTTCGCGACCAACGCAG
This sequence comes from Mycobacterium venezuelense, assembly GCF_054919535.1. Lineage (NCBI taxonomy): Bacteria > Bacillati > Actinomycetota > Actinomycetes > Mycobacteriales > Mycobacteriaceae > Mycobacterium > Mycobacterium venezuelense. The sequence goes on from NZ_JBONDW010000003.1 coordinate 378,517, forward strand.
ACCGGCCCGTCGCGCACTACCTGCGGGCGCTCGCACGTGATCTCAACGCGAGCACACCCGGCAAGGGCGTCGGCGTGATCGGTCAGTGCTTCACCGGTGGGTTCGCGCTCGCCGCTGCCGTCGACGACAGCGTGCTTGCCCCGGTGCTCAGCCAGCCGTCACTGCCGCTTCCGTTGACGCTCAAGCACAAACGCGACCCGGGTTTGTCGGAAGCGGAGCTCAAGATCGTCGAGCAGCGGGCCGCCAACGACGGCCTGTGCGCGCTCGGCCTGCGGTTCAGCCAGGACTGGATGGCGCCCGGAGAGCGGTTCACGACACTCAAGGCCCGGCTCGGCGACGCGTTCGAGGTCATCGAGATCAATTCCGTGAAGGGCAACGAGCACGGCATCCTGCCGTCGGCTCATTCGGTGCTGACCGATCAGGTTCGCGAGGTCGACGGCCACCCCGCCTACGAGGCACGCAAACGCGTCGTCGAATTCCTCACGGAACGACTGGCGGGGTAGTCGGTTCGGGCTTCTCCTCGTCGGGTTCAGGCTCGCTCTCGGCAGCAGGCTCGGTCTTGCGTTTGAAGAACCACCGCAACCGCTTGCGGGGTTTGTCCGGCTCGGGTGCCTCGAGTTCGACACCTTTGAACACCGCCAGATAGACGCTGACAGTGGTCACGATGATGATCATCAGCACTGGGCCGATCACCAGACCGAAGAATCCGAACATCGCGATACCGGCGAACACCGACAGCAACATCAGTGCGGAATCCAGCCGCGCGGCCTTCGGTACCAGGATGGGCCGCAGCACGTTGTCGATGTTGGTGACCACCAGCAGGTGCCAGGCCACCACGAAGATGCCGCCGATGATGTTGCCGAAGAACATCATTCCGATGCCGAACGGGATCGAGAGGATGCCGCCGCCGAGCGGGATGACCGACAGTGCGGTCAGCAGGATCGCGAAGATGAAGAACCCGTCATGGAAGCCGCCGATGTAGATCGAGACCGCGCCCGCGACACCCTGACACAGCGCGATCACGAACTGGCCCTTGACCGTGCCCTTGACCATCGCGCCGGTTTTCGCGAGGTACAGGTCGGTGATCTCCTCGCCGAGCGGGTTGAGCCGGCGGATCAGGGTCGCGACCCCGTCCTTGTTGACCAGCAACGAGATGAAGACGTACAGGAAGATGACCGCCGCGGTCAGCGCGCCGACGATGCCGCCCACCGCGCCCTGCAGGACACCGAGCAGCCATTCGCCGACGCGCTGCGACACCGTGACGATGGTGCCGCGCAACGATTCCGGCGTGACGTGGATGTCGAGGAACGGCACGCGGGCGGCGAGCGAATTGACCAGTTCGAGGGTGCGGTCCCCGAGCGTGCTGAGGTCGGTTTCGGCGACCCAGGCGCTCACGGCGTTGACCATCTGCGAAATCTGCACGATCGCGAGGAAGACGATCAGCGACACCGGGATGATGACCATGAGCAGCGCCGCGAGCACGGTCAGCGTGGCCGAGATGCCGGTGCCGAACCTGCGCCGAAACCGTTGGTACAGCGGCGAGAACAGGTACGCGCCGACCGCGGCCATCACGATGAGGATGAAGAAGGTGCGCAGGAAGTATGCGCCGAGCAGCAGCGCGAGCACGGTGACGACCGCCAGCGCGCGCTTCTGGCTGACGGTGAACTGGCTGTCCATAGGCCCCTTCCCTTGCTGCGCTGACCTTAGCGTCACTCTGGCGTGACGCTCGGCATTCAGCGCCACTCTGGCGTGACAGTGGGGACGGGGCGGAGCCGAGGTCGGGTCAGACGCGTGCCTGGCCGGCCCGTTGGGTGGCGACGAACCGCATCGACAACCGCTGCATGAGGCCCGGAGCCAGCCGTGCGAACACCCATGAAGCGTGTGCGCGACGGGGTTTGACGAGGATCGCCTTGTTGCGCTCGATCGCGCGGAGGGTGTCGGCGGCGAGCCGGTCGGCGTCGTAAGCGGTTTTGACGCCCTGGCCCTGCAGGAAGTAATCGCGGCCGACGAAGCCACCGATCGCGCCCTTGTCGAGAATCGGTGTCTCGACGGCGGCCGGGCACACCGCCAGCACGCCGACGCCGTGGGCGGCGGCCTCCGAGCGCAACGCCAGCGACAGCCCAACGACGGCGTGTTTGGTCATCACGTAGCTCGTGAGCTGGCCCGCCGCTGCCAGCCCGGCCATCGATGCGGTGTTGACGATGTGGCCGTGGCCCTGGCGGATCATGGCTGGATACGCCGCCGCGACACCGTGCACGACGCCGCGCACGTTGACGTCGATGATGGCGTTCCACTGATCGAGCGTCAGCAACTCGGTGTCGCCGCCCCACACGATGCCGGCGTTGTTGAACATCAGATCGAGCCGGCCGGTGCGCTCGACCACATCGTCGACGGCGGCCTGCACGGCTGCGGCGTCGGTGACATCGAGGCGTGCGGATCGGGCCCCGATCGCGTCGGCGGTGCGGGCGGCGGCCTCCCCGTCGATATCGGTGCACAGCACCTGCGCACCGGCGCCGTCGAGCGCTCGGCACAGGGCAGCACCGATCCCCGACCCGGCACCGGTCACGATCGCCTGTTTGCCGGCGAAGTGGTTCACTGGGCCAGCTTCATGACGTGGCCGAGCACGTCCGGGTAGCGCTTGAGGTGGGCGCCGCCGTTGAGGTCGAGCACCTCGCCGGTCATCCACGACGCCTGCGGCGAGCACACGAACACCACCGCGGCAGCGATGTCCTCCGGAGTTCCGGCGCGGCCCAGCGCGGTGTTCTCGACGTACTCCTCGACGACACCGGGAACCATCGCGGCGGGCTCGGTCAGCGGCGTGTGCACGAAACCCGGGGCGATCGCGTTGACGCGGATGCCCCGCGGCCCCATCTCGAGGGCAGCCACCTGGGTCAGCATCGACAGCCCGGCCTTCGCGGCGCAGTAGGCGCTCATGCCCGCCGCGGGCTGTCGCCCGTTGAGCGACGAGATGGAGACCAGCACACCGCCTTCGGACAGATGCGCGCCTGCGTGCTTGGCAACGATGAAGCCACCGGTCAGGCATACGTCGATGACCGCGCGGAACTGGTCGACCGGCATGTCGGTGATGAGGCCGACGTTGCTGAACCCGGCGCAGTTGACCACGACATCGACGGCACCTACCTTGCCGAACAGCTGTTGCACCGAGTTCTCGTCGGTGACGTCGACGTAGCTGCTGGAGTGGGATGGGCCGAGCCCGGCGGCACGCTCGGCCGCGCCCTCGGTGTTGCGGTCGGCCACGACGACGCGGCAGCCCTCGGCCGCGAGCGCCTGCGCGCTGGCCCACCCGATGCCCGACGCCGCGCCGATGACCACCGCGACGCGCTGTGTGCTCATGCCTGGCTCCCGTCCGTCATTCCTGCTCCTCGCGCGAGCGCTCGTCGTCGCGGTGGTCGCCCCACTTCTTGTCGATGGCGTTCCACACGTCTGCGTAGTGCCCCGGGTAGTCCTTGTAGGCGGACTTGGACCGCAGGAATCCGCGGATCAGCGGTGCGGCCAGCCCGATCGGGTAGCGCTTCCAACCCGCGTTCGCCCTGGTGTCGGCAAGCAGTTGAGGCCAGGAGTGGTGCTGGAACCCGAGCACTTCCTGTGAGCGGGTGGTGTCCATCCAATCGGTGGCGAACCATGCGGCGTCGTCGTCCGGATTGCCGGGCCGGCCGATCGGCAGCCCGCCGCTGATCCCCATGGCGGCAGCCGCCTGCGACCCGACAACCGACTGAGTGTGGCGGTGCGTTGCGGCGTCACCGCCGATCAACAGCACCTCGCGGGTGGTTTCGACCGTGGTGGCCGCCATGAACGCCGCCGCGACGTCACGCACGTCGACCGTCTGCAGCCGTCCGTCGGCGGGCAGCACGCTTTCGAACGAGATGAGGTCGACATCCATGTCGACGCTGAACTGCGAGCTCATCACCCCGCCGAGCCGCAGGATCAGCCAGTCGAGCTCAGATGCCCGGACCAGCCCCTCGGCTTCGACCTTGTGTGCGCCGTAGATGTCCGACGGATTGACCGGGGTCTCGGGTGTGAGGACGTCGCTGATGCGATGCGGGTTGCGGGCGCCGTAGACCGCGACGCTGGAGGCCTGCACGAAGCGGGGCGGTTGCGGCTGGGCCTGCGCGGCGCGCAGCAGCGAGGCGGTCGCGTCGACGTTGACCTTGCGGGCCAGGCCGCGGCGCATGTAGCAGAACGGCGGGATGATCGCCGCGAGGTGAATGATCGCGGCGGGGGAGACCGCGGCGACCAACGCGTCGACCGCGGCGGCGTCGGTCAGGTCAGCCCACCGCACCTCGACACCGGCCGGCAGGTCGGCGGCAGCCTTGCGGTTGGCGGGCACGTCGAGGTCGGTCGCGACGACGCGCCGGCCGGCGGCTGCGAGCGTCTTGACGACCATCGAACCGACCAGCCCGAAAGCTCCAGTGACCAGTACGGCGTCCGGCTTCGGCTTACTCACTGCCCTCCTCGCTTAGAACGTGTTGCAACACTAGCCAACGACACTGTGGTGTGTGTCACCGTCCGGGCGGCCGATTTCTGTGCCGAATCGGCCAGCGGTTCGCTTCAGAGTTCTCAGCAATCAACCCGATTCGCTTGTACTGCTACAGCACGTAGTGGGCGAATCGTCTTGGCGTTGCCTCAAAAGCATTCGCCGATGGCGGAATGCATGAGGTGAGTGTGACTGGAATCTCACGCCCACGTTCGGTGTGACGACTTTGCCTGACGCACGTTCATATTCCGATTTGGAAATTTGCCTGACGCTTATGCATTGTGTGGCTGTTGGAATCAACGAAAACGAGCCGATTGCAGGCGCGTGTGGTGTACTCGGTTGCACGCGTCAGCAATTGGGGAGGTGCGAAATGTCAGAAGACGTAGCCGTGGGGGTTAACGGTGACGAGTCTGGTGAAGTTGCCGGTGACATAGCTGTGGATACTCGGGTGGTCGTCTACCCGGGCAGCGATGAGGAATTGCACGGCACTGTTGTCGAGGATTTTGCCGACCTCGCGGGGACCGCGGTCGAGATCGCCGGGGAACGCATCGTCGGACCGGCGCGACGGTGGGCCGTGAACCTCGACGACGGTGGCCTGGTATTCGTCGACGACGACAGCCTCGTCCTCGAGGCGCAGCCGGCCTGAGTTCACCGCACACTCAGCGGTAGCTGACGCAAACGCCGCACCAGCAGGCTGGGCAGCCATTCGGCGCGCCCGGCCGGTTGGATGTCGCTGCTGAGCGCCAGCAATTGTGAGATGACGACGCGGGCTTCGAGTCGGGCCAGTGCGGCGCCGACGCAGAAGTGCGCGCCTTTGCCAAATGCCAAGTGACTCTTGGCATTCACGCGGTCCAGCCGAAACTCGTGCGGATCGTCGAACGCGGCGGGGTCTCGATTGGCCGCACCCCACAGCAGCAGTAGATGTGAATCTGCCTGCAGTGCAACACCTCCCAGCTCGGTGTCGACCGAGACATGCCGATAGTGGCCGCGAAACGGCGACTCGAGCCGCAGCACCTCTTCCAGAAACGCCGGTATCAGCCCGGGCACGTCGCGCAGCCGTTGCGCCAGAGTGGGCCGGTGCGCGAGTTCGCGCGCAGCACTGCCGATCAGCGACGCGGTCGATTCCGCACCCGCACTCACCAGTTGGATCAGCATGAACAACGCCTTGTCGGCTGGGACCCTCTCCGCGGCGCAGTATGAGGCGAAGTCCCCGAGTAGGTTGTCGCACGGGTCTGTCTGAGCGCGGTCGAACTGCTCGACGAGGTACCCGCCGAGTTCGGTGGCGGCGACACCGGCCGCGGTGAGTTGGTCGGCGTCGACGAGTCCGTCGAGTAGCTGCGTTGCCCCATACGCCCAGCCCACCAAGCGGTCGACGTCAGCCGTCGGCAACCCCATCAAATGCGCGACCACGAGCATCGGCAGGCGGTCGGCCACCGTCGCCATCCAGTCAAGGTCACCGCTCGCTTCCGTCAGCAGGCTCTCGGTGGTCGCGGCGATGAACGGCTCCAGGGCGCGGATGCGCTTGGCCGCCAGGCGGGGCAACACGAGTTTGCGGTGCGCGGCATGTGCCGGATCGTCGGCGGTGGCCAGCACGTGGGTGGGGCCGCCCGGGCCGTCCATCGGGAACGTGGTCACAGCGCCGTCCGGGCTGTCGGGTTGATGCCACATCGTGGCGGTGAGATTGGACGAGAAATGCTGCACCCGCGCAGTCGCCTGGGTCACCGCGTCGAATGACGTCACCAGGTAGAACGGCGAAATGCCCACCTGCTGCACCGGCGCCTCGGCCCGCAGCCGGTCGTAGAGGGGGTAGGGGTCTTGGAGGCAGTTCGGGCTGAAGATGTCCTGCGCTAACAGCATCAGCCCAGGTTGACGGCCTGCACAGGGCAAGGTCAACGGGGTGCTGGCAAGTCGAGACGACCTGGTCGGCGCGGCCGCCGATGGTCGTCTCAGCCGGCGCTGTTGACCAGCGGAACTCGTGAGATTGGTGGCTGATCCGTCTCAATCCTGAGATAACGTGATGATATGTCTCCACAGCGGGAGGACTGGCTGATCGGTGATCGTCGTGCGCAGGCGGCCGAACGCATCTACTCCGCCGCGGCCGAGCTGGCGGCGCGAGAAGGTCTAGATGCCCTCGACATCGACGCCATCGCGGCGCGGGTGCACTGCTCGCGCGCGACGATCTACCGCCACGCCGGCGGCAAGGCACAGATCCGGGATGCCGTACTTTCCCGGCTGGCGGCACAGATTGTCGATGAGGTACGGCGCGGGGTCGACGGCCTGTCCGGGGCGCGACGTGTCGTCACAGCGGTCACCGTCGCGCTCCGCCGCATCCGCAGCGATCCGATGTTCGATCTGCTGCTCGGCTCACTGCGCAGTGGAGGTGGCATTGCCGGTCTCGGCCAGTCGCGGGTGCCCGCGGGATTCGCGACGGAGCTGACCGGGCTGGCCGAGGACGATCCGGTCGCCGCCGCATGGATCGTGCGACTGGTGCTGTCGTTACTGGTCTGGCCCGGCGCCGATGAGGCGACCGAGCAGGAGATGCTGCGGCGGTTCGTGGCCCCGGCGTTCAGCTAGGCCGCTTGACGCAGCGAAAACCGATGTGGCTCATGCCGGTATCGACCATCTGCGGTCGCCGGGCGGCTGGGCGGTAGCGCATGCAGTAGCTGTCGGCGCACAGGAAGGATCCACCCTTGATCACCCGGCGGGGTATCTTGAACTGCGGCTGGTTCGGATCGTAACTGTCTGCCGCGCAGCAGGATCCGGCGGAATGGTCTCCGGTGTAGAAGTCGGTGGTCCACTCCCACACGTTGCCTGCCATGTCGAACAGGCCATAGCCGTTGGCCTCAAAACTACCGACGGGCTTCGTTGTCCCGTAACCGGTTTCAGGCAGATACGGAAACTCGCCGTGCCAGTAGTTGGCCAACTGCTGCCCGGGTTGCTCGGGCTCGTCGCCCCACGTGTATGCCGCAGCGGATATCCCACCGCGGGCGGCGGTTTCCCACTCCGCCTCAGTCGGCAGGTCCAACCCCGCCCAGCGTGCGTAAGCCTCGGCGTCCTCGTAAGCGAGGTGCACCACCGGGTGATCGTCGCGGCCCTTCAGTGAGGACCGCGGCCCGCGCGGATGATTCCAGCACGCACCGGGCGTCCAGGCCCACCACAGGTTGATATGGCGCAGATCTACCGGGCCCGCCGTGCGCCGGAACACCATGGAGCCCGGCACCAGATTTTCCGGGGGGGCACCGGGGAAATCAGCGGGGTCCACGGGACGCTCGGCGACCGTGACATAGCCCGTCGCCGCAACGAACTCGGCATAGTCGGCGTTGGTCACCTGATGACGCTGGATCCAGAAGCCGTCTGTGACGACCTCACGGGCCGGTGCCTCTTCGGGGTAGTGCCCGTCGGATCCCAATATCGCGGCCTGCGGTGGGATCCAGACCAAATCGTCAGCCGTCATGCGCTGAGTCGGTGCGAAAAGCTCAGGCAAAGACCGTCGTCCAATCGTCTCGGATACTGGCCACCGTCCATCCGCTGGCTTTCGCCACCTCCAGCGACTTCTCCGCCCCTGCGACGTAATCGAATTCGCGTTCGGCGTCGTCGTGCAGCACCAGCATGCCAAGCGCGGGGCCGCCGCCCGATGTGGCGTACTGCAGCATCTCGATGTCTCCGTTGGAATTGCCCGCCGCGAAGATCGGGCGACGCCCTGTCCGTCCCCAGATGCGCACGGGTTTGACCGGCCCGTCATCGAGGAATTCCGGCTTGTTGGTCGTCAGGAGATGTCCGTCGACGAAATCCAGCCCCACCGAGGTGCCGATGACGCGCTCGGGTGGGATGCCGTACATCTGTGTGGTCACCGGGCGCATGAAATCTCGGCCACCGCCCGAGGCGATGTAGTTGGTGAACCCGTTGGCCTCGAAGTAGCGGAGCAATTCGACCATTGGCGCGTAACCGCATTCGGTGTACGGGCGACCCAGCGTCGGGTGCTGTGCGTCGGCGAAGAACGCCCGCACCCGCTCGGCGTGCTCTTCGACAGGTAGGCCGGCGTAGGCCGAAAGGATGCCGCCGGCAAGGACTTTCAGTCCGGAATCGTCGCCGTTGTAGTGCTTGGTGACAGCATCGCCGAACCACGCGAGATCTCCGGCGGCAGCGGCTTGATACGGCTGCCGGGCTGCGAGTTCCGGATCGCCCGCGGCCTGCTCGGCGAGCCGGCGCACCAGGAAGTCGAGCTGGATGTATGCCGGTTTCTCGACCCACAGTGTGCCGTCGTTGTCGAACACCGCGACCCGGCCTTCCGGCGCGACATAATCGGGACCTTCGGTGGTGACGCGCCGCACGAAGTCGGTGATCGCCGACTTCGCGGGCCCGTCATTCCATGACTGCAGCATCTAGTCGGCCGCCAGAAACGCATGCAGCTTTTCGACCGCGTGGTTGATCGTGAACGATGCCGCGGTCTGGCGCGGCGGGAACTCCTTGAACGTCTCCAGGAACTGCGTCACGATAGCGCTGCCGTAGAACGCGATGTAGTCGTGATCGAGCCACCAGTCGAAGTAGGTGTTCGACGTGATGTCGGCCTGCTCGAACGGGTCGGTGCGCAGGTTGAAGATCTTGGGTGCGCGCAGGGGTGTGAACGGTTCCATCCAGATCTGCAACCGGCCCTCGCAGCGCTGCTCCTGAAACACCACTTTCCAGTTGTGGAACCGGAATCCGAGGACGTCACAATCATCGGAGAAGTAGATGAAGCCTCTCCGTGGGCTCTCGTCGACCTCGCCGGTGAGATAGGGGAGCAGGTTGAACGCGTCCAGGTGGACCTTGTATGTCTTGTCGCCCACCGTGTGACCTGCCTTGAGCTTTTCGACGATGTCCGGTTCACCTGCGGCGGCTAGGAAGGTCGGGAACCAGTCATGATGCTGGATGATGTCGTTGGAAATGGTGCCCGGCTTGATCTTTCCGGGCCAGCGGATCAGTTCCGGGATCCGGAAGGCACCCTCCCAGTTGGTGTTCTTCTCACTGCGGAACGGTGTCGTCGCACCGTCGGGCCAGGTGTTGGCGTGCGGGCCGTTGTCGGTCGAGTAGATGACGATGGTGTCCTCGGCGATGCCCAACTCGTCGACCAAGTCCAGCAACTTACCGACATGACGGTCGTGGTCGATCATCGTGTCGTGGTATGGAGATTGCCAAACACCTGCCTGGCCAACCGATTCGGGTTTCGTATGGGTCCGCAGATGCATGTGCGTGGTGTTCATCCACACGAAGAACGGCGTGTCCGCATCCACCTGGCGCCTGATGAAATCGACGCAGGCGTCGGTGGTCTCATCGTCGATAGTCTCCATGCGCTTCTTGGTCAGCGGACCCGTGTCCTCGATCCGTTGCTTGCCGACCGGCCCGTACTTTGGGTCATCCGGTTCGGTGGACACCTCGTCGGTGGCCCAGGACCGGATCACGCCTCGCGGGCGTTGCATTTCCGCCAGCACCGGGAACTGTTCTTTCGTCGGATAGTCTGGGAGCTCCGGCTCCTCTTCCACGTTGAGGTGGTAGAGATTGCCGAAGAACTCGTCGAAGCCATGCACAGTGGGCAGGTACTTGTTGAGGTCGCCGAGGTGGTTCTTGCCGAATTGGCCGGTCGCGTAACCGAGGGGTTTGAGGCACTCGGCGATCGTCGGATCCTCTGCTTGCAGACCGACATCGGCGCCGGGAAACCCGACTTTGCTCAAGCCGGTGCGATAGACGCTTTGCCCGGTGATGAACGATGCGCGTCCGGCGGTGCAGCTCTGTTCACCGTAGGCATCGGTGAACAGCATGCCTTCTTTGGCGAGCCGGTCGATGTTTGGCGTCTGATAACCCATCAGTCCCATGCTGTAGCAGCTGAGGTTGCTGATCCCGATGTCGTCACCCCAGATGACCAGGATGTTGGGCTTTCCGTTCGGCATGTGCTCGCGGCCTCGCTTTCATGTTCAACAAACAGGTCCAGTGCGAACGCTATGCGCTCGCACTGGACCGGTGCCGGATAAAACAGGTTTCTCAGGAGATATTCACGGTATGGCCAAACACCTGGCTCAGTCCTTGGCCAGGAACTCGTGCAGTTTCTCGACCGCGTGGTCGATGCTGAAGCTCGCCGGAGCGTGCCGCGGCTTGAACTCTTCGAACGTTTCGAGGAACTTCGTCGCCATCGCGGTGGCGTAGAAGACGAAATAGTCGTGCCGCAACAACCACTCGTAGTACGTGTTGGACGTGATGTCGGCGTACTCGAATGGGTCGGTGCGCAGGTTGAACAGCTTCGGAACTCGCAACGGCGTGAACGGTTCGGCCCAGATCCGCAGCGTCCCTTGGCAACGCTGTTCGGCGAAGACGATTTTCCAGTTCTCGAACCGCATGGCGACGAGATCCCCGTCATCGGAGAAATAGAAGAAGCCGCGGCGCGGGCTCTCGTCGACCTCGCCGGTCAAGTAGGGCAGCAGGTTGTAGCCGTCGATGTGCACCTTGTATTCGGTGTCGCCTATCTTGTGCCCCTTCTTCAGCTTCTCGCTGATATCGGGGTCGCCCGCGGCGGCCAACAGCGTCGGCAACCAGTCGTGGTGCTGAATGATTTCGTTCGAAACCGCGCCGGCCGGGATCTTCCCGGGCCAGCGGATCAACTCGGGCACGCGGAAGGCGCCTTCCCAGTTGGTGTCTTTCTCGCTGCGGAAGGGCGTCGTACCGGCATCGGGCCAGGTGTTGCGGTGCGGGCCGTTGTCGGTCGAGTAGACGACGATCGTGTCCTCGGCGATGCCGAGTTCGTCGAGCACGTTGAGCACGGTGCCCACGTTGCGGTCGTGGTCGATCATCGTGTCGTGGTACGGCGACTGCCACAACCCCGCTTGGCCGCGGCTCTCCGGTTTGGTGTGGGTGTAGAGGTGCATGTGGGTGAAGTTGCACCACACGAAGAACGGATTGCCTTCGGCGTGCTGACGTTTGATGTAGTCGACCGTGGCGTCGGCGATGTCGTCGTCGATGGTCTCCATACGCTTCGCGGTCAGCGGCCCGGTGTCCTCGATGGTCTGTTTGCCGACCGGACCGTATCTCGGGTCGTCGGGTTCGGTTGACACCTCATCGGTGGCCTTGCATTTGAGCACGCCACGGGGTTTGGCCAGCTTGTAGAGTCGCGGATAGCGATCTTCGTGCGGGTAGTCGTAACTTTCCGGCTCCTCTTCCGCGTTGAGGTGGTAGAGGTTGCCGAAGAACTCGTCGAAGCCATGGACGGTCGGCAGGTACTTGTTGAGATCGCCGAAGTGATTCTTGCCGAACTGGCCCGTCGCATAGCCCAGTGGTTTGAGAAGCTCGGCGATCGTGGGATCCTCGGCGGCCCAACCGATATCGGCACCTGGTATCCCGACTTTGCTCATGCCGGTGCGGTACACGCTTTGTCCACTGATGAATGCGGCGCGCCCCGCGGTGCAGCTTTGCTCACCGTAGGAATCGGTGAACCGCATGCCCTCGTCGGCGATGCGGTCGATGTTCGGAGTGCGATAGCCCATGAGGCCGTCGCTGTAGCAACTGAGATTGCTGATCCCGATGTCGTCGCCCCAGATCACCAGGATGTTGGGTTTGCCGTTCGGCATATCGAAGCCCCTCGCTCGATCGGAAAAACCTGTGCCCCTACGACCCTATGCCGGTTCGGAATGGGCGCGCGGAGGTTCGACAGCGCGCCGCGCGATAGTTACGCCGGAGTTCAGCCGCGGCCCGGCAGTGTTGCGTAGGCGAACTCGAACAGGTAGTCGCTCAACGCCATCGACGCGGCGTGAGCCGTGTCGGCATCGCCGTCGGCGATCGCGGCGAGGATGTCGTGGTGTAACTGTGCGGCCCGGCCGAGGTCGTCGGCCGGGTTGCCGAGATGACCGAACCAGAACCGTCGCGATAGCCCCTGTAGGGGAGCCATCGCCGCGTCGATGAACTCGTTGTGCGTCGCAGCCACGACGAGCGCGTGCGCGCTTCGCAGGAAGATCGAGAAGTCGCCGACGGATTTACTGCCGCTGATGACGTCATCGGCGAGTTCGCGGGCCGTGCGGCGTTGGTCATCGGTCGCGCGCGACGCGGCCAGGCGGACGGCGAACGGCTCGAGGATGCGCCGCAGCTCGAGCAGTTTCAGTTGTGCTTCGATTGAGGTCGCGGGAACAAGCACGCCGCGATTGGGGTGGATCTCGACGAGGCGTTCGCGCGACAGTCGCTGCAGTGCCTCTCGCACGGGTGTCCGGCCGAGCCCGGTGAGCTCCATCAGCTGTTTCTCCGAGACCAGGCTGCCCGGCGCGATGTCGCCGAGCACGATCATCCGCTCGATGGCGACGAACGCCTGATCGCTCTTGTTCTGCGGTTCCCCGCTCATGTCCCCCCTTTCAGTGGGCTAGACAGTATCGCGATGGTGGATGTACGGTCCACATATGACCAATATATCGGTTGCATGGCGGTTGGCGACGGGGATCGACGAGCATCGGCTTCCGGTCGTGGCCGATGTGGACATCGCGGTCGTCGGCGCGGGTGCGGCCGGCGTCGCCGCGGCAACGGTCGCCGCGGAGGCGGGCGCATCGGTCGTCGTCGTGGAGAAGTACGGGTTCGCCGGAGGCGCCGCCGTCGCCGGTATGTCGGGCACCATCTGCGGCATGTATCTGGCCGCGGATGACAATGCGCGGCCTGAGCAGATAGTTCACGGTTTCACCGAGCGATTCGCCGGCGAGTTGAGTGTGCGCGGCGGCCTCACCGCGCCGCAGCCCTACGGCAAGACGTTCACCGCCGCCCACGATCCGCTGGTTTGGTGCGAGGTTGCCGACGACCTGCTCACCGCCGCACGCGTCCGGATTCTGTTCCACACCTATGTCATCGACGTGCTGACCGAGGGGGAGACGTACCGGGGACTGGTCGTCGCGTCCAACGCCGGGGTCGGGTTGATCCGCGCGGCGCGCGTGATCGACGCCTCCGGTGACGGTGCCGTCGTGGCGCGCGGCGGGGGCGCATACCGGTTCGGCGCCGACGGACGTATCCAGAACCCGACGATGTTCTTCCGGCTCGGCAATGTCGACTGCGCGGCTTTCCGGGCGGCGTGGGGTCCCAACACCATTTCGCCGCAATGGGTTTCCGACGCCATCGCCCGTGCCCGGGAAACCGGTATGGACTTGCCGCGCAACAAGATCTGGATCTTCGACACCACCCGGCCCAGCGAGCTTCTGGTGAACGCGACGCGGCTCACCGCGCCGGACGGCCGCATGCTCAACGTGATCGACCCGGAGGATTTCACGATCGCCGAGATCGGGGGACGCAGCCAGGTCCGCGAGTATGCCCGGTTCCTCGCTGAGACGGTGCCCGGCTGCGCGCAGGCCTTCGTCGTCGACACCGGTGTGGAAGCCGGCATCCGCCAGACGCGCACAATCGATGGGATCGACACACTGAGCGACGACGACGTGGTCAACGGCGTCAAACGCAACGACAGCATCTGCCGGTCGCCATGGCCCATCGAGCTGCATGACGGTGAAAAGCCCAAGCTGCACTGGCTTCTCGACGACTACTACGACGTTCCGTACGGCACGCTGGTGCCCGAGCGTGGTGAGAACATCATCGTCGCGGGTCGCTGCCTGAGCGCCGAGCACCAGGCGTTGGCGTCCGCGCGCGTGACCGCCCAGTGCTTCGAGTACGGCCACGCCGCCGCGGTGGCCAGTTTGTTGTCACTCGACCGCGGTACGGCCTACCGCGACCTTGCACCCCGCGACATTCAAGCCCGGATGATCGCCAACGGCAGCGCTCTGCATACCCCCGAAAGGCAGGAAGCCCAGTGACCGACAACTTCGAACGCGCCTCGGCGCCAGGAGTATTGCGCAGCAACTTCACGCCGGGCAGCACGCGCTGGGCCGTGCGGCGCGCGCAGTGGAGTGCCATGGGCATCGACTGGCCGGATCAGCAGAAGCCCAAGATCGCAATCGTCAACACGTCGTCGAAGCTGTCGGTGTGCTTCGCTCATCTCGACGATGTCGCCGTGCGGGTGGCAGACGCGGTGCGGGCGGCCGGCGGGTTGCCCTTCGAGATACGCACCACGGCGCCAAGCGATTTCGTGACGAGCGCCGGACGCAAGGCGCGCTACCTGATGCCAACGCGCGACCTGATCGTCAACGACGTGGAGGCCGCCGTCGAAGGTGCGGTGCTCGACGGCATCGTGTTCCTGTCCTCATGCGACAAGACCACCCCCGCGCACCTCATGGCCGCGGCGCGCCTCGACCTGCCCGCCATCGTCGTGATCGGTGGGTACCAGCGCGGCGGCACCTGGAGCGGCTGTTCGGTCGACATCGACACGGTCTACGAATCCGTCGGCGCACTTGCCGCGGGCACCATGACCGTTGACGAACTCGGCGACCTCGCCGACAGTGCGATCCAAGGACCGGGCGTGTGCGCCGGTCTTGCCACCGCCAACACCATGCACTGCCTGGCCGAGGCGCTCGGCATGACGGTGGCGGGTTCGGCCCCCGTACGGGCCAACTCGGAGCGGATGTTGGCGAACGCGACGGCGGCCGGCCACCGCATCGTGCGCATGGTCGAACAGAATCTGACTGCGCGGCAGGTCATCACGGCGAAGTCGGTCGAGAATGCGATCGAGGTGGCGCTCGCGCTCGGCGGGTCGGTCAACTGCATCCGCCACCTGGCCGCGATCTGCGCCGAGGCCGATCTCGACCTCGACGTCGTCGGGCTCTTCGAAAAGCACGGTGGCGATGCCGTGCAACTCGCCGCGATCCGGCCCAACGGTAGCCACCAGGTCTGGGACCTCGACGGGATCGGCGGCATCCAGACCGTCATGCGCACGTTGCTGCCCCGGCTGCACGGCGACGCGCTCACGGTCGACGGCAGCACCGTCGCGCAGCGGGCCGAACGCGCACGCCAGGCCGACGGCGAAGTGCTGCGCACGCTGGACAACCCCGTCAACGACGAGCCCGGCCTGATCATCCTGCGCGGATCCCTCGCCCCGGACGGGTCGATCGTCAAGGTGGCCGGTGTCGGTAAGGCCACCCGGCGCCAATTCTCGGGTCCGGCAAAGGTTTTCGTCGGCGAGGACGACGCGATCGCGGCACTGGGCGACGGCCGTATCGAGAAGGGTGACGTCATTGTCCTGCGCGGGATGGGCCCGCGGGGCGGACCGGGCACGGTGTTCGCGGCGAGCTTCGTCGCCGCGCTGAACGGGGCAGGCCTCGGCGGTCACGTAGCCGTGGTCACCGACGGTGAACTCTCGGGGCTCAACCACGGCCTGGTGGTCGGTCAGGTCATGCCCGAGGCCGCCGACGGCGGACCGCTGGCCGGACTCGAAGACGGCGACACCGTCGCGATCGACCTGGACAGCCGCCGCATCGACAGCAGCCCGGTGCGCATCGGTGAACCGGTGCGCGCAGCAGGCGAATACCCAGAACGCGGCTGGCTCGGCCAATACGCCGCGCTCGTCGGCCCGGTCCAATGCGGTGCGGTACTGCGCCGCCCGATCAACTGAATTCCCCGGCGAAGGAGCCACCCATGACCCAAGCCCCCAACCAGGCGCGCAAGGCCGGTATCGCCGCGCTCGTCGGAACCACGCTCGAGTGGTACGACTTCCTCATCTACGGCACGGCTGCGGCGCTCGTGCTCAACTCGCAGTTCTTTCCTAACGTCAATCCGACAGTCGGCACGCTGGCCGCGTTCGCGTCCTACGCCGTCGGATTCCTCGCCCGCCCGCTCGGCGGCATCGTCCTGGGCAACATGGGAGACCGGGTGGGGCGCAAGCGAATGCTGGTCTTCACCATCGTGCTGATGGGCGTGGCGACCACGCTGATCGGGGTGCTGCCGAACTACGACACGATCGGTGTGCTCGCCCCCATACTGCTGATCGTGCTGAGGTTGCTGCAGGGCTTCGGTGCGGGCGGCGAGTACGCGGGAGCTGTCGTGTTGTCGGTCGAACACGGCGACCAGCAGCGCCGGGGCATGGCCGGAGCCTGGGCGCCAACGGGTTTCGCGATCGCCACGCTGCTGTCCACCGGGGTGTTCCAACTCGCGACGCTGCTTCCGGAAGGGGCATTCCACAGTTGGGGCTGGCGCGTACCGTTCCTGCTCGGCGCCGTTCTGCTGGTGGTCGGCTACTTCATCCGCCGCAACATCGACGAGACCCAGGCGTACGAGAACGCAGTGCGGGCCGAAGCCCGCGGCGCGGCCGAGGAGACGAAGATCCCGGTGCTGGAAGCCATTCGGCGCAATCCGCGCAACTTCCTGGTGGTGGTCGGCTCCCGGTTGGCCGAGAACGGCTTCGCCTATCTGTTCCCGGTGTTCGCGGTCGGCTTCGCGGTCAACACCCTCGGCGTGCCGAGCAGCACGACGCTGCTGGCAGTGGTGATCGCGTCGGCTGTGCAGATCTGTGCCATCCCGGTGTGGGCACACGTCAGCGATCGGATCGGCCGCAGGCCGGTCTACGCGGCGGGTGCCCTGGCATCCGTGCTCTGGCTGGTGCCGTTCTTCCTGATGCTCGAAACCCTCAGCCCGGCGCTGCTGATCCTCGGCTTCGTCGTCGGCCTCGGCATCCTCTACCCGGCAATGCTGGCGCCCCAGGCCGCGTACTACGCCGAACTGTTCGACACCCGCACGCGGCTGTCGGGATTCGCATTCGCCCGCGAGATCGGTTCTGTCCTCGCCGGCGGATTCCTGCCGCTCATCGCGACGGCGCTGATCGCCGCGTTCGGGCACTGGTGGGTCATCATCGTCTATCTCGGGGTGCTGACGGCCATCACGCTGGTGGCCCTGGCCTACGGCCCCGAGACCAATCGCAAGGACATCGAGGAAGTTGGCCCGCCCGCGGAGGTTGTCTCCGACGAGCCTGCGGTGCACCCTTGAAGATGGAGGGTGATCGGCATGTATGACAAAGATCTATCCAACAAGTGGCACGTCGAAATCGAGTTCTCCGAGGACGACATCCACACCCACGCATCGGCCCGCGCTCACATGAGCGGCGACGAATCCTTCGCCACGACAGGGGATGCCTACCGCAACCCGAGAGACCCGAGCCTGCCGATGATCGGTGAGGAGATCGCCGCGGCGCGTGCGCTCATCGCACTCGGCACCGAACTGCTCCACGCCGCCTCGGCGCGCATCGAGCAGGGTACGCACCACCCGGTGCACCTGTACCGCTGACACGTGGCGCTGGCGGTCTGTCTGCTGTTCGACCGGCGCTCGGAGCGCGCGATCCGTGCGCTCTGGGGCCGAGTCGAGCAGCAGGGTGTGGGAAGCCTGTGCTCGCACACCCACGGCAGGCACGTGCCGCATGTCTCATACGCGGTGCTGCGCCGCTGGGATCAGACCGCGGTGGCGGACGCGCTCGCGGCGATCGACGGCGGCGTGCCGGTGCGGTTGAGCTTCGACGGCGTCGGTTTGTTCCGTCGCGGTCGGGTCTGGCTGGTGGCCGGCGTCAGCGCGGATTTCGTTGCGCGACAGGAACGAGTGGTCGACGCGGTCACGGCAACCGGCGCCGAACTGCACAAGCATTACCGGCCCGGAGTGTGGCTGCCCCATTGTTCGCTCGCGCCGCGGGCCACCTTGGCTCAGGTGCCCCAGGTGGTGGCGACGGTGATGGACGTGCTGCCGCTGCGCGTGACGCTCGACCATGCCGCCCTGATCAACAGTGCGACAGGCGAACTCAGTCCGTTGCCGGCGCTGCCGTGAACTAGGCGGGCACCGGCTGGTTCTGGGACTGCATCTTGTCGAACAACTCGATGTAGTACGGCAGGCAGTGGTCGATCGCCTGCTGCGTGGTGTAGAGCGGGCGGTATCCGAGGTCGCGCTTGGCCTTCGCGATCGAGAAATAGTTGTTGAGGTAAAGCCGTTCCACCGCAAGGGGTTCCAGCAGTGGCTCAGGGATTCCGAAGCGGAAGTGCAGCCGCTGCCACCCGGTCATGGCCGCATGGACGAGCCGCCCCGGCACCCGAACGCGGGGCAGTTTGTGGCCGCATGCCTCGATGACCGGACGGGCGAACTCGAACATGTTCACCGGTTCGCCGTCGTTGATGAAGTACGCCTGGCCCGGTGCGGTGCCACCCGGCACCAGATGTTGTGCGGCCAGGATGAAACCGTGAATCAGGTTGTGTACGTATGAGTTGTCCAGCAGTGTGCTCTTGCGGCCGACGAGGACCTTGACGTGCCCGGCGAGCACACTCTCGAACACCTTGCGGAACATCGTCTGGTCGCCGCGGCCCCAGATGCCGCTCGGCCGGATCGAGCACGTGAGCATGTCGCTCACGCCGTTCTGGCCCAGCACGAACTTCTCGGCCACCACCTTGGTTTCGGTGTAGAGATCGTTGAACCGGTCGGTGTAGGGCAGGGTTTCGTCACCGCCGACGATGTGTTGACCGCCCATCACGACGCTGTTGGACGCGGTGTAGACGAACCGCTTGACTCCGGCCTTCTGTGCGGCGTGCACGAGGTTCTCGGTGCCGCCGACGTTGACCGCGAAGCTGCGCTGCCGGTACTCGTCGGTGACCGATGCGCCGCCCATGAGATCGATGATCGCCGCGGTGTGGAACACGGTGTCGATTCCCTCGACCGCGGCGGCGACCGTCTCCGGATCGCAGATGTCGCCCGTGATGACCTCGAGGCCGGCGTGGTCGGGCAGGGGTGAGGGTGCCCTGTCGAACGAGCGCACCGCATGGCCGCGATCCAGCAGTTCGGTCACCAGGTTGGCGCCGACGAAGCCGGAACCGCCCGTGACCAGCACCCGGCCCAGCTCAGTGGTCAACGATGAGTCACCCATGCCGGGCAGCTTAACTGAAACACGTTCCAGTTTCGACCGCCGATACCGGTTGGTGCGGTCGGATCAGTCGTCTTCCGACTCTCTGGCGGCCAGTGCCTGCTCCACCCGCTCGCGGGCTCCGGCTAAATGCTCTTCGCAACGTTTAGCCAGTTCTTCGCCTCTTTCCCACAACTTCAGCGAAGAATCCAGATCGAGCCCGCCCTGCTCCAGTTGCTGCACGACGGCAATCAGTTCGTCGCGGGCATCTTCATAGCCCAATTCACTAATAGGCTTCATGCTGAACTCCCTGGGGTGCTTTCCTCTTGGCCTTCGCTGACCGCCGTGACCACACCGTCCGACACCCGAACCCGCAATCGCGTGCCGCTCGGCGCGTCCGTCACCGAACGCAGCACGGTCGGGGCGCCGTCCTGGGGCAGCGACTGCACCACCGCGTAGCCGCGAGCAAGCGTCGCCGCCGGGCCGAGTGTGGTCAGCCGTGCCGACAGGTGGCCGATGGTCTCGCGCTCGGCATTGATCAACCGGGTGATGTCGCGCTGCGCGGTGGCGCGGGCGCGATGGATCTCGTCGCTGCGCGCGGTCAGCGTGGCCAGCGGCTGGGCCAGCACGGGGCGGCTGCGCAACTGATCGAGGTGATGCTGCTCGCGATGCACCCAGTTGCGCAGGGCCCGGGCGCTGCGCCGGTGCAGATCGGCGATCAGCGCCTGCTCGGCTGCCGCATCGGGAACGATGCGTTTGGCGGCGTCGGTCGGTGTCGCCGCCCGCAGGTCGGCGACCAGATCGCACACCGGGTTGTCGGGTTCGTGGCCGATCGCGCTGACCACCGGCGTGCGGCAGGCGGATATGGCTCGGCACAGCGTCTCATCGGAGAACGGCAGCAGGTCTTCGACACTGCCGCCACCACGGGCGATGACGATGACGTCGACGTCGGGATCAGAGTCCAGGACCGCCAACGCCTCAACGAGCTGCGGGACCGCATTGGGTCCCTGCACGACCGTGTTGCGGATCGCGAACCGCACGGCGGGCCAGCGGGTCGCCGCAACCGTCGTCACGTCGCGTTCGGCGGCCGAGGCCCGGCCGGTGATCAGCCCGATGGTCCTGGGAAGGAACGGGATCGGGCGTTTGAGTCGCTGGTCGAACAACCCTTCGGCGTCGAGCAGCCGGCGCAGCCGGTCTATACGGGCGAGCAGCTCTCCGATACCGACCGCGCGAATCTCGTTGACCCGCAACGAGAATGTGCCACGGCCGGTGTAGAACATCGGCTTGCCGCAGATGATCACCTGGGTGCCCTCGGTCAGCTTTACCGGGGCGTTGCGTACCAGATCGCGCGGGCACGTCAAGGTCAGCGACATGTCGGCGGCCGGATCCCGCAAAACCATGAACACGGTTTTGGACTCCGGGCGGATTTTCAGTTCGGTCAGCTGACCTTCGACCCAGACCACGCCGAGCCGGTCGATCCATTTGGCGACGCGCGTCGCGACGGCCCGGACCGGCCAGGGATTCTCCGGCGACTGACCCGGCTCGGTCACTTCGCGGTCGCGCGCGTGATCCTGTTGGCGAGCAACGTCACGAACGGGGCGCGAGCCCGGCCGGCTTCCTCGAATGCCAGCAGTGCCTCAAGGTCGGCGACGCGCAGGGAGCTCAGCCTGGCCCGGAGCTGCGCCAGCGTGAGCGACTCGTATCCGAGCTCGTCGACGATCGCCGGTGCCTCGCCCGGTTCCGTCGCGGTCTTCGGCTCAGTGTCGGCGGATTCGGGTTCCCCCGAGCTGTACAACGCGAACCGGCCCTCGGTGCGTCGCTCGCCGTCCGGCCCGTCGCCAGGCGTGGACTCGTCGTCCTCGATGTCCTCGTCGAACGTCGCCCACGCCGCCTGCTCGTCTTTGGGCGGAAACAGCTGCTCCAGGGTCTCGTCGCCCTTGATCACCAACTCGGCGAGGTTCTGCTGAACATGCATCACGATGTTGGCCGCCTGGCTGGCCACGGTCATCGGGTAGGTCAGGATGGTTTGGGGCAACTTGCGAGTTTCCTCCAAGGCGGTCACCGCTGCACCCACGAGCAGCCGGACCCCATACGGTGCAGTTCCCATGGCCAACAGACTACGGCTGGCTGCATTGCACCGTGGCCCCGTACCCTGGTGACATGCCGTCGACGATCAACATGGGTATTCCGGGTGCCGCCAGCTCGGTTGTGTCCGGCGGCCGGTCGGAAACCGTGGGCAAGCGCGTCCTGCTCGCCGAGCCGCGCGGATACTGCGCCGGCGTCGACCGTGCGGTTGAGACAGTGGAGCGAGCGCTGGAAAAGCACGGCGCACCCGTTTACGTCCGGCACGAAATCGTGCACAACCGCCACGTCGTGGAAACCCTCGCCAAGGCGGGCGCGATCTTCGTCGACGAGACCGACGAGGTGCCCGTGGGCGCGATCGTGGTGTTCTCGGCACACGGTGTGGCGCCGACGGTGCACCAGACGGCCGCCGAGCGTGACCTCAAAGTCATCGACGCGACATGCCCGCTCGTGACCAAGGTGCACAACGAGGCCAAGCGGTTCGCGCGTGACGACTACGACATCCTGTTGATCGGCCACGAGGGGCACGAGGAAGTCGTCGGCACGGCAGGCGAGGCGCCTGACCACGTCCAGCTCGTCGACGGTCCCGATGCGGTCGACCAGGTGCGGATCCGCGACGAGAACAAGGTGATCTGGCTGTCCCAGACCACGCTGAGCGTCGACGAGACGATGGAGACCGTCCGGCGTCTACGGGAGAAGTTCCCGACGCTGCAGGACCCGCCGAGCGACGACATCTGCTACGCGACCCAGAACCGTCAGGTGGCCGTCAAGGCCATGGCGCCCGAGTGCGAGCTCGTCATCGTCGTGGGTTCACGCAACTCGTCGAACTCGGTGCGGCTTGTCGAGGTGGCGCTGAACGCCGGTTCGGATGCCGCCTATCTGGTGGACTACGCCGAGGACATCGACCCGGCTTGGCTCGACGGCGTCACGACCATCGGCGTCACCTCCGGTGCCTCGGTGCCCGAGATCCTGGTCCGCGGTGTACTGGAGCGGTTGGCCGACTACGGCTACGACACCGTGCAGCCCGTGACCACTGCCAACGAGACGCTGGTGTTCGCGCTGCCGCGCGAGATCCGGCCGCCGCGCTCCTGACGCGTTTCTCGCTGCTTTAGCTGTCGTACTCCCACGAGTGGCGGCCTCGCGACGACTGCCGCGGCCGCGTCCGGAATTCCGCGCGGTGGTCTTCGTCATCTGAGCCCCGGTATCGCACGCGCGACACCGGATGGTGCGTCGAACGCCCGGGATGGCCGTTCGTGGGCTCGAAGCTCGACTCGAACGGATCCTCGAACGGCTCGTAGTCGTCGAAACGGCGGCGGCGCTGCGGCCGGTCATGCGACCCCGCACCGCGGCGCTCACCAGGCGGCTGCTTACGTGGCTCGCGCGGCTGGGTCCGCACCCGGCGGCGCGGCTCCGCAGGTGGCACGAGGGGAGGCTCTGTCGCGCGTGGCGTCCGGGGGCGCCGCGGGCGGTCGGCAGCCACGTCGTCGAGGTCGCCCTCGAGCGGGCGGCTGGGACGTGAACGCGGCGGTGTTGACCGCTTCGTCGGCCTGCGCCCTGTCCGCGCGCCTGCGCCTGCATCGGCCGCGCCGGGCTTGCGACGCCGGTCGCTCGGACGCCGGCGTGGTGGCGCATCGGCGGTCGGATCATCGTCCTCGGATGCCCGCGCCGCGGGTTTGCGGAGAACGAACCCGGAGAATTTCGATGTGATGGATGACACAAACCCGGCGGGTGCCGCCGGGTTTGTGTCCCTGCGGCTCGTCGCAGCCTCCGCCGGGCGTCGGGTCGCGAGGCCGAAATACCACCGGGCCAACCCGATCAGCAACACCGCGGCAGAGGTGAACAACATGAGCGGGAAACGTTCAATGAGCGGATACCCGCAGTTAATCGCCAGGTCTTTCATGCCGCCGAGCTGCCCGCCGTGGAACAAGAAATACGACCCCGGCACAGCAACGAACAAGATCAGCGGCGGCTGGATAACTGCGGTAAACACGCCTGCCTGCCGGACCGCGAGGACGGCCAACAGGCAACCCAAGGCGTAGCAGACCGCGAACACAGAACTGAGTTCTCGATTACCTGACCCCGCGTCGAAAGCAAACCCGATCGCGGTAGCCGTGACGGCCACCAGCACAGCGCCCCACCACGGAACGCCTGCAAAACGGGGGTGTACAGAGCGAAGGTCAGCCGGCACTTCCGACTCTGCGCGCTCTCCTGACACAGGTAGACCGTACCGGCTCTCGCGGGTGGCGTGCTGCCAGCGCGCGCTGGCGTGCCTGTCACACTCTGGCAGACTGTGTTCCCTGTGAGCCTGAACCTGGGAATCGTCGGTTTGCCGAATGTCGGTAAGTCGACCTTGTTCAACGCCTTGACGCGTAACAACGTGCTGGCTGCCAACTACCCGTTCGCGACGATCGAGCCGAACGAGGGTGTCGTGCCGCTGCCGGATCCACGGCTCGATGAGCTCGCCAAGATTTTCGGCTCCGAGAAGATCGTGCCGGCGCCGGTGACGTTCGTCGACATCGCCGGAATCGTCAAAGGCGCCTCGGAAGGCGCGGGCCTCGGGAACAAGTTCCTGGCCAACATCCGCGAATGCGACGCGATTTGCCAGGTGGTCCGGGTGTTCGCCGACGACGACGTCGTTCACGTCGACGGCAAGGTGGACCCGCGCTCCGATATCGAGGTCATCGAGACCGAGCTGATCCTCGCCGACATGCAGACGTTGGAGAAGGCCGTGCCGCGGCTGGAGAAGGAAGCGCGCAACAACAAAGAGCGCAAGCCGGTGCACGAGGCCGCGCTGGCGGCGTCGGACGTGCTGGATTCCGGTAAGACGCTCTTCTCCACCGGCAAGGACTGGTCGATACTGCGCGAACTGAACCTGCTGACCACCAAACCGTTCCTGTACGTGTTCAACGCCGACGAGTCGGTGCTCACCGATGAGGCGCGCGTGGCCGCGTTGCGCGAACTGGTGGCCCCGGCCGATGCGGTGTTCCTCGACGCCAAAATCGAGGCCGAGCTTCTGGAGCTCGACGACGAGTCGGCGGCCGAGCTGCTGGAATCGATCGGGCAGACCGAGCGCGGGCTCGACGCCCTCGCGCGGGCGGGCTTCCACACCCTGAAGCTGCAGACCTATCTGACCGCCGGCCCCAAAGAGGCACGCGCCTGGACCATCCACAAGGGCGACACCGCACCCAAGGCGGCCGGCGTTATCCACACCGACTTCGAGAAGGGCTTCATCAAAGCCGAGGTGGTTTCCTACGACGATCTCGTCGAAGCCGGGTCGATGGCGGCGGCGAAGGCCGCGGGCAAGGTCCGAATGGAAGGCAAGGACTACGTCATGGCCGACGGCGACGTCGTGGAGTTCCGATTCAACGTTTAGGCCGCGCAGGCAAGCGCTTTGAGCGTGGGGGATATGTACGCGATCGGCGCCGTTCTTGTGCCTAGCGCCCACGGTCGGGAGTGTGGGCGCTTCGAGGCCCGCCGTGTGAAACACGTTCATTTTGGGCAAGATGGCAATCTTCGTGAGTTTGCTGTAAGCCGTCACTGGGCGGCATCTCTTGTATGCATAACGGCTCCGTAAATAACACGCGCGCCCCATGGGTCACGCGGGGGTGCCGGGCCGGATGCTCTCGTCAAGTCGGGGACTGGATACTCAGGATGCGTCCGGCGTTCATGGTCACATAGAGTCTTCTGCTCCTATCATCGCACTTCAGTACGTGTTTTTCAGTTGTATGACCGCTCTGCGGCGCGTTTCGACCCGGCCTGAAGTATTTGCGCTCGCGCACATCCATGGCCCTGTCTATGTGGTGCGATGGCGCCATTCGCGGGCGGGTTGCTCAATTCAATGTCGGTGACGATGTCTGGGCTTTGCCGGTCAACAAGTTTGCGGATCTGGCACTACTCAGCTTCTTCTCAGGCTAGAGTCCGACGTGTCCAAGATCACAATGGCTGGAGGTCTCGTCCGATGCATCAATCCTTGCGACCATTCGCCACGGCAGGCGTCGCGCTAACCGCGGCTAGCGCGATCGCGGTGGCTCCAGCCATCGCGCCATTGCCCCCCGACATTCAGGTGCCCCGAATCGCCGCAGCCCAAGTCGGGCTCACCGCCGAAACCGATCTCCTCACCCGATGGATCGAAACGTTCAACACCGCTTCCGAAAACGCCACCACGCTGTCGCAGTTCTACTTCGAAGCCCCCGGCGCGGCGCTGCAGCAGACCATCGTCAACCAGGTCGGCTACCTCGGGGATCTGCTCAATGACCCGGGCAGCATCGGCACCGTCTTCCAGGCCATCGGCGACAACCTGGAGAACGCATTCAACACCGCAACGATGCAGGGTCTGCCCGAGGACATCAACGAATTGATCCCGATCGTTGCTCTGAGCAACGACCCACTTCACACGGTCATCGTGGCGTTCGTGCCGACCTTCCTGCCGGAGGGCACACCCGAGTTCGTCACACCGTTGGTCCATTTCCTGGCGTCACCGGTCAGCGGTGTCCTGATCGGTTTCGCGGGCCCGCTGGTCAGCCCGGTGGTGGCCGCCCTCAACAGCATTCAGGATGGGGATCTGCTCAATCTGCCCGCCAACGTCGTCGACGGCTTCCTGAACGGGGCCACCCTCGACCTCAATGCGCTGGTGCCGTTGATCAACGGAGCTGGGGTACTGCCGGAAGGCACCACCATCAACAGATTGGGCATCGCGTTCGGCGGGCTGCTCAGCCCCGGGGGAACGGGAAATACCATCGGCGGGGAGGTCGGGGAAGGCCCGGTCGGCGGCTCCATCTTCAATTCCATTGACCTGTCGATCACAAGCGATGCGCTCGGCATCCCCTTGACCCTGGACGCACCGGGTGTGGCGGTCGGGCCCATCGGGGCCCTGGCGAACCTGTCGCAGATGATTGCGGGCGCGATCGGCTGGGATGGTGACGGCAACCCGCTTGCCAACCTGACCTTCCCGAAAATCGAGACCGAGCCGGAGAGCGAGGCGCTGGCCGCCGACGCTGCGCCGCCGGCAGCGGCCGCCGAAACCGCGCCTGCCACAGAGGAATCGGCCGCCACGGAAACCGAGGACAAACAAACCGCACCCGAGGAGGCCGGTCAAGACGAAAGCGACACCGTCGTCAAGACCTCCGTCGGTGCCACCGACCTGTCCAACGGCAACAAGGCCGAGCCGGGCAAAACCGGAACCACATCGAGCCGCCCGGGTGAGAAGCTGCGCTCCGCAGTCAAGGAGTTCCGCAGCGACGTCCGCAGCACCGTCAACGAAGTCCGCACCGGTATCCGCGACGCGGTAAAGGCCCTCAACAGCCGGGGCGACAAGGCCGATGCCGGTAGCGCAGCCGGTGCGGGAGATGCTGACGGGGAGGGCAGCGACAGCGGCAGCTGACATCGGCTCAAGGTCCATGCCCGGCCCCTGATAATCGGCTCCCCAACGTGGAGAAGATGGTGAGATTAGGGCGAAGTCGCCATCTTCTCCACGTTCGGGCTTGAGGAGGCCAGCACACGATGGGAACCCTGACTTACGCCGCGACAGTGTCCCTCGACGGCTACGCTGCCGACGCCGACGGTGACTTCCAATGGTCAGCGCCCAGCGATGCCGTGTTCGCCGTCCATCTGGAACGGATGGCGGAGGTGTCGACCGAAGTCTTGGGGCGCAAGACCTATGCACTGATGGATTACTGGGAGACGTATCCGGACGACGACGACCGTCCCCTGGCCGAACGGCAGTTCGCCAAGCGGTGGCAGGCCATCGACAAGGTCGTAGTGTCGTCGACACTGACGCACGATGAGCTCGGGTCGGACCGGGCCCGCCTCGTGCCCGACCTGAGCCTGGACGAGTTGCAGCGGATCGTGGACGGCGCGCAGGGTCTGGTCGAGATATTCGGGCCCACCACCGCGGCCCCGGCGATCCGGGCGGGGCTGGTCGACGATTTCCACTTCTTTGTCGTCCCGAAGATCGTCGGGGGTGGCCTGCGGGCGATTCCCGACGACGTCTCCCTCGACCTGCGCCTCACCGAGCACCGAGTCTTCGACGGGACCGTCCATTTGCGCTACTCGCGCCGCTGAAACGTCGCCTTCGCCGACGTAGCATTCTCTCGTGGGCTTCATCGTCCCGCCCGACGCCTACACGCGTTTCATGGGCCGGTACGCCGCGCCTCTTGCCGAGGTCTTCGTGGCGTTCACCGGCGTCCGCGCCGGTGACGAGGTGCTCGACGTGGGCTGTGGGCCTGGTGCTCTGACGGCTCATCTGCTCGCGGTCGGTGCTGACGTCGCGGCGATCGATCCTTCACCGCCGTTCATCGACGGCATCCGGGAGCGGTTCCCGGCCATCGACGCACGTCTTGGCACGGCGGAGGAATTGCCATACGAGACTGCCTCTTTCGACGCTGCTCTCGCGCAGTTGGTGGTGCACTTCATGAGCGATCCGGTGGTCGGCGTCCGGCAGATGGCACGCGTGACCCGGCGTGGCGGCACGGTCGCGGCATGTGTGTGGGACGGACCGACCGGCGCCCTCGCGCCGTTCTGGGATGCGGTCCACCAGATGGACCCCGAAGCCGAGGATGAGGCACTGCTCTCCGGGGCGCGCGCGGGGCACCTCACCGAGATATTCGAAGCGGCCGGCCTGCATGACGTGAAGGAAGGTCCCGTTGCGGTCGACGTCGCGCATCCCACCTTTGATGAGTGGTGGGAGCCGTACACCTATGGCGTCGGTCCCGCTGGTGATTACGTGCGGCGGCTCGACGGCGACAGTCGGGCTCGGCTCGAATCGGTCGCTCGCGATCGTCTGGGAGACGGACCCTTCAACGTCACCGCCACCGCGTGGGCCGCGCGCGGGACGGTGTGACAGTTGCGGGTGTTCAACCACCACAACATGGGAACCCTTGGAGAAGTCTCGCGCTTCGGATCAACGGCAAAGGGGTCACAGTGGGGCAGGAGTCGGGTGTCTCGGGCATCGAATGGGTCAACCAACAACTCAGTCAGCACTTCGTGGGTCGCTCGCTGGCGCAGATGCGCGTGGGGTCCGGCATTCATCTCGAACTAGGGGATGCCTACGAAATAAGTATCGAGGCGCCGCTGTCAGTCGATCGCAGCGATGAACAATGGGAGGGCGAGCCGCTCAACGTCGACGCCGCCGGTGCGGTGACCCCATTGCTGCACAGCCGGCTCACGTCGGCGAACGTCAGCGCGGACGGCGGTCTGCGTCTCGAGTTCGGCGATGCGGCAATCGAAGTGCCACCTGACGACTCGGGTGCGTCTTGGCGATTGCACGGGCCCGACAACCTGCAGATTGTATGCGCGCCTGGCGGTGGCGTCGCAATGCTGCCTGCCGCCGACGGTTCGTGACCTGCGTCAGGAGAAGTACTGCACGAGACAGAACTCGTGCCCTTCCGGGTCGGACATGACCACGACGACGCCTTCGTCGTAGTCGTGACGGATGCCTGACCAACTTCCGCCCAGCGCCTCTACCTGACGGCGCGCGGCGGCGATGTCGTCGACCTGCACATCGAGATGTAGCCGCACCTTTGTTGTTTTGGGCTCGCGAACGCGTTGAAAGGTGAGCCGCGGCACGGTACCGCTGCGAGATCCGAGCGTCGCCCAATTCGGGTCGTCGCCATGCTCGTTCGTGGGCGGGATGTCGAGAAGTTCGCTCCAGAACAACGACAGCCGCGACGGATCGGCGCAGTCGATGGTCACTCCGGACCAGCGGTTGGGCATGGCATCTCCTTCTCGCTGCCGACCCTGGGCGTCAAGCTTCAGGCCGTGAGCGACAACCCATTTCGGACAGGATCAGTCGGAGTCTCTTGAGGGCATAGTGCAGACGGGACTTGACTGTACCTTCGGCGATGTCGAGGTCATCGGCGATCTGGCCGGTGGTCCAGCCGAGATAGAACGACCGGCTCAGAACGGCCCGGTGTGCTTCGGGCAGTTGTGCCATGGCGTCGGCGATCAGCATCCGATCCAAGGCGGAGTTCACCTCGTCGGGGCCCATACGATCCGGCACCTCCGATGTGTCGGGAGAACAAACCTCGTAGCGAAATCGAGCTGATCGGCTTCCGTCGATCACGATGTTGCGGGCAACGGTGAAAAGCCAAGACCGTAACGGCAGGTCTCCGTCGTTTTGTTGCAGGTGACGCCAGGCGCGCAGCAGGGTTTCCTGTACGACATCCTCGGCTTTGGTGTGATTGCTCGTCAGCCGGAATGCATAGCGTCGCAACGGTTCGACGTGGTTGGCGTAGAGCTCGAGCATCTGATCGGTTGGTTGTTCGACAGTAAGCATCCGACACCTCCGGGACCGGTTGGGTTGCTCAGCTCAGCCTTGCCGGTGTAGGCGGTGAATTCCTCACTGCTGGCCACAATCCGCTATACCGGCCAGCAGGTATAGGCCGTCACTCAGTCTTCGATGACAGCAATCTCGTCGCCGAGCTGGTAACCGGCCGTGAGTGGTAGCTGATCGCCGCTCCAGAAAGAGCCGGGATCAAACCAGTTGTAGTGCTTTTCCGTCGTCAACAGGCCCATTTCCTCGTAGGTGATGGCTACCGTCTCCGCGCAGTACGCGGTCTCCAGGCCCGCCTGGCGTTTGCGGGTTCTCTTGCGCTCGGCCGATTCGCGAACTTTGCTGTGTACAAGCGGAATTCCCCGGGTGAAGTCGCTGATGACGGGTAGCCGCCCGCGCAGCCAGCGGCCGGTGAGCCGCGCCGTGGTGGGAAACGCCGTGCCGTTCATTCGGGCGATGACCTTGAGGAGGGCGTCTTCCTGTTCCCGGGTGGCATATGGCGTGAGTTGACGGAGCCAGCAGCGCTGCCCGTAGTTGTGCATCCAGCGTTCGACGGCTTGACGGGCATCGTTGAGCTGCACACCGCGGTGGTTGGTACCCGTCCACATGTCGAGCAGCTTGTCGCCGAGCTCGGCATGCCAGATCAGTGGCGGCAGGTCGTCGATCGCGACGGTCATCCCGACATGGTTGACCGGGCTGTTCGTCAGCGTCTGGATCGCCCGATCCGGCCCTGACCCGCCGCGAAACAGCCAGATGTCACCGGTCCGGGTTTCCTCCAGCGCTTTCGTCAGCGGCACCGTGTTCGCGTTCACGTGCGCAGCTTAGGCACACTTTGTGCATGCGCAGCATCTGGAAGTGGATCGGGCTTGCCGGTGTCGCCGGTGTCGTGGCGGGCGGCGTGATGGTTGCCCGCGATCAGCGCCGCCGCAACGCCTACACGCCGCAGGACATCCGCGAGCGGCTCCATCAGCGGCTGGCCGAGGCGGAAAGTTCGCAGGGCACCACAAGCCCATAGCGCTTCCCTTGCGCGAGCGTGCGTGTCTGTCCGTCGACACGCCGTGAATTAGCGGCATTTTGCGCACGTTCGTCAACGTAAAGCCTTGCGCAACAGGGCTTGTCGGTGGTTCGAACTAGTGTTCGATACATGGACTCGTCCGTGGCTGACCGGCTCGCTGCGTTACGCGCGGCGGTCGCCGCGGTGCGTGCTCTGCCGTGGGGAGCGCTATCCGAAGCCGACCTGCTGGGGGTGTGTGCCGGGATCCAAGAGGTTCGCAATCTGGTGCCGGTGGTGGAGCATGCCGCGATCAGTGCGCTGTCGGAGTGCACGACGCCGGCGGCGGTCGGGGCGAAGTCGTGGCCGGAGGCGTTGCGGATCCGGTTGCGGATATCGGGGACCGAGGCGCGGCGCCGCTGTCGGGATGCGATGAACTTCGGGCCACGCCGGTCGGTGACCGGCGAGACGTTGCCACCACGGCGCGCGGCGACCGCGGCGGCGCAGGCCGGTGGCTGGGTGACTCCCGACCATATTGATGAGTTGGAGACGTTTTTCACCAAATGCCCCGATTGGATCGATGCGGCGCGGCGTGCGGTGTTCGAAGAACGACTGGTGGCGGTGGCGGCCACGGAGACCCCGGAGACGTTGCGCCAGACCGTCGCCGAAGCCCTGTACCTGCTCAACCAGGATGGCGAGGAACCCGTCGACGCTGCTGAGCGTAAGCGAGGCATCGTCGTTCATCCGCAGCAACCCGACGGCACCTCGAAGGTATCAGGATGGCTGAACGCCGAAGGCCGCGCCGTGGTCGAACCCCTGCTGGCGAAGTACGCTGCCCCCGGGATGTGCAACCCCGACGACGAATCACCCTGCGTGGCGGGATCACCCTCTGAGGAAGCGATCGAGGCCGATACCCGCACCGCCGCGCAACGCAATCACGACGCCCTGGTGGCGATCGGTCGTAATGCGTTGATGTCCGGGGATTTGGGTCAGCATAACGGGTTGCCGGTGTCGTTGATCGTCACCACCACCCTGGCCGAACTCGAAGCCGGCGCGGGGATCGCGGTCACCGGCGGCGGCTCGAAACTCCCCATCCCCGACGTGATCCGCCTCGCCGCGCATGCCTGGCACTATCTGGCGGTGTTCGACGACGCCACCCTGGTGCCGTTGTATTTCGGGCGCACCAAACGCATCGCCACCCCCGCCCAACGCCTGGTGTTGTTCGCCCGTGACCGTGGCTGCACCCGCCCCGGCTGCACCGCCGGCGGTTATCGCTGCCAAGCCCACCACGCCCAACAAGACTGGACCGTGGGCGGGCAAACCAACATCGACGAACTCGCCCTGTCCTGCGGGCCCGACAACCGCCTGGTCGCCAAGGGCAAGTGGACCACGACCATGCGCAACGGCCGCTGCGAATGGACCCCACCACCCCTACTCGACACGGGCCAAGCGCGCGTCAACAACTACCACCACCCCCAGACCTACCTCACCGACAACGACGAAGACGACGAGGCCGGATAGACGCGATTACCAGCCTTCGGTGAGCACCCGGTCGAGTGCGTCGACGTAGAAGTCGGCGGACTCGGTGTCGATGCACAGTGGCGGCTTGGTCTTGAGGATGTTCTGGTGATCGCCCGTGGGCTGGATGATCACGCCCAGCTCCAGCATGCGGTCGCAGATCAATGCCGTCTCCTCGGTCGCCGGCTCCAAAGTGTCTGGGTCGCGGACCATCTCGACACCCAGGTACAGGCCGACCCCGTGCACGGTTCCGATGATGGGGTGCTTGGTGACAAGCGCCTGCAGCCGTGACTTCAGATGCGCGCCGACGCGAGAAGCGTTCTCCTGCAGTCGCTCGTCGTGCAGTACGTCGAGCACCGTCATGCCGATCGCGCACGACAGCGGGCTGCCGCCGGTGGAGGAGAAGAAGTACCCCTGGCTGCGGAACGCCTCGGCGATCTCGCGGCTCGTGACGACCGCGCCCAGTGGGTAGCCATTGCCCGTCGACTTGGCCATCGACACGATGTCGGGCACGACGCCCTGCTGTTGAAATCCCCAGAACCATTCGCCAAGGCGGCCATAGCCCACCTGGACCTCGTCGGCGACGGCATATCCGCCGTTGGCGCGCACCGCCCCGTAGACCTGCTCCAGATAGCCATCGGGCAGGGCCATGCCACCGGCGTTGCCGTACACGGTCTCGCAGATGAACGCCGCGGGGGCACGCCCATCGGCCGCCAGTTGTTCGATCTGGGCCACTGCCTCGACGGCGTAGCGGCCGACCTCGGCGCCGCGGTACTTGCCACGGAAGCTGTTGGGAGACTCCACGGTGTGGACCCAATCCGGCCGGGTGGCAAGGGCATTCGGATTGTCGGCAGTCGACGTGGACACGGCGTCGGTGCCGTACGTCCAGCCGTGGTAGGCCTCGCGCATCGCCACCACGTCGGGGCGTCCCGCGGCCGCGATGGCCAACCGCAGTGCGAGGTCGCTGGCCTCTGAACCGGAATTGACCAGGAACACCGTGTCCAGCGGATCGGGCAGCAGCCCGGCGAGCCGTTCGCTGAACTCGACCACCGCGGCGTAGTTGAACCGCGAGTTCGTGTTCAGCTTGCGCAGCTGGCGTGCGGCGGTGTCGGCCACGCGGGGATGGGCGTGCCCCAGCACGGTCACGTTGTTGACCATGTCGAGATAGCAGCGCCCGCTCGTCGACATCAGGAAATGCCGCCAGCCGCGTTCGATGCGCGGTGGCTGCCGGTAGTAGTGCTCCTGGACGGGCGCGAAAGCCCGGTCGCGGCGAGCCACCAGATCGCTGTCGACCGAATCGCTTGCCAGCGTTGGTAATCCGAGAAGCGGGCGGGGATCCAGGCTCAGCGCCAACCATCCCGGGGCCAAGCTCGGTGTGCTCAGCGTGGGGGCCACCGGTGACCCGGCCGCGCGAACGGCAAGCTCGATGCGCCGGCCCGGCTCGATGACGCCTAACGCGGCGCCTTCGGTCGCGGCAACACCCGTCACCGTCAGCTCGTAGTCACGGCCGCGGTATGTCACCGCGTCCGCCGACCGGTCGACGACCTCGCCGTCGAACGGAGCCACCAACTCGACGGGTTCGGCGGCCCACACGCTGATGCCGGTCGGCACCACGGCGGGCTCCTCCTGGCTCAGGGCAGGCGCGCACGCCGGTCGCGGCTGACCGAACTGCGTCACCACCACACGAGCCCCGTCCGAGAGTGCGGCCCTTGCCATTTCGTTCTCGACACCGGGCCGCACCCAACCGCCCCGCTGGAATGCCGAATCCAAGGTGTCCGAGGTCGCGGACAGATCGAGCGTCACCACCGATTCGGCGGTGAGTCCGGTGATCATGGGCGTGGTGGCTTCGGCCCGCGCGGGCTCGGTGTTCATGCCGAGCTCGGCTTTGATCAGGGCCGTCATGACGTCGAACGGCACGGAGGTGGCCTGCTCGAACATGCGCCACTCGCCGTCGGACTGTTCGGTGACGTAGTCGTTGTCCGGGTCGAGGTTCGCCTGCTGCGCTCCGCTGACGATCAGCACCGCGGTTCGCAGAACCAGCAACGGCCAAAATGCCTCCACCTCAGCAACACTGAGTGGCCGGATATCGTGGAACGCCCGGATGCCGGGAAGCACCGAGGTGGGATCGCTGCCGGGATGCTGCAGTACCGACGACAGCGTGATCGCCAATTCGGCGACGGCCCAACTGTCGGTCAGATCGCCGAAGTCGATGATTCCGTCGGGATGTACGACGCCGCCGGTCGCCGGTGTCACGACGACGTTCGCGTCGGTGAGATCCATGTGGATCGCTTGCCGGGGCAACGCGTCGGCGAGCGGCTCGATGCGTGCCCACGCCTCGCGGGCCGCGGTCGCAAGCAGCTCGCGGTGCGTCGCGTCGGCGACGTGTGATACCAGCGTGGTGACCACATCGGCCCCATACCGCAGATCCCACTGCAGGATTCGGTCGAGACCAGGGTGGCTGAACTCGGCCAGCGCGCGCGTGACGCGGCCGGCGAGCGCACCCAGTTCGGCGACGACGGCCGGCCGCAGGTAACCGGATTCCAGCAGCGCGCCGCCGGGCAGGTAGCGCAGCAGGCGCACGTACGCCGTTCCATCGACCAAACCCGTTACGGCCGTGCGGTTGTCGCCATCGCTGTTCGGCAGGGCTACGGCGATCCGCAAGTTCGGCTCGGTCTGCGCGATGAGCTCCGCTGCGAGGTCCTGGGCCTCCAGCTCAGTTTCGTTGAACGCCGGGTTGGCGATCTTGAGCACGCCGAGGATTTCGTCGTCCTGGCTGACCAGGAAGTTCTTATCCTGTTGACTGCCGAGCGATTTCACCTGTGCGCGCAGGCCGTAATGCGTGGCGAGGATGCCCTCGGCCTGCGATTCGGTGACGTGCGGTGCCGGTAGTTCCGGTTCGGCAAGAAAGTTGAAGCCGACAGTACGGCGATCGGTCGTCATCGGCCCACGAACTCGACGACGACTGCGGAGAACGCGTCGTTGTCGTCGCCGGCGGCGGTGTGCCCGGCGTCGGACAACTCGACGAATTCTGCTGCGGGAACCTTCTCCAGGAAGTCCTGAACACCTTCTGTGCTGACCACATCGGATAGTTTGCCTCGGATCAACAGGATCGGGATAGTCAGGTTGATCGCCGCTTGCTCCAGCTTCTCCACCCGGATGAACGGGTCATCTTCTGGCTTCGTCAGGAACGCCGGATCCCAATGCCAATACCAGCGGCCGTCGCGCTGCCGCAGATTCTTCTTCAGCCCCTCGGGGCTGCGCGGCTTGGTGCGGTGGGGCAGATACGCGGCGACGGCTTCGGCGGCCTGCTCCAACGAATCGAACCCGTGCACGTGGTTGAACATGAAATCGCGGATGCGCGCACTCCCGGACTTCTCGAACCTCGGCACAACGTCGACGAGCACCAACTTCGTCACCAACTCCGGCCCGGCTTCATGAGCCGCGAGAATCCCGGTCAACCCGCCCATGCTCGCGCCGATCAGCACCACCGGGCGGCCGACCTGGTAGAGCACCTGCAGGATGTCCCCGCACAACGCCTCCACCGAATAGTTGGCGCTGGGGGAGCGGTCGCTGTCCCCGTGCCCGCGCGAGTCGAGCGCAATCACGTGGAGCCCGCGGTCGGCCAGGATCTGCCCGGTGTTCTTCCACGAGTGCCGGTTCTGCCCGCCACCGTGCAGCAGCAGCACGGTCGGGCGGTCGGCGGCCGACTCGGCGCCCTTGTTCCACTCGTCGCCGACCAAGTTCAGGTCATCGACACCGCGGAACGTGACGGTCTGCGATTGGCTGTTAGCAGTGCTCACGAACTTCCTCTCGGCGCGCCCCCGCAGTCACGTTACTAAGGCCGGGCGTTGCCGAGAATGCGGGCAGGGGGAGTTCGGGAAGCAGCCCGGGTGCCGCCGATGACGGTGTGACGGGCGCCACGTACTTTGGATCGCACGCGTGTTTACAGCAGGCGTGCGATTCGTAGTGCACCGAGGAGTGGATCTATGGCAGACGACAGCCCCGACGACGAGTCGGTCGAGTCGCCGGAAGCCGGGGATGCGAAACGGCCGGCCGGGGAAACGGCTGTTGGCGAGGCTGACGCCGCGCCTGAGCCCGAGGCCCGGTCGATGTCGCGGATCAGGCTGGGCGCGCTGGTCGGTCTTGCCCTGGTCGTGGTGCTCGCCGGGCTGACGGGCTGGCTCGGGTACGTCGCCTACCAGTCGCACACCGACGAGCGGCACCGCGACATGATGGTGGAGGCCGGCAGGCAGGCGGCGCTGAGCCTGACCAACGTCGGCTGGGAGACGGCCGACGCCGATGTTCAGCGGGTGCTCGACTCGGCCAGTGGCAAGTTCTACGACGACTTCCAGAAGCGTGCCGAGTCCTACCGCGAGGTCGTCAAGCAGGTGAAGTCGAAGTCGGAGGGCATCATCACCGGTTCGTCCCTCGAATCGCTATCCGACGGCCAAGCCAAGGTGCTCGTGTCGGTGACTGTGAAGTCGAGCAACGCGGGCGTGCCGGAACAGGCGCCGCAGTACTGGCGAATGGTGTTGACGGTGCAGGAGAACCAGGGCACGGCGAAGGTTTCCGAAGTGGAGTTCGTGGAGTGAGCGGAAGGCACAGCCTCCGGGCGTTCGAGAAGGCGGATGCGAAGGCCGCAGAGGAGAAGCCGGTCGAGGACCCGGCCGAGGAGAAGCCGATCGAGGATCCGGTCGAGGATCCCGCCGAAGAAACAGCGGACGAGTCGCCCGAAGCAGACGACGTCGACGCCGAGCCCGAACGGCCGGCCGAACCCGCGCGGCAGACCCCATGGTCGGGGATCGTCGTCTTCGCGATGCTGCCCGCGCTGGCCCTGTTGCTGGCGGCCGGATCGGCGTTTCTGAAGTGGCAGATCGTCTCGGAGCGGGAAAGTGCCACCGCCCGAACAGAATCGGTCGAGGCTGCCAAGGACATCACAATCCAGATGTTGTCGTATGAACCGAACACGGTCGAGCAGCACCTCAATTCGGTGCTCGACCGGTTGACCGGCGATTTCCTCAGCACATACACCACGATGATCCGCACGACCATCATTCCCGGCGCGACGGCGCAACGTGTCACCGCGCAAGCCGAGGTGCCCGCGATAGGCTCGGTGACGGCGAGCGCTGATCGCGCCGAAGTGATGCTCTACCTCAACCAGTTCGTCACCGTGGGCGACCAGCCGCCGCAGAAGACCCCGTCGACCGTACGGGCCACGATGGTGCGTGAGGATGGACGTTGGCTGATGTCTCAGTTCGAGCCGGTGAAGCCGTGACGGAGCCGCGTTGGCTCGACGTCACCGCGCCCGCGGTGCAGTTGCGAGCGCTGGTCTGGGGACCCGATGACGGACCGGTCGCGTTGTGCCTGCACGGTTTTCCCGACACTGCCTACGGGTGGCGAGAAGTCGCACCGGTGCTCGCCGACGCCGGCTGGAAGGTCGTCGCGCCGTTTCTGCGGGGCTATGTGCCGTCATCGATCCCGACGGACGGCAGCTACCACGTCGGCGCGCTCATGGACGACGCGCTGCGTGTCCTGGAAGCATCGGGGCGCACCGGACGCGATGTTCTCATCGGTCATGACTGGGGAGCCATCGCCGCGTCGGGGCTGGCCGCCATGCCCGACAGCCCGTTCGACAAGAGCGTGATCATGTCCGTGCCGCCTGCCGCGTCATTTCGGCCGCTGGGCCGCGTCGCCGACAGCGGCAAACTCGCAAAGCAGTTGCCCCGCCAGCTGCTGCGCAGCTGGTACATGCTGTATTTCCAATTGCCCTGGCTGCCAGAGCGTTCGGCGTCCTGGGTGGTGCCCCGGTTGTGGCGGCAGTGGTCGCCGGGCTTCAACGCCGCCGAGGACGTCCGCCATGTCGACGCCGCGATCGGCGCACCGGAACGGTGGCGGGCCGCGATCGGCTACTACCGGGCCATGCTGCGCTGGACGACCCCGCCGGCCGCCTACGCCAAACTGCACGAGCACTGGTTGTCGGCGCCGGTATTGCCGACGCTCTATCTGCACGGCACCGACGATGGCTGCGCCGCACCCGATTACGCGCGCTGGGTGCGAGACATCCTGCCCGACGGCAGCGCGGTGGGCATCGTCGAACGAGCAGGACATTTCATGCAGCTCGACCAGCCGGATGTGGTCGCGGGCCGAATCCTCGACTTCATCGACAGCGCCAAGGAGCAGTGACGCGTGCGCCGACTGGCGGCAGTCGACGCTCAGACCTGGTGGATGTCGGCCAAGCTTCCCAGCGACCAGTTCCTGCTCTACGGGTTCGACGGCTCGCCGACCGATCTCGGCCGCGCGCTCGCCGAGGTGCGCAGGCGTGCGGAGGAGGGTCCGGAATTGGCATTGCGGGTCCGCGACGGGTTCCGGCTGACCTATCCCGCCTGGGTGCAACGCCGGGCCGGTGACGACCAGTTCGTGGTGCACGACCTCGGTGGCCCCAGCTGGAACGACTGCCTGGACGCGGTCGCCGGGCTCGCCGATCACCAGCTCGACGCGACGAGTGCAACGTGGCGGCTGCATGTATTCCCCGGTGTGCGTGGGGTTCCCGGCGTGGCCGCATCGGGTGCCGTGGCCGTGCTGCAGGTCGCGCATGTCCTCGGCGACGGCATCCGCTCGTCGGCGCTTGCCGCCTGGTTGTTCGGGCGGCAAGAAGCCGTCCCTGCTGTGCCGGCGGAGCGCTTCGTCGGCGCCACGCTGCCGTGGCGGGCGGCTTCAGCCGCGCGCACGCATCGACAATTGGTCGCCGACGAGAAGTCCGGCGCTGTGCCCGCGCAGGCCCCGTCGCGGCCCGCACGGCGCAGCAATTCCCGGCCCGCGGGGGCGCGGTGGGTCCGCACGATCGTGCGGCCGCGGGCTCGCATCCCGGGCCCGACGGTGACGGTCGCGGTGCTGGCGGCGGTGTCGGCTGCGCTCAGTGATCATCTGCGCACATTCGGAGAGGATCCGGCCGGCCTCGGCGCGGAGGTGCCCATGGCCAAAGCCGGAGTTCGTCACGCCCACAATCACTTCGGCAACGTCGGCATCGGGTTGTACCCCGAACTCGACCATGCCGAGCGCATCGCGCACATCGCCCACGACCTCGCGCAACGTCGCAGTCGTGCCCGGCATCCGGCGATGGCGGCAGCGAGCCGCGCGTTCGCGGCCACGCCTGCGCCGCTATTGCGATGGGGCGTGGCGCAATTCGATCCGACGCTGCGATCCCCGGTGGTCACCGGCAACACGGTGGTCTCGAGCGTCAACCGAGGTGCGGCGGATCTGCGCTTCGGGGACGCGCCGGTGGTGGTGACGGCGGGCTACCCGGCGCTGTCGCCGATGATGGGCCTGACCCATGGCGTGCACGGCATCGGCGACACCCTCGCCGTCAGCGTGCACGCGGCCGAGTCGGCGGTCGGCGATGTCGACGCCTACGTCGAGCGGTTGGCGCAGGCGCTCGGCTAACTCGGGCGCAGCGCGGCGATACCGGTGTCGAGTGCGGCCTCCAAGTAGCTCAGATCACCGGTGGCCAGCATGATGCCGACGCCGCCTTGGATACCGGCCAGCAGTGCGGCGCCCACCCGGTCCGCGTCGAGATCGTCGGCGGCCTTGCCTTGTGCCTGCATCGAGCGGATGCCCGCGGTGATCTCGTCGTGCCACTGCCGCAGCAGGGCCTTCGTGACGGCTTGCGCGCCTGGCGTGCTGCGGCCGATCTCCGACATCAGCATGCTCAGCGGACAACTCTGGCCTTGACGCCGGTAGCGGTCCACCACCGCGTCGCGCCAGCGCTGCCAGGCCGCCCACGACGTCAGCTCACCCAAATAGGGCTGCTGGTCTTCGAGCACCATCCTGGCCTCGTGCTCGGCCACCGCGAGCAGGAGCTCGTCCTTGCCCTCGGGAAAGTAGTGGAACAGCTGGCTTTTGGAGGTGTGCGTGCGGGCCCGGATATCGTCGAGCGTGGTCTCGGCCACGCCGCGGCCGCGGATCTCGGCTGCCGCGCCTTCGATGATGCGCCGCCGGGTGGCCTCGCCCTTGGCGGTGAATTTCTGGACTTGCAGGTCCATTTTCATGGCAGTACACCTGGACTCATGAGTCCAAAGAATACGCGGCTCGCGGGCCGCACAGCATTGGTAACCGGGTCGACCGGAGGCTTGGGCGTCGCTGTCGCGGCGGCATTGGCGGCCGAGGGCGCGTTCGTCATCGTCAGTGGCCGTAACAAGGAGCGCGGCGACGCCGTCGTCGCAGATATCCGCGCCGCGGGCGGCCGGGCCGAATTCGTCGCCGCCGACCTCGGCGCGGGGGAGGCCGAAGTGCGCCGGCTGGCCGAGCAAGCCGCCGCAGCGGCAGGCGGGCATCTCGACATCCTGGTCAACAACGCCGCGTTGTGGGCGATGCCGGAACCGTCCGAGGAAATCTCCGGGCAGACCCTGCTGGAGTCCTACCAGACCAACGTCATCGCACCCTTCTTGCTGACCGGTGCACTGGCGCCGGCGATGGCCGAGCGTGGCCACGGTGTCGTCGTCAACATCGGCTCGATCACGGGCCTGATCGGCGGTGACAAGTCGGCGCTCTACAACTCGACGAAGGCGGCCGTGCATTCGCTGACGAAGTCGTGGGCGGCCGAGTACGGCCCACGAGGTGTGCGGGTCAACGCGGTGGCCCCCGGACCGATCGCGACCGAACGCGCCGCCGACGTGGCCGACGAGGTCGCCCCGGTGCTGGCCCGCATCCCGTCGCGCCGGATGAGCACGCCCGAGGAGGTCGCCGCTGCCGTGGTCTTTCTGGCCGGCGACGACGCCGCGAACATCCACGGCGTGATCCTCAGTGTGGATGGGGGCTGGGCAGCGACTTAACAGATGGCCTAAATTCTGTTACATGGCTGCTGATGCTGCGATCCTGATTCTGCGTGTGGTTCTTGGGCTGACCATGGCCGCACACGGCTACAACAAGTTCTTCGGCGGTGGGCGGATCCCGGGCACCGCAGGCTGGTTCGAGAGCATCGGCATGAAGCCGGGCATGTTCCACGCCCGGGTGGCCGCGACCACCGAGATCGCTGCGGGTCTCGGTCTGGCGCTCGGGCTGCTCACGCCGGTGCCCGCGGCGGGGTTCGTCGCGCTCATGCTGGTGGCGGCCTGGACCGTGCACCGCGCCAACGGCTTCTTCATCGTCAAGGAGGGTTGGGAGTACAACCTGATCCTGGCGGTGACCGCGGTAGCGATCGCGGGCATCGGCGCGGGTCGCTACAGCCTGGACCACCTGCTGTTCTCGGGCACCGGCTTCTACGACTACCTGCACGGCTGGTGGGGTCTGGCGATCGCGGTGGTGCTGGGCCTGGCCGGCGGCATCGGCCAGTTGGCGATCTTCTTCCGCCCGCCGGTCAAGTCCTGACCCGAGCCGCCGACACTACGGTTCCTGACGAATTACTGGCGATTTCCGTCAGAAACCGTAGTCTCGCCGCCTAGCGGAGTGCGGTGGCCGCCAACAGCACGTGAGTGACCGGCCAGTCCAGCGGGGCGCCGTTGTCGTCACACAGCGCGGCGGCCGGATCGAAGACGTTGTGCACGAGCCAGTCGTTGCGCCATGCACCCGAGCGCGGATCCACCTGCAGACCCACCTCGCCCGCCAGCTCCACCCAGTCCGCCCATGACAGCGCGCAGAACTGCTCGTGGGTTTCCGACAGCCAGTTGTCGACGTAGGAGAACCGCGTCAGGAACTCCATCGCGTCGGCCAGGCGCAGCGCCACGGTCCTGTCGTCGACGACGTCGTAGCCGAACGGCACACCGGAATTGCGCCGGAAGTCGACCGCGAATTGCTCGAACCGGGCCGCCGGTGACAGCGGCGTCAGATAAGCGGGCACATCGTCGAGCGTCGTCAGGTCGACCGCGGCGTGATCGAGGCCCGGCTGGTGAAAGACCAAGCGCACCGGCCGATCCGGATCGTCGGGGCCGCACACGTCGGAGTTGATCCACACCCCGCCGGGTGCGGTGTGCTTGGCGATGGTGTCGGCGAACGTGCGCAGTGACGTCATCCCGTCGCCGTAGCTGTAGATTTCGTGGGTCAGCGCGAAGGTCAGCGTGGTGTCGATGCTGGCATCGCCGAACACCGGGCCGGCCAAGATATTGCGTTGATAGAAAAACGTATTCGGGTTGGCGAAGACACCCTGGGACTTGCGGTGCCGGCACTCTTCGAACAGGTGGCGGGCCACCTCGATGCCGTAGAGATCGGACTCGCGTAGCTCGGCATCGGCCGCGATGAGCTCGAGCATGCCGCCTGCCGCGCAGCCGATGTCGACGATTCGACCGGCGCGCACATAGGGCCGGGCCTGCGCCCATTTGCGTTCGGCCGCGGCGTCGAATGCCGCGCTGTACGAGCGATAGTCGCGGGTCTCGGTCAACGACCCTTCGCTGCTGACGATCGGATCCGCGCTGATCGCGGCGATGTGGTCGGCCAGGCCGTACCGGTCGAACACGTCGACCGTGGCGGGGTGGGCGTCGTCTCGCCATGCGCCTCCGGTCGCGACCCGCTCCAGGAGCTGCCACGGATAGGGCGGGTTGTCGGGATGGTCGCGTTCCACCGGTGCGATCGGAAAGCCCAGCCGCGCATACAGATCGGCGACCGCGGGCGTCGAGCAGGCGACCACCGTGTCGGCCGGGTCCGGTTCGATCCCGGTCGCGTGGGCGATGGCCTTGAGCGTGATCTCGGCGAACCGGCCGTCGGGTGCGACATCCACGATCGGCACGACGAGCGAGCGGATGCCCTCGATATGGGAGAACAGTTCGATGGCCGCTTCCCGCCGGTTCGCCGGTATCGGATTGCGGCGCGTGTTCTGGTGATTGGCACTCGTCACCGCCCAGATGACGGTGGCGTCGGGCGCGAGCCCGGCCAGGTACCGCGCTTGGAAACGGGTCAAGACGTGGTGACGGCCGGGGAAGACGACATAGCGCACCGACCCATCGTGCCCTGTGGCAATCAGGAGTGCACGAGCCGCAGCCGCTGCTCGGCCACCCGCACCGAAACCCGTTGCCCCCAGGACAGCGCGAGCGTGTCGGATTCGATTCCGTCTCCGAATGCCACCAACCGGTCCGACTCCACGTCGACCGTGAGCTCGGCTGCGCTCAGTTCACCTTCGACCAGGCCCGCGCCCGTCGCCGGTGACGGCCAGGCCTCGCGCACGAACCACGCGAGCCGCGCCTCGGCGGGGTTGGGCAGAATGACCTCGCTCCGCCTGGCCTGCCAGACCGAGCGGCACCAGCCGGTTGCGCCGGTACCCGTGGAGACAATGAGCCCCGACGACGCCTGTCGCTCGGCCCGGCCGTCGGGCAATCCGAGTGTGTAGCGCGCCGTCTGATGGCTCGCGTGGCCGACGAAGATCTCGTTGACCGCCAGCAGTCGCTGGCCGTCGTCGGTGGCGGCTTGCACCATGGTGCGCAGCTCGACGCTCGCGCCTTCGTGCACCGCCGCCCGCATCAGCGCGCCGGCGGCGTCAGGGAAGTGCGGTACCAGAACTCCGGCATTGCGGTCCGGCTCGGGGTCGACGCCGATGACCGGCTGACCGTCGAGGTACTTAGCGACATTGGCCACCAGGCCGTCCTGCCCGACGACGACCACGATGTCGCCGGGCTCGAACAGGAACCGCGACAGGTCCGCCCGCTCGACGCGGCCACGTCGCCAATCCGCCGGGATGGCGGCCGCGACCGTGGCCAGAGCCGATTGGTTCCGGGTGTGCCGCGCTTCGAGTTCGTCGATGCTGCGACCGCGGGTGGACAGGAAGAACGCGGCCTGGCCGTGCGTGCCGTGCCGGGCGAGGGCGTCGTCGAGCTCGGTGCGGCGGTGGACGAGCACGACCCGGGGCGGAAGCGTCATGACGCACTGAGCCGGGTCAGGACCGGTGCCAGCAGATCCGGCGTCAGCACCAGGTGCTCGATCTTGGGCAGATTGGCGGCCAGTTCTTTGACCGCCAGGCCCAGCATCGTGGCATCGCTGAGATCCCGGTACGCCGCGAGGCGGGCCGTCTCCGCCGCCGCTTCCGCCTCGCCCACCAGCCGGGCGGCTTGTGCCTTGGCTTCGGCCAGGGCCACCTCGCGCTTTGCTTTCGCCTCGGTGGCGATCGCGTCGGAAGCCCACGCCTCCTGCGTCT
This sequence comes from Mycobacterium venezuelense, assembly GCF_054919535.1. Taxonomy (NCBI): domain Bacteria; kingdom Bacillati; phylum Actinomycetota; class Actinomycetes; order Mycobacteriales; family Mycobacteriaceae; genus Mycobacterium; species Mycobacterium venezuelense. The sequence goes on from NZ_JBONDW010000003.1 coordinate 422,721, forward strand.
TGAGCCGGTCGTTGGCGCCGTTCTGCGCGACGAGTTCCTCCTCGCGACGGGCCAGCTCGATCTTGGTCTGCAGCTCGTTCTCGCCGATGGCGCGTTCCCGTTCCACCGCCAGCGCGCGCCGCTCGAACGTGGCCTTGTCTGCCTCCTGCTGCACCTGCTCACGCGTCGGGGTCTGGAGCGCGCGTTCGACCTCGGGCTCCGGGCGGATCGCCACGACCCGAACCCCGATCACGGTGATACCGGTCTCGGCGAGCCGGGTGTCGGCGGCCAACCCGTCGACCATGCGGTTTCGCACCGCGCTGATGCCGTCGACCAGCGCCGAAGTCAGCGTCGTCCGGGCCAGCAGATCCAGGCCGTGCTGCTGTGCGGATTCCGTCAGCAACCCGGCCACCTGTTCGAGCGGAGCCGCCCGCCAGGCGCCCGTCTCGGTGTCGATGGAGAAGTCGATGCGCTGGGCGGCCAGCGTGGGATCGACGATGCGGTACGTGACGGTCGCCTGCACGGCGACATCCTGGAAGTCAGCGGTCCTGGCGTGGAACAGCACGGGCAATTCCCGGTCGTCCAACGGGATTTCGGACATCGCCGCGGTGAGCGGGCGGAACCAGAACGCCAGGCCCGGCCCGTCCTGCACGAGCTTGCCGCGGCGCAGCGCCCGGATGTGAGCAGTCGGTTCCACGCGCAGGTGACGTACCAGTGGATAGCGGGTGATGACGGCCATGTCGGCCACCTCCTTTGTTTATCGTCAGATTGACGATAAGCCCGAGCCTCGCTTTTCGTCAACATGACGATTAGCGTGGCCGTGTGCCGTACGATCCGGGGAGCTATCCATCCGTCGCCGTCACCGTCGACCTGGTGGCGCTGACCATCCGCGACGACGAGTTGTGCGCGCTCGTGATCCGGCGGGGCGAGGCGCCCTACGCGGGCCGCTGGGCATTGCCCGGCGGATTCGTCCGGCCCGACGAAGACCTGGACCAAGCCGCCACGCGCGAACTCGTCGAGGAGACCGGCCTGCGTGCCGATCGTCTGCATCTCGAACAGCTGGCGAGCTATGGTGCGCCGAAACGCGATCCGCGCATGCGGGTGATCACGGTCGCCTATCTGGGGCTCGCGCCCGACCTGCCGCTACCGACCGCGGGCGGTGACGCCGCCGGTGCGCGGTGGGCTCCGGTGGCCGACCTGCCGGCCGGACGACTGGCGTTCGACCATGATCGAATCTTGGCCGACGGCGTCGAGCGGGTCCGCGCCAAGATCGAATACACGCCGCTGGCGACAACATTCTGCCCCGAGGAGTTCACCGTCGCCGAACTGCGGCGCGTCTACGAGATCGTCTGGGGCACAACGCTCGACAGCCGTAACTTCCACCGCAAGGTCACCGGGGCCGACGGATTCCTCGTGCCGACCGGTCACACCACCGCCCGCGACGGGGGCCGACCCGCCCAGCTCTACCGGCGTGGCGAGCTGCGGCTGCTGCATCCGCCGATGATGCGCACGGCCGACATGCCAGAACGACTTCCCCGAGACTAGAACACGTTCTAATCTGACCGGCATGGGGTTTCTCAAGCAGGACGCGCCCGTCGTCGATTTCGAGGAGTGGAACAAAGGCACGCGCGCCGAGAAGATCCGCCCGATGGCACGGCACTGGGCCGAGGTGGGCTTCGGCACGCCCGTGGTGCTGCACCTGTTCTACGTGGTCAAGATCCTCGCCTACATCCTCGCAGCGTGGCTGGTGGTCCTGACGACCGAAGGCATCGACGGATTCACCGACGTCGCGCACTGGTACACCGAGCCGATCGTCTTCCAGAAGGTCGTGCTGTTCACCATGCTGTTCGAGGTCGTCGGCCTGGGCTGCGGCTTCGGGCCGCTCAACAACCGGTTCTTCCCGCCGATGGGCTCGATCCTCTACTGGTTGCGACCGGGGACCATCCGCCTGCCGCCGTGGCCGGACCGGATTCCGCTGACGAAAGGGGATACGCGCACGCCCGTCGATGCCGCGCTGTACGGGGCGCTTCTGGTGGTCCTGGCGATCGCCATATTCTCCGACGGCACCGGCCCGATCCCCGAACTCGGTTCGGAAGTCGGGGTGCTGCCGATGTGGCAGATCTGGACGGTGCTCGGTCTGCTCGCGGTGCTCGGTCTGCGCGACAAGGTGATCTTCCTCGCCGCCCGCGGTGAGGTGTACGGGTCGTTCACCGTGGCGTTCCTGTTCGCGGGGGCGGACATGATCATCGCCGCCAAGCTCGTCTGCCTGGTGATCTGGATCGGCGCGGCCACCTCCAAGCTCAACAAGCACTTCCCGTTCGTCATCTCCACGATGATGAGCAACAACCCGGTGTTCCGGCCGCGCTGGATCAAGCGGAAGTTCTTCGAGCACTTCCCCGATGACCTGCGACCCGGACGGGCATCGCGGTTCCTCGCGCACTTCTCGACCGTGATCGAAGGGCTCGTGCCGCTCGTCCTGTTCTTCTCGCACGGCGGCTGGGCGACCGCGGTCGCCGCGTTCGTCATGCTCTGCTTCCACTTCGGCATCCTGTCGTCGATCCCGATGGGTGTCCCGCTGGAGTGGAACGTCTTCATGATGTTCTCGGTGCTGACGTTGTTCGTCGGCCACGCCGGCATCGGGCTCGGTGACCTGCAGAGCCCGTGGCCCATCGTCTTGTTCGTGGTCGTCGCGGGCACCGTGGCGATCGGAAACCTGTTCCCGCGCAAGGTTTCCTTCCTGCCCGGCATGCGGTACTACGCCGGGAACTGGGACACGTCGCTGTGGTGCGTCAAACCCTCGGCCGCGGAGAAGATCGAGAAGGGGATCGTCGCAATCGCCAGCATGCCCGCCGCCCAGATGGAGCGCTACTACGGCAGCCCGGAGACCGCGCAGATGTACCTGTACATGGGATATGCGTTCCGCTCCTTCAACACTCACGGCCGCGCGCTGTTCACACTGGCCCACCGGGCCATGGCCGGCCAGAACGAAGACGACTACACGCTGACCGACGGCGAACGCATCGTGTCCACCGCGATCGGCTGGAATTTCGGCGACGGCCACATGAGCAACGAACAACTCGTGGCGGCGCTGCAGAGGCGGTGCGGATTCGAGCCGGGGGAGGTGCGGATCGTGATGCTCGACGCCCAGCCGATCCATCGCCAGACCCAGCAGTACCGGCTCGTCGACGCCGCGACCGGCGAATTCGAGCGCGGCTATGTCAACGTCGCCGACATGGTGACGCGCCAGCCGTGGGACGACACCGTGCCGGTGCACGTCGAACGAGATGACCACGCCACCACCTGATCCGGTCGCGGTGTGGGTCGACGAGTCCGGGCGGCTGATGAGCGATCTGGGCAGCGTCGACACGCGATGCACGGCCATCGTTCGTGCGGGCCACTGCCCGCACCGTCGGCAATGCGTGCTGCTCTATCGTGCGCCCGGGCCTCGGCTGCTGTTCGGTGAGCTGATGTCCGAGGTCGACGACGAGGCAGACATCTACCTCGAGACGCACGCCAAACACCTTGCGGCCGATCTCATCTCGATCACCGTGGATCACGTCGGCCCGGACGGCCCGCCGGGCAGCTGGCGCTACCGGCTCCTGCCCATGCGCTGGAAGACCGCCGAAGGATGGCGCGACACCGACGCGCGGCTCGCCGTGTGGCCGGATTAGCCCATCCTGTCGGGGCTGATCCGCAAGCTACTCAGCCCATCCTGTCGGGGCTGATCCGCAAGCTACTCAGCCCATCCTGTCGGGGCCGATCCGCAAGCTACTCAGCCCATCACATCCCGCACCTTCACCGTCTCAATCCCCTGCAACAGGAGATCACGAGCGGTGTCGAGGTGCTTGCGCCAATGTGCTTCGGCCGCATCGCCGTCGCCGGACCGCATGATCTGCATGAGCTTGCGGTATGACCGCATCAGCTTCTCGTAATCGGCCTTCGACACCGGGCGTCGTTCCTTGAACAGGAACGCGGTGTGGCGCACGGTGATCTCATGCAGCATGCCGGCAATGATGCCGAGGGTCGCGTTGCCGGACAGTTCGACGACGCGGCGGTGAAAATCGCCGGTGGTCTCGGCCAGCCGATCGGACTGCCAGTCGGTCGGAAGGTGTTCCTCCAACATCCGGTCGAGCTCGGCGAATGCCTCCTCGGTGCCGTTCTCGGCCAGCAGGCGGGCGGCCATCGGCTCGATGGCCGAGCGGGCGACCATGAGGTCGGCGATGTCGGCGCCGGACAACTCGAGCAACAAGCCGGCAGGGCGTGCGACGATCTCGGGCCCGGGTACCCGAACGCGGGCCCCCGTGCGTGAGCCGCGACGGACCTCGACCAGACGCTCGGACTCGAGCACGCGCACGGCCTCGCGCAGCGTCGGGCGGCTCACGCCGAAGTGGCTCATCAGCTCGGCTTCGTTGGGCAGGAAGTCCCCGTCCTTCAGCTGTCCTTCGACGACCATGCGACGTAAGGTGCCTGCGACAAGTTCGGCGGTCTTGGGTGACCGGACGGCGGCCCGGGACGCGACAGCGTCCGGCCCGATCATCGGGGCCAAGGGCGTACTGCGAGCCACTGCACCTCCTTGTTCGGTCGACTATCTGCAGCTCAGCTGTGCAACTCAGTAAACCATGTGCGGTAACCGTGGCTCGATCGAACGGTGTCTGAGGCCGCAAGCCGGCCGGCGTCGACGCGTATCCGACGCGCCCGTCGGCGCCCCTCACGGCGACGTTGCTGTGCTGCTCGGGCGGGGTGCGTAACAGCGGCGCCGACGGCGAAGAAACTACTCCGCAAATTCGCTCACGTCGCCAACCTGCATGGCAGGGTGTCGGCCATGCCACTGGAGTTGACCCCCGAAGAGGCCGCAATGCGGCTGGAGTCCGCCGACACGCTGGGCATCCCGCTCGGCCCCGGCCAACCGCCCGCATTCCTGCGCGCCCTCGGCACGCGCACCGATTGGACGGACCTGCGGGTCTATGGCGCGCTACTGACTGTGGGCACAGAGCTGTTCTCCCGCAAGGGAGTTCACTATCTGTCCGGGTTCTACGGGCCGCTGGAGCGCGCCCTGTCCGAAGGCGGCGCCGACATCGAGTGCACGCCGGCCGATTTCCGGCGCTTCGGTCCGCTGATGAGACGGCGGTCGCCGCGGGTCATGACGACGGTGGCCACGACACCCGATGCCGACGGGTGGTGCTCGCTGTCACTGCACGCGGGCGGCACGATCGACGAGTTGCGCCGCGCCGGGGCCGATCCTCAGCGCATGCTTGTCGTCGAGGCGTCCGATGGCTACCCGAGGACTTTCGGATTCGGTGAGCGGCACCGTCATGCGCTACATGTCGACGAGATCGACGTGATGGTGCACTCGACCGACGCTCCGGTGGCACTGCCCGGGCCGCCGCCGACCGACGCCGACAAGGCCATCGCGCGCCACGCCGTCGAGTTCATCCACTCCGGTGCCACTCTGCAGACGGGCATCGGCTCCATTCCGAGCCAGATCGCCACGCTCTTGGCCGAGGGCGACGGCGGCGACTACGGGCTGCACAGCGAGATGTTCACCGACGGATGCATGCAGCTGCACCGTGCGGGCAAGGTCAGCAACGCCGTGAAGGGGCAGTACGACGGCGTGAGCGTGACGACGTTCGCGCTGGGTTCGCCCGACCTTTACGAGTGGCTGGACGGCAACGAGTCCGTCGCGTTCCTGCCCGTCGAAATCGTGAACGCGCCGGAGGTGATCGGCGCCAACCACAACATGATGTCGATCAACGGTGCGCTCGCGGTGGACATCCAGGGCCAGGTCGTGGCGGACACGATCGACGGCAAGCAGTTCAGCGGAATCGGAGGAGCCGAGGACTTTGTCGCGGGCACCGGACTCGAGCTCTCGGACCGGTCGCTGATCTGCCTGCCGTCGACGTACACCAAGGACGGCGTCCTACGGTCGCGCATCGTGGCGCGGTTCTGGCCGGGGGCGGTCGTCACGACGCCGCGCCACCACGTCGATGTGATAGTCACCGAGTACGGTGCGGCCGAACTCGAAGGCCTGTCGGTGCGGGAGCGCGGGCATGCGATGGCGGCGATCGCGCACCCCGATTTCCGGGACGACCTCGTCGCCGCGGCCGACGGCGCGGAATAGGGCCTGCCGCCGGGTCGATGCTCTACCAACCAGTAGGTTGACCTAGTAAACCATGTTCGTTTACGTTGGGCGTGAAGCCGATCCAATGAAGGAGAAGTCATGGCTGAAGCCGTCATCGTCGAGGCCGTCCGATCACCCGTTGGCAAGCGCAATGGCGGCTTGTCGGGCGTTCACCCTGCCGAGCTGTCCGCGCAGGTGCTCAACGGTCTAGTGAATCGAGCCGGGGTCGATCCGGCGCTCGTCGACGACGTCATCTGGGGGTGCGTGATGCAGGCCGGCGAGCAGGCGCTCGACATCGGCCGCACCGCCGTGCTGACCGCCGGGTGGCCCGAGTCCGTCCCCGGCGTGACCATCGACCGCCAGTGCGGATCGAGCCAGCAGTCGGTGCACTTCGCCGCGGCGGGTGTGGTCGCAGGCCACTACGACGTCGTGGTCGCCGGTGGCGTCGAGTCGATGTCGCGTACCCCGATGGGCTCGTCGCTCGCCAACGGCGGACATCCATACCCGGAGGCGTTCCAGGGCCGCTACAGCCAGACCCCGAACCAGGGCATCGGAGCTGAGATGATCGCCGAACAATGGGGCTTCGACCGCGCCACGCTCGACCAGTTCTCGCTCGACTCGCACGAGAAGGCAGCCGCGGCACAGGATTCCGGCGCATTCGACGACCAGATCGTGGCGATCAAGGATCAGGACGGCAATCCCGTGCTGAAGGACGAGGGCATTCGCCGCGGCACGACGCTGGAGAAGATGGGCCAGCTCAAGCCGGCCTTCAAGGAGGACGGCGTGATCCACGCCGGCAACTCGAGCCAGATCTCCGACGGCTCGGCCGCGCTGCTGTTCATGTCCGCCGAGAAGGCCAAAGAACTCGGCCTCAAGCCGCTGGCGCGCGTGCACACCGCCGTCCTGGCGGGCGCAGACCCGGTGATCATGCTGACCGCGCCCATCCCGGCGACACAGAAGGCGCTCAAGAAATCGGGTTTGAGCATCGATCAGATCGGCGCCTTCGAGGTCAACGAGGCCTTCGCGCCCGTGCCCATGGCCTGGCTCAAGGACATCGGTGCCGACGAGAAGAAGCTCAACCCCAACGGCGGTGCGATCGCCCTGGGCCACCCGCTCGGCGGGTCCGGTGCGCGCATCATGACCACGCTGCTGTACCACATGCGGGACAACGGAATTCAGTACGGCCTGCAGACCATGTGCGAGGGCGGCGGCCAGGCCAACGCGACCATCCTGGAGCTGTTGTGACCGAATCTCAGCCGGGCGCGATCGTCGAGCGCAACGGCAACGTACTGATCATCACGATCAACCGTCCCGAGGCACGTAACGCCATCAACTCGTCGGTGAGCATCGCCGTGGGCGACGCGCTGGCGGCCGCCCAGGACGACCCCGAGGTGCGGGCAGTGATCCTCACCGGTGCGGGCGACAAGTCGTTCTGCGCCGGGGCCGATCTCAAGGCCATCTCCCGTGGCGAGAACCTGTTCCATCCCGACCACCCGGAGTACGGATTCGCCGGCTACGTCAGCCATTTCATCGACAAGCCGACGATTGCCGCGGTCAACGGCACCGCACTGGGCGGTGGCACCGAGCTGGCCTTGGCCAGCGACCTGGTGGTGGCCGAGGAACGCGCGAAATTCGGCCTGCCCGAGGTCAAACGGGGTCTGATCGCGGGTGCGGGCGGGGTGTTCCGCATCGCCGAACAGCTGCCTCGCAAGGTCGCGATGGAATTGCTGTTCACCGGTGAGCCGATCACCGCGGCCGACGCGCTGCGGTGGGGCCTCATCAACCAGGTGGTGCCCGACGGAACCGTGTTGGACGCGGCACTCAAACTGGCCGAACGGATCACGGGCAACGCACCGCTGGCCGTCCAGGCCAGCAAGCGCGTCGCATATGGCGCCGAAGACGGCGGCGTACCGGGCGATCAGCCGGGCTGGAAGCGCACCAACCGCGAGTTCGCGACCCTGCTGCAGACGGAGGATGCCAAAGAAGGACCGTTGGCGTTCGCCGAGAAGCGTCAGCCCGTATGGAAGGCGAAGTGACACTGTGAAGCGACAGATCTACACCGCAGAACATGAAGCGTTCCGCGAGACCGTCAAGGAGTACATCGAGCGCGAGCTCGTCCCGAACTCCGAGAAGTGGGAATCCGAGCGCATCGTCGACCGGTCGGCCTACACCGCCGCGGGCAAGTACGGCGTCATCGGTTTCAACATGCCCGAGGAGTTCGGCGGCGGCGGCTCGGATGACTTCCGCTTCAACGCGATCATCGACGAGGAGATGGCGAAATCGGGCGTGCACGGCCCGGCGCTGAGCCTGCACAACGACGTCGTCGGCCCGTACTTCAAGGAACTGGCCAACGACGAGCAGCGCAAGCGCTGGCTGCCCGGCATCGCCAGCGGCGAGCTCATCATCGCGATCGCGATGACCGAGCCGGGTGCGGGCAGTGACCTCGCGGGCATCCGGACGTCGGCGGTGCGCGATGGGGATGACTGGATTGTCAACGGCTCCAAGACATTCATCTCCTCGGGCATCAACTGCGACCTCTGCGTCGTCGTCGCCCGCACCGATCCGGAAGCTGGGCACAAGGGCTTCACACTGCTGGTCGTGGAGCGCGGCATGGAGGGCTTCAGCCGGGGCCGCAAGCTCGACAAGATGGGCCTGCACTCCCAGGACACCTCCGAGCTGCACTTCGAGAACGTGCGCGTGCCGAACGCCAACGTGCTCGGCAAGGAGGGCCGCGGCTTCTACCACCTGATGACCAACCTGCCCTCGGAGCGGCTCTCGATCGCCATCTCGGCCATCGCGGGCGCGCGCGCGGTATGGCAGGAGACCTTGCAGTATGCCAAGGACCGCAAGGCATTTGGTCAGCCGATCGGCAGCTTCCAGCACAACCGGTTCCTGCTCGCCGAGATGGAGACCGAGCTCGAGGTCACCGAGACCTACATCGACCGCTGCCTGCAGGCCGTCGTCGACGGTGAGCTGACCGCGGTCGAGGCGGCCAAGGCCAAGTGGTGGGCCACCGAGGTGGCCAAGAAGGTCGTCGACAACTGCGTGCAGCTGCACGGCGGATACGGCTACATGATGGAGTACCGTGTCGCGCGCGCCTACGTCGACGGGCGCATCCAGACGATCTTCGGTGGCACCACCGAGATCATGAAGGAGATCATCGGCCGCGACCTGGGCCTATAGCCGGCTCAGCCGGCGTGGCCTATAGCCGGCTCGCCGGCGTGGCCTATAGCCGCCCCAAATACCCGAAAGCCCCCGAAACAGCGAAG